>NZ_JBEZUP010000005.1:0-306579 GCF_040636485.1 Streptomyces sp. NPDC038707
ACCGGCCGCAAGTCCGCCGAGATCATCGCCGACGCCGAACTCAAGGTGTACGAGGGCGGCTCGCACGGCATCGCCATGGTCCCCGGCGACAAGGAGCGCTTCAACCAGGACCTGATCGAGTTCCTGCGCCGCTGACCCGGCACGGCCAGGATGATGCGTCCGGTGCTCCTCCGCGGAGCGCCGGACGCCTGCGTCACCGGCCGCGGCCGGGCGGGGAAGGAGGCCGGGCGGGAAGGAGGCCGGGCGGGGAAGGAGGCCGGGTCACGGCGGACAGCCGGTCGTACGAGGAGTCCTGTCCACACCGGCCGGTGCGGGGTCGACGCGGTCGGGCTCGGCCGCGTCCGGCGGGCGGCGGTGGCTGAGGCCGGGGGTGTCCGGCCGGTGCGGGGTGGGACGGTGCCCGTCCGGGAGCCCGGCGGCGCCGGCACGAAGGCGCCCGCGCAGGCCCGCGGTACCGGGAAGCGGTGCCGGTCTTCTCGGCGGAGGCGAGGACGTGGGTGTCCGCGGCATGTGCCGCGAGGGCGCGTTTCGTCGCGGTGTCCTCGGCGTCGCCGGGGGTGAGTCCCGCCTCGCGGTGCGCGCCGGTGACGCCGAGGAGGAGGAGACCGGCGGAGACGTTCCGCGCGGCTTCGACCGCGGCGCACCGCGGGTGACCGCCGAGTGCGCGAACAGGCGGCCGCCGGGCAGGAGGACCTCCGCCTCCGGACGGTCGAGCGGAGCGGTGGTGATCACCGGGGCCTGTGGGGGATGTGCGCGCGGAAGCAGCCGGGCGCCATGGCACCGGGGCGCGGGAAGGGGCTGCCCCGGGGCCGCGGTTCGCCTCGTACGGGCTCTTGACCGGGACCGGTTCGCGGCTATGGTCTAGACCTAGCGAATCAGGTCCGGACCAGCGCCGGCCCCCGCACCCCCGACCCGTGCCGCGGACCTGCAGCACCCGGCGTCACGCCATCGGCGGTGGGGCCTTCGTCAGGAGGGGCAGGTCTGTGGAGACGGCACAGCCGGTGGAATCCTGGGCGGAGTTCGGGCGGCGGCTGCGGGCCTGGCGCCGGCAGGCCGGACTGACCCAGTCACAGCTCGGGCTGAAGGTGGGATACCACCACAGCCTCATCAGCAGGCTCGAAGCGGGGCTGCGCGAACCGCCGGCCGGGCTCGTGGGCCGGCTCGACTCCGTCCTGGGGACCGGCGGCGAGCTGGCGGCCGTCGCCGCCGCGCCGCGCGGCACGCCGTACCGCCCCGACCGCCCGCCGGCGGACCCGCGGCTGTTCGCGCCGGTGCCGGGCGGCGGGGAAGCACCCGTCGGCCAGGAGGTGCTGGACCCCGCGCTGTGGCCGTCGGAGCTGCCCGCCGAGGGGCTGGCGTGCCCGCTGCACGGCACGGTGGGCTGTGCGGTGCCCGACCGGGCGGGGACCCCGTACCTGCTGGACCTGCTGACCAGGCCGCAGGGCGGGTTCGACGGGCCGGCAGGCGGCGAGCCGGAGGTGCTCCACGCACTCACCGCGGTCCTGGCCTGCCTGATCCGCGGCGCGCTGCACCGGGGCGCGTCCGACGGCCTGACCACGGTGGAGCGGCTGTTACGGGTCCTGGTGCGGTGGGCCGGGGCGGTGAACTCCGCCGGCCGGCTGCCGTACGGGCAGCTCCGGCTGGCCGCCCAGTACGCCCAGGTCGCCGGGCGGCTGCGGATGCAGCGGGGGCAGAGCAGCATCGGCATGGCCTGGTTCGGTCACGGCCTGGGCTGGGCGGACGCGGTGCACGATGTGCCGGCCCGGGCGACCCTGCTCAGTGACGTGTGCACCCTGGTCCGGCTCGACCGGGACGCCGGGTCGGCGCTCGCGTACGCCGAGGCCATCGGCGCGGTGGACCCCGGGCGGCGGTGGGTGGTCACCCTCTCCCACCTGTACCGGGCGCGCGGGCACGCGCTCGGCCACGACGCCGCCGAGTGCCGGCGGAACATCGCCCTGGCCCGGCGCGGGTTCGCCCGCCTCGGCCACCGGGACCTCCTGGAGGCGCCCTGGCTGTCCGGCGCCGAGGGCGAGATGAGGGTGGAGTCGGCGATCGGCGGGGCGCTGCGCGACCTCGCCGCCGCGACCGGTGACCGGATGACGGCGCGGCGCGCCGTCCACGCCACCGCGCGCTCCCGTGCCCAACTGCCCCCGGCGATGCGGGAGACCCGGCTGCTGCTCACCCTCCGCCTGGCCGACAGCTGGGCGTGCGCGGGTGATCCCGGCGCGGCGGTCGCCCTGGCGGCCCCGGTGCTCGACGAGGCGGTGTCCTCACGGGAGTTGGTGATCAACGCCGAGTTGCGCGGACTGCACGGCAGGCTGCTCTCCCGCTGGGGTGACGTGCCGGAGGTCAGGGAGTACCGCGACCGGTTGTGGGCCGCGGGGATCTGAGCGGGTCCCGGCGCCCCCGGCCTTTGCCGGTTTTTGCCAGGACGGGACGGCGGGCCGCGGGCCGTTGACCCGGGCGCGGGGTGGTGTGAGGGTTCGGCCAGCCCGGCGGCGCGGCGTGCCGCTCCGGCGCGGGGCGGACGGAGACACCGACGCACCGCGGACGCCGGCCCATTGATTGGCATGAGCATGCCTTTCCGGGCCGTCGGGTGCGCCCCACGACCTCTCACAAGGAGCAACGATGCTGAGAAAGCTGGCGGTGGCCGGGACATCCCTGGCCCTGACGCTGGGTGGGGTGGTGATGCCGGCCGCCTTCGCCTCGGCCGCGCCCCACGCCGCTCCCCCGGCGGGCCAACCGGCACCGACCCCCGTCGCCAGAGCCGTCGCCGCCGCCGACCAGGCGGCACGCAGCGGCCTCGACGCGCTGGCCAAGGGTCCCGAGGAGCAGTACGACCGGCGGCAGGTCACCCCCTGGGTCAAGGGCCTGTACTCCGTCGCCTACGAGCGCACCTACCGGGGCCTGCCCGTGGTCGGCGGTGACGTGGTCGTCCTGGCCGACGGCGCCGGCAAGGTCCGTTCCGTCCAGTCCGCCACCAAGGCCAGGATCTCGCTCTCCACCAGGGCCCGGGTCACCGCCGCCCAGGCGGTCCGCACCAGCCGGGCCAGGCTCGCGAAGACCGAGAAGGTCGACTCCCGGCGGCTGGTCGTGCGGGCCGGGGGCGACCGCGCCACCCTCGCCTGGGAGACCGTGCTGACGGGGCGCACCGCGGCGGACGTCCCCAGCCGGCTGCACGTCTTCGTCGACGCGCGCACCGGGAAGGTCGTCGACACCTACGACGACGTGCGGGCGGGCAGCGGCACCAGCAAGTGGAACGGCCCGAACCCGCTGACCATCGACACCTCCCGGTCGGGCTCCTCCTACGTGCTGCGCGACACCACCCGGCCCGGACTGCAGTGTTCGGACTACAGCGGCGGCCTGTTCACCAAGGCGACCGACACCTGGGGCACCGGCAGCCCCACGAGCAAGGAAACCGGCTGTGTGGACGCGATGTTCGCCGCGCAGAAGGAATCCGACATGCTCAAGAACTGGCTCGGCCGCAACGGGCACGACGGCAACGGCGGCAGCTGGCCGGTCCGGGTCGGCCTCAACGAGCTGAACGCGTACTGGGACGGCTCCACCATCACCATCGGGCACAACAGCGCCAACGAGTGGATCGCCGGGATCGACGTGGTGGGCCACGAGTTCGGCCACGGCCTGGACTCCTTCACCCCCGGCGGCGCCAACCACGAGAGCGGGCTGGGCGAGGCGACCGGCGACATCATGGGCGCCCTCACCGAGGCGTACGCCAACGAGCCGGCGCCGTACGACACTCCCGACTACACCGTCGGCGAGATGATCAACCTCCAGGGCCGCGGCCCGATCCGCAACATGTACAACCCCAGCCTGGTCGGCAACAACCCCAACTGTTACTCCGCGTCGATCCCGCAGACCGAGGAACACGCGGCGGCCGGCCCGCTCAACCACTGGTTCTACCTGCTGGCCGAGGGCTCCAGCCCCGGCGGCGGCAAGCCCTCCAGCCCCACCTGCAACAACTCCACCGTCACCGGCGTCGGCATCCAGAACGCGGGCAAGGTCTTCTACGGCGCCATGCTGCTCAAGACCAGCGGCATGACGTACAAGCGCTACCGCACCGCCACACTCACCACGGCGAAGAACCTCGACGCCAGCTGCTCCCTGTTCAACTCCACCAAGGCCGCCTGGGACGCGATCAGCGTGTCCGCGCAGACCGGCGACCCGACCTGCACGGGAGAGCAGACCGACTTCTCGCTGGCGCTCAGCCCCGCCTCGGGTGACGTCGACGCGGGCTCCTCGGCGCGCGCCACCGTCAACACCACCACCGTCTCCGGCAGCGCCCAGCAGGTCTCGCTGACCGCCTCCGGCGCACCGGCCGGGGTGAACGTCTCCTTCAGCCCGGCGACGGTCACCTCCGGCAGCAGCTCCACGATGACGGTCTCCACCTCGTCGGCCACGGCCGCCGGGACCTACCAGATCACGGTCACGGGCGCCGCCGGCACCAAGGCGCACACCGCCCAGTACACGCTGAGGGTGGGCGGCGGCAGCGGCGGCAACCCGTCCACCCCGCCGGACGTCGACGTGGCCAAGGTGCAGGCGCACCTGACCCAGCTGAACACCATCGCCTCGCAGAACGGCGGCAACCGCCGCTCCACCACGGCCGGTTACCGGGCCTCGCTCGCCTACGTCAAGGACCGGCTCCAGACGGCGGGCTACACGGTCACCGAGCAGAGCTGCACCTCCGGCTGCACCGCGGGAGCGGGCAACAACCTGATCGCCGAGTGGCCGAAGGGCGACGCGAACAACGTCTACATGTTCGGCGCGCACCTCGACGGCGTGTCCGCCGGGCCCGGCATCAACGACAACGGCTCCGGCTCCGCCGCGCTCCTGGAGACCGCGCTGACCCTGGCGCAGTCCGGCCCCACCATGAAGAACCGGGTCCGCTTCGCCTGGTGGACCGACGAGGAGCAGGGCCTGAACGGCTCCGATTTCTACGCCCGTTCGCTCTCCACGGCCGAACGCGCCCGGATCAAGGCGTACTACAACTTCGACATGGTCGCCTCGACCAACGCGGGTTACTTCGTCAACAACCTGAACTCGGCCGCCTCGGCGCCGATGAAGGCCTACTGGGACTCCCTGGGCCTGGCCCCGCAGGAGAACGTCGAGGGCCAGGGCCGCTCCGACGACTACTCCTTCCAGCAGGTGGGCATCCCCACCTCCGGCTACGCCACCGGCGCCTCGGCCGTGAAGTCCGCCGCCGAGGCCGCCAAGTGGGGAGGCACCGCGGGCCGCGCCTACGACTCGTGCTACCACTCCGCCTGCGACACCACCGGCAACATCAACGCCACCGCGCTGAACCGCAGCGCGGACGGGATCGCGTACACGATCTGGAAGACGGCCGTCGGTGACGCGCCCGCACCGGCCGACGACTTCTCGGTCTCCGCCAGCCCCGCCGCCGGCACGGTATCGCCCGGCTCGTCCGCCACGGTGACCGTATCCACCGCCACCACCAGCGGGAACGCCCAGAGCGTCCGGCTGTCGGCGTCCGGCGCTCCGGCGGGTGTGAGCGTGTCGTTCAGCCCGTCCACGGTGACCTCCGGCCAGTCCTCGACCGCCACCGTGCAGGTCGCCGCGGGCACGTCCGGCGGCACGTACACCCTCACCATCACGGGAACGGGCCAGGTCGGCCACACCACCACGTACACCCTCACCGTGCCCGGCGGTGACGGCGGCGGGACCACCTGGCAGGTGGGCGCCACCTACGCGGCCGGTGACATCGTGACCTACGACGGCGTCAGCTACCGGTGCGTCCAGGGCCACACCGCCTACCCGGGCTGGGAGCCGCCGAACGTCCCCGCCCTGTGGGAGCGAGTCTGACGGTCACCGCACGGCCGCACACACCGGCCCCGGCCGGCCCCCGTGGGAGGGGGGCCGGCCGGGGCTCCGCCGTGTGCGGCCGGAAGGCCGCCGCCGCTCCGTACGGATGCCAGGGACGCGGGGCCCGGTCAGGCCGGGGGGACGGGGAGCAGCCGGTAGGCATCCCCGTGGGCGACGACCCGGCCGGCGGTGGGCGGGGCGAAGTGGGTGCCCAGCAGCAGGGTGCCGGTACCGGCGAGGGAGGCGAGCAGCGCGCGACGGGTGGCCTCGGACCGCCGGGGGTCGATGTCGACGCAGGCGCCGATGGCGGGGTGGGCGAGCTGGACCGGGTGATGGACGCAGTCACCGGTGATCAGCGCCGTCCCACCCCGGCTGGTCAGTTCCACGGCGACATGGCCGGGGGTGTGGCCCGGAGTGGGGAGGAGGCGCAGGCCCGGGACGAGCCGCAGGCCGCCGGCCGGGACGTCGACCAGGTCGAGCAGGCCGGCCCGCTCGACCGGGGTCACCGAGTCACGGAACATCTGGCGGCGCGCCTCCTCCATGTCGTACCCAGCCCAGAACTCCCGTTCGGCGCGGGCGGTGACGTAGCGGGCGGCGGGGAAGGTGGGAGTCCACGCGCCGTCCACCCGCCGGGTGTTCCAGCCGACGTGGTCGGCGTGCAGGTGGGTGAGGACCACCAGGTCGACGGAGTCCGGCGGGAAGCCGGCCGCGGTGAGGCGCTCCAGGTAATCGGTGCGCAGGTCGTGCCAGGCCGGGTTGGCCCGCTGCTTGCCGTTGCCGATGCCGGTGTCGACGAGCACGCGCAGCCCGTCCACGACGAACGCGAAGCTGTGGCTGGCGAGGCGGAGGACGCCGTCGTGGCCGGCGAAGTCGGGGCGCAGCCAGTCCTGGCCGGTCACCACCTCGGGGGTGGCGTCGGGCAGCAGCCAGGAGCCGGTCGCCGGCGGCAGCAGGACCTCGTCGACGCGGTGGACGGTGACGTCGCCCACGGTCCAGGAGGGGAGGGCGGCCGCGGAGGGGGACTGCATGGTCGTTCGTTTCCTTTGCTCTTCGGCGGAGGCGGGTCGCGGGGCGGCCGTCACCTGACCTCCCACAAACGCAATGAATTTGCCTTAAGGAAGGCTAGGCCCTACCGTCCCTTAAAGCAAACGGTTAGCTTTTGGCGTGGAGTGCCTCGCCGCTCCGGCCCCGACCAGATGAGGGATCCGTGTCTTCCGCCGAACTCACGCCGCCCGAGGCCGCCCGCTGGGCCGCCCGGGCCGGGCTCGTGCTGCCCCCTGACCGCCACGCCGCGGTCGCGGCCACCGTCAACCACATCCACGCCGTCGTCGCGGTCCTGCGCGAGCTGGACTTCGGGGACACCCCGCCCGCCGGTGCCTACCGCGCGGGAGAGGGGAAGCACGATGCGGCCGTATGAGCTGACCCTCGCCGCCGCCGCCACCGAGATCCGCGAACGGCGGCTGTCACCCGTCGAGTTGACCGACTCCGTCCTCGAACGCATCGACCGGGTGAATCCCCAGGTGGAGGCGTACGTCACGGTCGCCGCGGAGCAGGCCCGCAGCGCGGCGCGCGAGGCCGCCCGGGAGATCTCCCGGGGCCGGTACCGGGGGCCGCTGCACGGCGTTCCGGCCGGGCTCAAGGACCTGATCGACGTCGCCGGCACGGCCACCACCGCCAGCTCCCGGGTCCGGGACGGCCACCGCGCGGCCACCGACAGCACGGTCGCCGCCCGGCTGCGGGCCGCCGGCGCGATCCTGACCGGCAAGACCCACACCCACGAGTTCGCCTACGGGCTGACCACCCCGCAGACCGGCAACGCCTGGGACGGCGGCCGGGTCGCCGGCGGTTCCAGCGGCGGGTCCGCCGTCGCGGTCGCCACCGGGGCGGCGACCTTCGCCCTCGGCACCGACACCGGCGGATCGATCCGGGTGCCCGCCGCGCTGAACGGCGTGGTCGGCCTCAAGCCGACGTACGGGCTGGTGTCCCGCCACGGCGTCACCTCGCTGTCCTGGTCGCTCGACCACGTCGGCCCGGTCACCCGCACCGTCGAGGACGCGGCCCTGGTCCTGGCCGTCCTCGCCGGGCACGACCCGCACGACCCCGCCTCCCTGGACACCCCGGGCCCCGGCCACCGGCCGGAACACGACCCGGACCTCACCGGTGTGCGCGTCGGAGTGCCGGGCAACTACTACTTCGACCGCACCGACCCGGAGGTGGCCGCTGCCGTCCACCGCGCCATCGCCCACCTGGAGGCGCTCGGCGCCCGGATCGTCGAGACCGGCATCCCGATGACCCGCTACGTCCAGGCCACCCAGTGGGGCCTCATGGTGCCGGAGGCCACCGCCTACCACGAGCGCACCCTGCGCACCGTGCCCGAGCTGTACCAGGCGGACGTGCGGATCCTCCTGGAGGCCGGCGAACTGATGAGCGCAGGCGATTACCTGCGGGCCCAGCGCGCCCGCACCCTGATGCGCCGCGCCTGGGCCCGCCTGCTGGAGGAGGTGGACGTGATCGCCGCCCCGACGGTCCCGATGACCGCGGTCCCGGCCGCCCAGGAGACCGTCACCTGGCCCGACGGCACGACGGAGAGCGTGTCCGACGCCTACGTACGCCTCTCCTCCCCCGCCAACATCACCGGGGTGCCCGCCCTGTCCGTCCCCGTCGGCCACGACACGGCGGGCATGCCCATCGGCCTGCAGTTGCTCGGCCGGCCCCTCGGCGAACGGACCCTGCTGCGGGTGGGCCGCGCCTACGAGCGGACGCAGCCCGCCCGGGCGCTCGCGCCGGTCGCCTGAGCGAGGCGGTGGGCCCGGCGCCCTCTAAACGCTAAACCTACGCTTTAAACTGGTGCGCATGAGCCGCAAGCACATGGTGCGCCCCGGCGGGCGTAGCGCCCGGGTCCAGGCCGCGGTGCACTCCGCCGTGCGGGAACTCCTGGCGGAGGTGGGCCGCGACGCGCTGACCGTCCCGCTGATAGCCCGGCGCGCCGACGTCACCCCGTCGACGGTCTACCGCCGCTGGGGTGACCTGGCCGAGCTGCTGTCGGACGTCGCGGTGGAACGGCTCCGTCCCGACGGTGAGCCGGAGGACCACGGCGACCTGCGGTCCGACCTCACGGCCTGGGCCGAACAGTTCCTCGACGAGATGGCGTCCGGCTCGGGGCGCGCCTACGTCCGCGACGCCCTCCTCGGCGACCCGGACGGCAGCAACGCCGGCCAGTGCTCGGCCTACGCGGCCGAACAGATCGGCGTCATCTTCGCCCGCGCGGCCGGCCGCGGGGAGAACACGCCCGGCGTCGAAGCGGCCATGGACCGCGTCGTCGCCCCCATGATGTACCGCATCCTCTTCCGTCCGGCCGGCCTCGACGCCGCGTACGCCCGCCGGCTGGTGGCCGAGTTCCTCGGCAGCCCGTAGAGGCGGTCGCTGACCGGGGGCGGCGGTGCCGGAGCGTGTCTGCCGAGACCGGGCGGCCGTCCGTCAGAGCGGGTGACCGTCGACGGGGCCGCCGGAGCCGGACTCGAACGCCGTGCCGAGGCCGTACCGCGCGATCCCGAACGGGTGAAAATCGGCGTCGGCGAGGACGCGGTCGAGGAACTCCGAGGTGGGCATGTCGTACCGGTGCCGTGCGTCGATGTCGTTGGACCGGGCGAGGACGGGGTGTTCGCCCGGCCGCTCCGCGTCGATCAGCCGGAAGTACTCGTCGGCCCATTCGGTGGAGCCCCACTGGACCAGCCCCTTGCCGCCCGGCGCGTAGACGGCATGGGGATCGACGGCGGACACGTCACCGAACCCGCCGTCCCGGTCCACCGACAGGGCGGCCCGCCACTGTGCCAGGAGGTCGAACGAGACGCCCTCGTCACTCCCCGGGAAGTACACGCACTCACTGAAGACGCCGCCGCCGAACGCCTCGCAGAGTTCCTTGTAGTCCGTGTAGTCCGTCGGCAGCGGAACCCCCAGCTCTCCTGCGAGCATCTTCCAGCGGTGGTCCCGCTCGCCGGTGCGCAGGGGGTCGACGCGGCCCCAGCAGGTGATCGTCTAGTCGCCCAGCAGCGGGTTCGGCAAGGGCAGATAGCGGGCCGTGGCGCCGTTCGCGCCGGTCCAGCGCAGCAGCAGGTTCGTCTTGCCGGGCAGGGTGGGCGCGGTGAGCAGCGCGGGGATCTCGGGCAGGTCGTGCCGGGCCAGTTCACGGCGGACGGCGGGCCAGGGGTCGTAGCCGGGGTGGTGGTCGGCGAGGGCGCCGGCGATCTCGGTGAGGTGGTTGACGACCAGGCAGTACACCAGCCGTTCCCAGCCGGACGCCCGGCCGACGTCCGGCAGCAGCTTGGCGCCCTCGGCGTCCCGGAACAGGGCCTGCACGGGCGTGCCGGACGCGTCCACGGCGACCAGCGTGTTCTGCAGATGGGCCTCCAGGACGACGCCGTGGGCGTGGAACGCGGTCAGGGCGGGCGGGACGACCTGCCGCAGATAGGCCCGCCACCAGCCGGCCGGGTCCGGCGCGGCGGCCAGCGGGCTGCCGTCGAAGCCCTCGGCGAGACCCGCCGCGAGCAGCGGGGTGGCGCCCGGCACGAGGTGGCCGCGCAGCCCGTCGCGGACCAGCACGGCCAGTTCCTCGAAGGCGAAGGCGGCGGTGCGGTAGCCGCGGTCGCTCAGCCAGGCCGCGGCCGGGCCGAGCGCCGCGAAGGCGCGGGTGGCGGCGGTGTCGGTGCGGCGCAGCCGGCCGAGGTCGTGGCGCCACAGCCGGCGGATGTCGTTGGTGATGCGCACGTCCAGGCTGAACTTCAGGAACAGGTCGCGGCGGGGCTCGTACACCGTACGGACGGCGGCCGTCGGCCAGACCGGGAACGCGGTGCTGCCGAGCCGCAGCAGCCGGCCGTCGGCGAACGCGGGGGCGAGGTCGCGGCCGGCCAGGTCGAGCTGCCAGGGGTGGGCCGGCAGCAGCCGGTAGCCGGGCGGGGCGGTCCCGAGGGCGTCCAGGGCACCGGTGTCGCCCTCCTCGGCCACCTGGTCCTCGCGGACGCCGAGCAGCGTCAGCGGGAAACGGGCGTGCGCCTCGGGGGCGTACGGCAGCCAGGACGCGACCGGGCCGCCGCCGCGCGCCTTGGGGGCCGGGTGGTAGGGGTGGCCGGTGAGCAGGGACTGCTCGGAGCGCAGATACGGGTCCGCGGGGGGCGTGGCCCGGGCGCGGGCGGTGAGCAGGGCGGCGACCGCGTCCCGGCTGTCGATCATCTCGGCGGGCAGGTCGCCGCCGGGCAGCCCGGTGTGCCGGCGCAGCACCTCCGCGACCAGTTTGACCAGTTCCGGATGGCCGACGCGGTGCCAGGCACCGGCCGTGTACAGCTCGGGATCGGCGGGCCGGCGCCCGGCGCGCACCCGCAGCAGCCGGCCGTCGGGCAGCCGGTGCACCCGGCGGTCACCGGCGCCCGGGAGCGGCTCCGCCACCTCCCGCAGCAGGCAGTTGAGCAGGGGCGCTGCCGCGTACGCGTCGGCCGGTCGGCCCGTCTCGCCGGTGGGGGGTGTGAGGTCCACGCGTTCCATTCGTCCGTCGTCCAGGGGCCCGTGGTCGGCCCGGCACACGCCGGGTGGTGCGTCGGCGCGCAGCCGGAGACGAACAGTATGGCCGCCGTCGTGGGCGGCTTCCGCCACGGCCGTGCAGAGCGCGCCCGGCTCCGCCCTGCCGGGCGGTCCCCGACAATCGTGCCGTGTCCCGACTGCCCCAGGAGCCGACCGTGCACCCCGACCGCGCCGCCGAGTCCGTGATCGCCGAGGAACTGGCCGCCGTCCGGCCCGGCCTGCTGCCGGGATACGCGGCCGAGCTGCCCGGTGCCCGGGCCGCCGTGCTGACCCGGCTGTGGCGGGCGCTGGCCCACGAGCCGCTGCCGTTCGTCACCGGCCGCGCGTGCGGGGCGCACGGCCTTGCGCTGCGCCTGTCCGACGGCCGGCGGCTGCGCGGACCGCACGCGGACCCGTACGCCACCGCCGCCTACGTCGACGCTGTCCACCTGGACCGGGAGCGGTACGACGATCCGGCGCGGCTGATGGGCGCCCTCGGGGGGCCGGGCGCGGCCGGGTTCGCGGCGGAGCTGGCGCACAGCGTGGCGTCGCTGGCGCTGTCCCGGGCGGGAGCGGAGCGGCGGGAGCAGTGGCCGCGGCAGGACTGGGAGTGGGAGCGGCGGGTGACGGACGGGCACCCGTTCCACCCGGGCTGCCGGTCCCGGCCCGGGTTCTCGGTGGCGGACCAGCTCGCGTACGGTCCGGAGCACGGGCCGGTGGTGGAGCTGGGCACGGTGCCGGTGCCGGCGGGCGAGTGCCTGGTGTCCGGGGAGTGGCCCGCGGAACTGCGGGACGGGGAACGGCTGTTGCTGCCGGTGCATCCCTGGCAGGCCGCGCATGTGCTCAAGCGGACGTACGACGTGTGGCGCCCGGCCCGGCCGCTGATGTCGCTGCGTACCCTGGCGCTGCCCGGCGGCCCGCACGTGAAGACGGCGCTGAGCGCCCGGCTGACGTCGTCGGTGCGGGACATCTCCGTGTACTCGGTGCGGGCGGCGGCGCCGCTGTCGGACTTCGCCGGGGAACTGACGGCGCGTACCGACGGGTTGCTGCACCTCACCCGTACGCTCGGGGCGGTCACCGCGCACTCCCCCGACCTGGCGGCGCTGCTGCGGCAGCCACCGGAGGAGTACGCGGGGCCGGGCGAGCGGGTGGTGCCGGTGGCCGCGCTCGCCACCACGTCCCTGCCCGGCCGTCCGGGCTGGCTCGCGCGGTTCGCGCGGCTGGCGCTCACGGTGGGCCTGCGCCTGCTGGAGCTGGGGGTGGCACTGGAGGCCCACGGCCAGAACCTGCTGGTCGTGCTGGGGGCGGACGGCACCCCGCTGCGGCTGGTCTACCGCGATCTGGCCGACATCCGGATCAGCCCCGCCCGGCTGTCCCGGCACGGCATCGCCCCGCCCGCCCTCACGGGCCGTCTGATCACCGACGACCCCACGGCCCTGCGCCGCAAGCTGTTCGGCTCCCTGCTGTGCGGCGCCCTGGCGGGCACGGCGGGCTCCGCCCCCGCCCTGGCCTCCGCCCTGGAGACGGCCCTCCCGGAGCTGCCCGCCACCCCGGACCTGCCCTACCTGCGCGAAGCACCCCTCCCGGCCAAGGCCCTGACCCTGATGCGGCTGTCCCCCGGTGGCACGGGCGACCTCTGGACCGGGCTGCCGCAGCCACGGTCGGTTCCGCACTGACCGTGCGCCGACTCGCCTGACCGGCACCGGCGTTGGTCTGCCGGCCCGCCCGGCGTTTTGGAGTCCGGCCCGTCCGGTCAATAGGATCCGGCGATGATCAGAAGACAACGGCTGGCGGTGGGGGTCTGTGCGCTGTTCGCCGCCCTGACCGCCGGGATCGCGTTCCCCTCGGGTGCGGTCGCCGACGAGACGGAGCAGGGCGCTCCGAAGGTCGAACTCGTGCTGGACGTCAGCGGGTCCATGCGGACCCGGGACATCGACGGCGGCACCCGGATGGCCGCGGCGAAGCAGGCGTTCAACGAGGTGCTGGACGCGACGCCCGAGGAGGTGCAGCTCGGCATCCGGACGCTCGGCGCGAACTACCGCGGCGACGACCGCAAGGAGGGCTGCAAGGACACCGCGCGGCTGTACCCGGTCGGCCCGCTGAACCGTACCGACGCGAAGACGGCCGTGGCCACGCTGGCGCCCACCGGCTGGACCCCGATCGGGCCCGCGCTGCTGAAGGCGGCGGACGACCTGAACGGCGGGAACGGCATCCGCCGCATCGTGCTGATCAGCGACGGCGAGGACACCTGCCAGCCGCTCGACCCGTGCGAGGTGGCCCGGGAGATAGCCGCCAAGGGCATCGGCCTGACCATCGACACCCTCGGCCTGGTGCCGGACGCCAAGACCCGCGCACAGCTCAGCTGCATCGCGGACGCCACCGGCGGTACCTACACCGACGTCCGCCACAAGGAGGAACTGAGCGACCGCGTCGGCCAGTTGGTGGACCAGGCGGCGGATCCGGTGGTGACGCCGGTCGCCACCGAGGGCGCCGACCGGTGCGAGAAGGCTCCCGTCCTCACGTCCGGCCTCTACACCGACCGCGAGGAGTTCGGGCAGCAGCGCTGGTACAAGGTGGCCGTCGAGCCCGGCCAGGAGCTGCGCGCCTCGGTGAGCGTGGCGGACGACCGGGCCGTGAACCCCCACTACGGGGTGCTGCTGCGGGCGGTGACCGTGCACGGCCGGGAGATCGTGCGCGGCGAGGCCGCCGGCACCGGCCGCACGGACGTCATCTCCACCGGTCTGCGTTACCCGAAGCAGGACAGCGACGACGACTCGGCCCCCGCCGAGACGGTGTGCCTCCAGGTCACCCAGTCCTTCTCGGCGGCCTCGGGCGTGAAGACCACGCCGGGCCTGCCGCTGGAGCTGACCGTGGACGTGGTGGACGGCCCCTCGGGCCACCACGACGTGGCCTCCTTCGGCCTCGGCCGCGGCTGGTGGCTGCTCGGCGCGCTGGTGCTGGCCGGGTTCCTCGCGGGTCTGCTGTGGGGCTGGCTGTCACGCTGGCGGGTCGCGGTCTGGAGGACGAACTGATGCGGATCACACGAGTGCTGGGCGCCGCGCTGCTGGCGCTGGGGCTGGCAGCCGGACCGGCCGCCGCCGACTCCTCGCCCTCCCCGGGCGCGTCCGCCGACGACGGCGCGCCCACCCGGGCGGGCACCTCGTTCCGTACGGCGACGGAGATCGAACAGGGCGAGCGGGCCACCGCCGACGGCTCCACCGGCGACTACCTGTACTGGTCCTTCCCGGCGGACACCGGGCAGCGCCCCACCGTCAGGGCGACGGTGAAACTCCCGGTTCGGCACGGCCCGGAGACCTGGCAGCTCGACGTGTACGACGGGCTGCGGCGCCGCCAGGCCTGCCAGTACGGCGCCCAGTCGCGCACCGCCGGGGCGGACGCCGGCTCGGTCGAACTGGCCTGTGTGCTGCGTACGGTGCGCGGCTGGTCGGAGGCGTGGGCCAACGACCCGCTGCCGGGCACGTACTACATCCGGCTGACGGTGGTGGACCTCGCCGGCGCCGACCTCGGCCAGCCGGTCGGCGCCGAGGTGCGCGTCGGCTCCAAGGACATCGGCGGCGCGGCGGCGGTCGACGGCTCGCTGGGCAAGCCGCTCGTCCCGGGGATCGCGGTCAAGTCCGGGGAGGACAAGGAGGACGCGAAGGGGGCCGTGCTGTCCAGCTTCGGCCGGGACGGCTGGTCGTCCGGCTGGTGGTCGGACCGCTGGGTGTGGACCGGCATCGGCGGCGTGCTGGCCGCGCTCGCCGGCATCGGCGGCTACGCGCTGACCCGCGGCTCGGGCCGGCCGTCCCGCGTGCCGCCGGGCGCCTGAGCCGTACGGCACCCCGAGACCCGGTGAAGGCCCGCCCGCGTGGCGGGCCTTCACCTTTGCCGCTCCGGCCGCCGCGACCGGGCATCCCGCCCCTCGCTCCGCCACGCCGCGCGTCACTCCGCCGCGCCGCCCGTCACGCCTCGCGCAGCGCCTTGGCGAGGGTGCCCTCCCCGGTCACCGTCACCCGTCCGTCCCGTACGGCGTCCGGCAGGGCCAGCTCGCCGCGGGCGACGGCCTCGCAGGTCGCCGCGTCCATCACCAGGCGCGCGTCGGCCGTACCGGGGGCGGGTCCGTCGCCGTAGACCGGTCCTTCCCCGGCGCCGACGTGCAGGTGGAACTCGCCTTCCTCCAGGCCCACTTCGACGACTCCCTCGCCCTCCAGCGCCCGCAGCAGCGGCAGCGCGAACCAGTGCGCCCGCACCGCGTCGGTGGGCCTGCGCTCGCCCAGTTCCCGCGCGCCCCAGCTGCTCAGCGCCTGCAGCACGGGCAGCAACGCGCGCCCCCGGACGGTGAGTTCGTACACGTACGCGACGCCCGGCGGGGGCAGCCGGCGCCGGGTGGCCAGGCCGTCGCGTTCCATCTCCTTCAGCCGCGAGGCGAGTACGTCCGTGCTCACGCCGGGCAGGTCCGCGTGCAGGTCCGTGTAGCGGCGGGGGCCGGTCAGCAGCTCCCGGACGATCAGCAGCGTCCAGCGGTCGCCGACGAGATCGAGGGCGCGGGCTGCGGAGCAGTACTGGTCGTAGCTTCGGCGAGGTGACATGCGACGCAGTGTAGACGCGTTGTTGGACTTTCCAAGCTCGCGCTTGGTAAAACCAAGCACCACGAGTTTCCGGAGGGGCGCATGGAGTTCCGGCAGTCCAACAAGCTCAGCGAGGTGTGCTACGAGATCCGCGGTCCGGTGATCGAGCACGCCAACGCGCTGGAGGAGGCGGGGCACAGCGTGCTGCGCCTGAACACCGGCAATCCCGCTGCCTTCGGCTTCGAGGCGCCGGAGGAGATCCTCCAGGACATGATCCGGATGCTGCCGCGGGCGCACGGCTACACCGACTCCCGGGGCGTCCTCTCCGCCCGCCGCGCGGTCGCCCAGCGCTACCAGACCCTGGGCCTGGACGTCGACGTGGACGACGTCTACCTCGGCAACGGCGTCTCGGAGCTGGTCTCCATGGCCATCCAGGCGCTGGTGGAGGACGGCGACGAGATCCTCGTACCCGCCCCGGACTTCCCGCTGTGGACGGCCGCCACCACGCTGGCCGGCGGCAAGGCCGTGCACTACCTGTGCGACGAACAGGCCGACTGGAACCCGGACCTGGCCGACATGGCGGCGAAGATCACCGACCGCACCAAGGCCGTGGTCATCATCAACCCCAACAACCCGACGGGCGCGGTCTATCCGAAGGAGGTCGTCGAGGGCATCCTCGATCTCGCCCGCCGGCACGGCCTGATGGTGTTCGCGGACGAGATCTACGACCAGATCCTGTACGACGACGCCGTGCACCACTCGGCCGCCGCGCTCGCCCCCGACCTGGTCGTCCTCACCTTCTGCGGGCTGTCCAAGACCTACCGGGTGGCGGGCTTCCGCTCCGGCTGGCTGGTGGTCACCGGACCGAAGCAGCACGCCAGGGACTACCTGGAGGGCCTGACCATGCTGGCCTCCATGCGGCTGTGCGCCAACGCGCCCGCGCAGTACGCCATCCAGGCCGCGCTCGGCGGACGCCAGTCCATCCGTGAACTCACCCGGCCGGGCGGGCGGCTGCACGAACAGCGGACGGTGGCCTGGGAGAAGCTGAACGAGATCCCCGGCGTGTCCTGCGTGAAGCCCAAGGGTGCGCTGTACGCCTTCCCGCGCATCGACCCCAAGGTGCACCCGATCCACGACGACGAGAAGTTCGTCCTGGACCTGCTGCTGCGCGAGAAGATCCAGGTGGTCCAGGGCACCGGCTTCAACTGGCCCGCCCCCGACCACTTCCGCATCCTGACCCTGCCGCACGCGGAGGACCTGGAGGCGGCCATCGGCCGGATCGGCAGGTTCCTCGCCGGTTACCGGCAGTAGGAAGGCCCACGGCGGCAAGGGAGTTGGCCCGTTTCGCTCGCTTGTGCGAAGATCACCGCTCGTGATCGGGGGACTTCCACGGCGGGTCCCCGGTGCGCGCCCGACCAGCGCCGCACCGCACCGCCGACCGCACCGCCGCGCCCCCGGTCCGCTCCATCGACCAGGGGGAAGCAGCAGTGTTCTCGTACGGCAGACCGAACTCGGGAGAACCGGACCCACCCGCACAGCCGGTCTCTTCCGGAAGACCCTCCGGCCGCGGCCGGCGCCGGGTGGCCGTCGCCCTGCTCTGCGCGGCGCTGACCCAGGCCGCGGTGCCGGCCGCGCGGGCCGGGGCCCCCGCGCCGGCCGCCGGGCAGGAGGCGCGGCAGGCGGCGCGGTTCTGGACCGCCGAGCGCATGGCCGGGGCCCGGCCGCTCGACGCGCTGCGGCACACCCCGCCGGCGCCCGCGTCGCCGGCCGCAGGGGCGGCGGCCCGGCCGAAGGGCACCCTGTTCCGGGGCACCCGGCTGGTCGGCACGTTCTTCGGCTCCGACGGGCCGCGCGGGACGACCTGGCACTGCACGGGCAGCGTCATCGACACCAAGTCCCGGAACATCGTGCTCACCGCGGCCCACTGCGCGCGGAACATGAAGGGCGACTACCTCTTCGTCCCCAAGTTCGTGAAGGGCGCGGCCCCGGACCGGCAGCCGTACGGCATCTTCCCCGTCAAGCGGATCTTCATCGACCCGCGGTACGTGCCCGACCGGGGCTCGTCCACCACCAAGAAGGCGGCCTCCGACCTGGACACGGCGTTCGCCCGGGTCTCGGCCAACCAGTGGGGCAGGTCCCTCCAGGACGCGGTGGGCGGCGGACTGACCTTCACCCGGCCCGCCGGTTACACCCACCGGGGCGTCACCGTCGTCGGCTACCCCTCCCACCGGCACAACAGCGCCGGGCGGGCGGTCAAGTGCACGGTGCCCACGCGTCAGCTGCGCGGCTACCGGCAGTTGTCGATGACCTGCGGCGGCTACTTCGGCGGGGTGTCCGGCAGCCCGTGGATCACCGACTACAAGGACGACGCCCGCACCGGACACGTCATCGGCAACCTCGGCGGCTACAACGGAGGCGGCAACGACGCCGACGTGGACTACATCAGCTACGCCACCGCGTTCGGCGCCGACGCCGCACGCCTCCTCGGTCACGCCGTCGCCGATCAGGCCCCGCCCGCCGACCTGCCCCCGTACCGGGGCCTGAGCGGCAGCCTGCCGGGCGGTGCCGCGCGCTGGCGCAAGGCGGCCCTCATGGCGTCGGGCGAGTACACCGGCGACCGCCACGGTGATCTGCTGGTGGTGTGGTCCGACGGCGGGGTCACCCTCCACCCGGGCGACGGCAGGGGCGGGTTCGGCGCGGAGAAGCGGCTGCGGCCGGCCAACTCCACCTGGACCCACGCCCGTACCGTGACCGGCGGCACCTTCGCCGGGGGCAGCCGGGCGGGGCTGCTGGTGCGCTGGTCCGACGGCGAGGTCACCCTCTACCCGCAGCCCGGCCCCGCCGGACTGGGCCGGGAGATCCGGATGGCGGCGCCGGGTTCCGCGTGGAAGAACGCCGCCCAGTTCACCGCCGGGGCGTTCCGGGCGGACGGGGGCACCGGACTGCTGGTCCGCTGGGCCGACGGCGGGCTGTCGCTGTACCCGGGGGCCGGCACCGGCGGCCTCGGCACCGGCACCCGGGTCCTGCCGGCGGGCGGCGCCTGGACCGAGGCGGCCCTGCTGACCGGCGGCGACTTCGGCGGTACGGCCGCCGGGGACCTGCTGGTGCGCTGGACCGACGGCGCGCTCGACACCTACGCCGGCACCTCGGCCGCGGGGCCCGGCACCAAGTCCCGGGTGCGCGGCCCGAACAAGCTGTGGCAGCAGGCCCGGGGGCTGACCGCCGGTGCCTTCCGTCACGACGGCCGGGCCGACGACCTCGTCGTGCAATGGTCCGACGGGGAGACGACGCTGTACGCCGACACCGGCACCAAGTCCCTCGGCACCGAGTACACGCTGGTCCATCCCGGCACCTGACCGCACCACGGCACTTCCAGGGGGAACGATGCCCGCCACCACCCGACCGGCCACCACCCGACCGGCCCGCGGCCTCGCCGCGCTCACGGCCGGCCTCGCGCTCACGGCCGGCCTGACGCTGACGGCCTGCGGCACCACCACGACCGCCGCACCGGACGCCACCGCACCGCCCTGCCGGACCGCCACGCTGACCTGGACGCTGTCACTGCTCGACGGCGGCCGGCGGGGAGACGCCCGGTCCGGGGCGCGCCTCACCGCCGTCAACAAGGGTTCCGGCGCCTGCGTGTTCGCGGGTTACCCACGCCTGGAGCTCCACAACGGCAAGGCGGACGGCATCGAGGGCGCCGGTTCCGGCCGCCCCGCACCCGTCGCCCTGCCCGGCCACGCGGCCGTCTCCGTGGACCTCCGCTACACCCGCCGGGGCACGCCGGGCGCGGACACCTGGTGCGTACGGCAGCACGAGGCCGCCGTCACGGCCCCGCACGACACCCGCGGCACGGTCGTCCCGGTCACGGACGCGCACGGGAGGGCGGCCGTGCTCGACGCGTGCGGGGAGACCATCGCCATGACCGCCCCGCGCCGTACCGGGGCGGGGAGCTGACGGCCGCGGACGGGGGATCACCGTCTGGCGCAGTCCGTCCTGCGGGCGGCGGGGGCCCTGTGACACCGTGCCGTCATGGGTGACCTCTTTCTCGTCCGGCACGGGGAGACCGAGTGGTCGCGGTCCGGGCGGCACACCGGCCGGACCGACGTACCGCTCACCGAGCGCGGGCGGGACGAGGCGCGCCGGCTGGTCCCGCTGATCCGCTCGCACCGGATCGGGGCGGCCTTCGTCAGCCCCCTCCAGCGGGCGCGGGAGACCGCCGAGCTGATCGGGATCCCGGACGCGCGGGTCGACGCCGACCTGTGCGAGTGGGACTACGGCGGCTACGAGGGGGTGACCACCCCGGAGATCCAGCGGACCCGGCCGGGCTGGTTCCTGTTCACCGACGGGGTGCCGCCCGGCCCCCCGGACCATCCCGGTGAGAGCCCCGAGCAGGTCGGGGCGCGCGCCGACCGGATGCTGGCCAGGGCCGACGCCGCCCTCGCCAACACGGAGGGGGTCGTCGTGCTCATCGCGCACGGCCACTTCCTCCGCGTCCTCACCGCGCGCCGCCTGGGCCTCTCACCCCGGCACGGCGCCCTCTTCCAGCTCGCGACGGGCGCGCTGTGCCGCCTCGGCACGGAACACGGCCGGAACGTGGTGGCGGGCTGGAACATCCGGCCCCCGGGGTAGCGGGGACCCGCCTCACGGACACGGGTGACGTTCCGGCACGCCCCGGCCGTTGTCAGACCCCGGCCGTACGCTTCCAGTGGGCCGTACGACGGGCCCGGGCGGGCGTCCTCCCGGGCGGTCCTCCGCAGTGACCGGTGCCGGAAGGAGCATGCCATGTCCCCAGCGCCGACCGCCGCGCAGCGGCGGGTGATCGAGGCCGCCGATCCGGTCACCGGACGGCTGCGCGGTACGCCGGCCCAGCTCGCGGCGCTGGTGAAGCGGGGCCTGGCGTTCCGGCACCCCCGGCCGCCGCACGACCACTTCCTCACCCCGGCCGGCCATCGCGTCCGGGAGGCGGCACCCGGGCCCGAGCCGCCCGGCGGGTCCGCGCCGGACAGCGGGGTGTTCGCGGCCCGGGTCGGCGGCGAGGAGGAGCCGGTGTCCGGCCCGGCCCGGCTCCGCGAGGTGCGCGGCGCCTGGCAGGGGTTGCTGGAGCTGCGCAGGATGACGAACCCGGACGGCGCCGCCGACCGGCCGTGCGGCTGGGAGCGGACCCATCTGGTGCGGGCCGCGGCGCTGGCGCTGGAGGCAGCCGGGCACCGTCCGGCGGGCGGGGGCGCGGACGGGTACCGGGTCCGGGCGACCCCGCAGCCGGAGGCGGTCGCGGTGTACGCGCCGGACGCCGGGGCGCTCGCGGCCTGCGCGGCGACGCTCCAGGAGGCCGGCTGGCAGGCGGGCGAGCACACCGAACCCCGGACGCGGGCCCGCTTTCTGCTGGCCTCACCGCGCCGGGTGTGACCGGCGTGTCAGGATCGGACGACCGCACCACCGAACGACCGCACCACCGAACGACCGCAGCACCGCACACGAGAAGGGCACGCAGTGACCGAACCGTTTTCCGTCCGGGTGACCGTCCGCGGTTACGAGACCGACACCCAGGGACACCTCAACCAGGCGGTATACCTCAACTACGCGGAACACGCCCGCTGGTCGCTGCTCCAGGCCGCCGGGATCGGCCAGACCCGGCTGATGGGCCGGGGCGTGGGCCCGGTGGCGCTGGAGACGACCATCGGCTTCCGGCGGGAGCTGCTCGCCGGCGACGAGGTCGACGTGACGTGCGCCTTCGAGTGGGGCGACGGCAAGACGTTCCGGATCCGGCAGGAGATACGCAGGACCGACGGCACCCTCGCGGCCGAGGTCACCGCGGTGGCCGGCCTCATGGACCTCACCGCGCGCAAGCTGGTCGCCGATCCCCGCGCGGTGTTCAAGGAACTGGCGGCGGACCCGGGCCTGTTCGGCCTGTAGGCACGCGCGCACGGGAAGGGCCGGGGGTGACGGTGTCCACGTCTCCCCCGGCCGGGTGGTGCGGGCGCCCGGTGTCAGCGGACGGCGGCGATCTCCTCCCCCGCCTCCATGGGATGGGTGACGTCCTGGGCCTCGCGGCCCTTGCCGAGGTGGTTGAAGAGGAGGTTGAGCACCACGGCCGTGACACAGCCGGTGGAGATGCCCGAGTCCAGGACGATCTTCGCGGTCTCCGGGAAGGAGTGGTAGAACTCCGGCGCGGTGATCGGGATGATGCCGACCGCCAGGGACACGGCCACGATCAGCACGTTGTTGTCCTTGTCCAGGCCGGCCCGGACCAGGGTCTGGATGCCGCTCGCGGCGACCGAGCCGAACAGCACGATGCCCGCGCCGCCGAGAACCGGCCGGGGCACGACCGCGATGAGCGAGGCGGCCATCGGACACAGGCCCATCAGGACCAGGAAGCCGCCGCCGGTCGCGACGACGTACCGGCTGCGGATCCGGGTCATCGCGACCAGCCCGATGTTCTGGGCGAAGGCGCTGCACATGAAGCCGTTGAACAGCGGGCTGATCGCGGAGCCGAGGGTGTCGGCGCGCAGGCCGGCCGCGATGGTCTTCTCGTCGGCGGGCCGTTCGACGATCTCGCCGAGGGCCAGCATGTCGGCGGTGGACTCGGTCATCGAGACCACCATGACCACGCACAGGGAGAGGATCGCGGCGAGCTGGAACTGGGGCGCGCCGAAGTGGAACGGGGTGGGGAAGCCGACCACGTCGGCGTCGGCGACCGGGCCGAAGTCCGTGACACCGAACGGGATCGCGATGAGCGTGCCGACGACCAGGCCGACCAGTACGGCGATCTGCTTGACGAAGCCTCGGGTGAAGCGGCGCAGCAGCAGGACGATCAGCAGGGTGAGACCGGCCAGGGTGAGATAGGTGGCCGAACCGTAGTCGTCGGCCTTGGGATTCGGCCCCTGGGCCCAGCCGAACGCGACGGGCAGCAGGGAGACGCCGATCAGGGTGATGACGGAGCCCGTGACGACCGGCGGGAAGAAGCGGATCGCCTTGCTGAAGAAGGGCGCGGCAAGGAAACCGAGCAGGCCGGCCACGATGACCGCGCCGAAGATGACCGGCAGGGCGTCGGACTTGTCCTCGGTGGAGGCGACGACCGCGGTCATGGGGGCGACACCGGCGAAGGTGACGCCGTTGACGAAGGGCAGCCGGGCGCCGATCTTCCAGATGCCGAGCGTCTGGAGGAAGGTGGCGAGGCCGGCGGTGAACAGGCAGGCGCCGGTGAGGAAGGTCAGCTCGGTCGCGCTGAGGCCGATGGCCGCGCCGACGATGAGCGGTGGTGCGACGACACCGGCGTACATGGCGGCCACGTGCTGCAGTCCGCTGGTCGCCATTTTCAGGGCGGGGAGTTTCTCGTCTACGGGATGGGCGGCCACGGCGGCTCCTCCGGGCGGGTGACACGTCATCGTTGACGTGGGTTTCATGGAGGTGGTGCGGGGTCGTGCGGAACCCTCGCAGGGGGGTGGCGAAAACGAGCGGTGACGAGTCTGTGGGGGTGTGCGGGGGTGTGGGGATCCTGACGGTGGTGTGGGGATGACCGTCTCCGGGGGCGTGCGTCCGCACGCACCCCGGAGACGGCGTGCCGTGGATCCCGCTCGGATCCACGGGTCCCGGCCGGGAGCCGTCCCTCCCTGCCGGAGTCTGGGGAATGGCCCGCCCGGTCAGCCCTGTGCGGCGATCCGGGCCAGGCGCCGGGCCTCCTCGCGGGTGCTGACGGCGATGGCGTCCTCGTCGGCGGTGAGCAGGCGGCCGTCCTCGACGATCTGCCGGCCGTCGACGAAGGACGCGGCGACCGGGGCCGGCGCGCCGAGGACGAGCGCGGTCACCGGGTCGGTGATGGAGGCGTGGGCGAGGGTGTCCATCTTCCACAGCACCACGTCGGCCAGCTTGCCGGGTTCCAGCGAGCCGATCTGGCCGGCGCGGCCGAGCACCTGGGCGCCGCCGTAGGTGCCGAGCCGGAGCGCCTGACGGGCGTTCAGCGCGGCCTCGCGGTGCGCGCCGAGCCGGTTGATCAGCAGGGCGTTGCGCAGCTCGGTGTGGAGTTCGCCGGACTCGTTGGAGGCGGTGCCGTCGACGCCGAGGCCGACCGGGACGCCGGCCTTCAGCAGGTCGGGGACGCGGGCTATGCCGGCGGCGAGGCGGGCGTTGGACGACGGGCAGTGGGCGACGCCGGTCCTCGTGCGGGCGAAGGCCTCGATGTCGGAGTCGTTCATGTGGACGCAGTGCGCCATCCACACGTCCTCACCGAGCCAGCCGGTGGACTCGAAGTAGTCGGTGGGGCCCATGCCGAACAGTTCGTGGCAGAACTTCTCCTCCTCCACCGTCTCGGAGCCGTGGGTGTGCAGCCGCACCCCCAGCCGGCGGGCCAACCGGGCGCCCTCGCGCAGGAGTTCGGTGGAGACCGAGAACGGGGAGCAGGGGGCGACCGCCACCTGGGTCATGGCGTCGAAGGAGGGGTCGTGGTGCCGCTCGACGGTCTCCTCGGTCGCCCGGAGCGCGTCCTCCAGCGTCTCCACGGCGAAGTCAGGGGGCAGTCCGCCGTCCTTCTCGCCGCGGTCCATCGAGCCGCGGGCCAGTGTGAAGCGCACGCCCATCTCGGCGGCGGCCCGGATGATCGAGCCGGACAGGTCGCCGGAGCCGCGCGGATAGACATAGTGGTGGTCCATGGCGGTGGTGACACCGCCCCGGGCCATCATGGCGAGGGACCCCTGGGCCGCCGCGTACGTCATCCGCTCGTCGATCCGCGCCCAGACCGGGTAGAGCGCGACCAGCCAGTCGAACAGGTTGTGGTCCGTGGCCAGGCCCCGGGTGATCCACTGGTAGAAGTGGTGGTGGGTGTTGACCAGGCCGGGCGTGGCCAGCAGGCCGCGCCCGTCGATCCGGCGCACCACGTTCTCCAGTCCCTCGGGGGCCTCGCCCGCGCCGACCGCCTCGATACGGTTGCCGGCGAGGACGAGGTACCCGGAGGCGTACTCCGTGTCACCCGCGTCCACGGTCGCGATCGCGCAGTTCTCGATGACGGTGCGCGGGGCTGCCGATGGTGCCATCGTGCTTCCTTGTCTTTCGGTGGCGGCCCGTGGACCAGGGGGTTCCACGGGGGGAGGGGACGGCAGGGCCCCTAGGAGGACTCGAGCACCGGTGCCGGATGCCGGCCGCGGGCGCCGAGGTGGTGGAAGAACAGGTTCAGCAGGACGGCGACGAGCGCGCCCGCGCTGATGCCGGATCCGAGGACGGTCCGGGCCCACGCCGGGAAGTCGGCGTAGAAGGTCGGCGCGGCCAGCGGGATGATGCCGGCGCCGAGTGCCACGGCCACCAGGATGATGTTGGAGCTGTCGTCCAGGCCCGCCTCGGAGAGCGTCCGGATGCCGCTGACGGCGATGGAACCGAAGAGGACGATGCCCGCGCCGCCGAGGACCGGCATGGGGACCAGGGAGACGACCGCGCCGAGGACCGGGAAGGCGCCGAGCACGATCAGGCTGCCGCCGGCGACGGCGACGACGTACCGGCTGCGCACCCGGGTGAGCGAGACGACACCGACGTTCTGGGCGAAGGCGGAGGTGGGGAAGCCGCCGAAGACGGGCCCGATCAGGGTGGCGAGGCCGTCGGTGCGCAGGCCGCGGGTGATGGTCCGGCCGTCGGCGCGGCGGTCGCAGATCTCGCCGAGGGCGAGCATGCCCGCGCTGGACTCGGTCATCAGCACCAGCATCACGATGCACAGCGACAGGATGGCGGCGGGCTGGAACTCCGGGGCGCCGAAGGCGAACGGGGTGGGCAGCGCGGCCACGGGCGCGGACTTGATGCCGCTGAAGTCGGCCATGCCGAAGGGGATCGCGGCCAGGGTGCCGATGAGCAGCCCGAAGAGCAGGGCGACTTGTTTGACGAAGCCCTTGCCGAAGCGCTGGATCAGCAGGATGACGGCGAGGGTGAATCCGGCGAGCGCCAGATGGCGCATGTCGCCGAAGTCGGCCGCGGTCTCGTCGCCGCCTTGTGCCCAGCCCACCGGGACGGGCATCAACGTGACGCCGATCAGGGTGATGACCACACCGGTGACCAGGGGTGGGAAGAAGCGCAGCAGTCGGCCGAAGAACGGTCCGAGTGCCAGGCAGAAGGCGCCGGCCACCATCACCGCGCCGTAGATCGCGGGGAGTTGGTGTCCTTTGCTGTTGGTCTCGGCGATCGCCAGGATGGGGGCGATGCCGGCGGAGGAGGCGGCGTTGACGAAGGGCAGCCGGTTGCCGACGACGCCCTTGACGCCGATGGTCTGGAGGATGGTCGCGATGCCCGCGATGAGCAGGCTCGCGGCGATGAGCCGGGTACGGGCCCCGATGTCGAGCCCGCAGGCCTGACCGATGATGAGCGGAGGAGTGACAACGCCTGCGTACATCGCGGCGATGTGCTGGAGCGCGGCGGGGACGAGCCGCGAGGGGTGGAGCTTCTCGTCCACCGGGTGCACGGACGTGACGGCGTCCTCCATGTGCACCGGCGGGGTGGAACACGGGGCTTTCGCCGGCCCCTTTGCAGGCTGTGCCATTTTGTTCCCTCCGGTGTAGCGCGCCCCCGGCCCGTCAGGCCGGGCCGGGGGCGGGCGTCCCGCGTCAGAGGTTGGTCATGTCGACCGGGATACGGGCCTCACAGCCGTCCCGCAGGATGGTGGCCTCGATGAGGCCGTACGGGCGGTCGGCGGCGAAGTAGACCTCGTTGTCGTTCTTGAGTCCGAACGGCTCCAGGTCCACGAGGAAGTGGTGCTTGTTGGGCAGCGAGAAGCGGACCTCGTCGATCTCGCTGCGGTTGTTGATGATGCGCGAGCCCATCTGGTACATCGTCTGCTGGAGCGAGAGCGAGTAGGTCTCGGCGAAGGCGTGGAGCATGTGCTTCTTGACCTGCTCGTAGGACTTCTCCCAGTTGGGCATCTTCTGCGCGTCGTCGGTCCAGTTGAACCGCCAGCGGCCGGCGACCTGGGTGGCGAGGATACGGTCGTACGCCTCCTGGAGGGTGGTGTACTTGTCCTTGACGTAGCCCCAGAACTCGGAGTTGGTCGAGTTCATCACGACCAGGTCCTTCAGGCCGGAGATGACCTCCCACTTCTCACCGTCGTAGGTGATCTGGGTGAGGCGGACCTCCTGGCCCTTGCGGACGAAGGAGTGCTTGACGTCGTCCGCGCCGATGAACCTGCTGTTGGCGTCCGAGGTCTCGATCCGCTCCCAGGCGTACTCCTCGATGCGGATGCGCGCCCGGTGGATCGGCTCCTGGCTGGTGACGAAGTGCCGGGCGAGGTGGATGCCGAACTGCTCGGCGGACTCGATGCCGTATTCCTTGGCGAACGCGAACACCGTGTTCTTGGTGGTGTCGGTCGGCAGGACGTTGGCGTTGGAGCCCGAGTAGTGGACCTCTTCCATGTCGCCGCTCAGCGCGATGGAGACGTTGAGGTCCTTGATGTGATGGGTGGCGCCGTCCCGCGTGATCTTGACGACTCGGTTCTCGGCCTTGCCGTACTGGTTCTGTCCCAGGATGGTCGGCATGTAGCTAGCTCCCTCGGTAAACGGAGTAGCCGAACGGGTTGAGCAGCAGCGGTACGTGGTAGTGCTCCCCGGGCACCACGGCGAAGGTGATCGCCACCTCGGGGAAGAACACGGCACCGCTGTCCCGATTCGCGGGGGCGTCCTGCTGCGCATCGGCTTGCTTTGTCTCGAAGTACGGCTCGACCGCGAAGTCCAGCCGCACGTGGGTGGTCCCTTCCGGCAGAGCCGGCAGGTCCTTGCACCGGCCGTCGGCGTCGGTCGCCGAGCCGCCGAGCGCCTGCCAGTCCGCCTCGCGCCCGGAGCGGGCGGAGAGCCGGATGGCGACGCCCTCGGCGGGGCGGCCGATCGAGGTGTCCAGGATGTGCGTGGACACGGAGGCGGTGGTGCTGGTGCTCATGGTGTCAGGCGTCCTCTTCGACGAGTCGGGCCAGTCGGATGCGGTTGATCTTGCCCAGCTCGGTGCGGACGATCTCCCGCTCCTGCTCGGGCGAGTTGCCGATCCGCTCCTTGACCGCGTCGCGCATCTGCTCGCCGGTCCGGCCGGTGGCGCAGATGAGGAAGACATGCCCGAACTTCTCCTGGTAGGCCAGGTTGAGTTCGAGCATCTCCGCCTTGAGCTCCTCGGAGGCGCCGGCCATGCCGCGCTGTTCGCGGGCGGAGGTCGGGTCGCCGGGCTTGGGCCGCCCGATCGGCGGGTGTCCGGCCATCGCCTCCGCCAGATCCGCGGGGGTCAGCTCGGCCATGGCGGCGTCGCTGGCGGTGTAGAGGTCCTCCGGGGTGGCGTACGGGCGGGCGGCGAGCAGTCGCCGGGCCCACTCGGTGGAGGCGCACGCCTCATGGAGGGCCGCGAGGGCCTCGCGCTCCTCCAGGTCGTTGAACCGGGACAGGCCCGGGGGCGTGGAAGTGGTTGTCACGGGAGCCTCCGTGGCCGCTTCGGGCCGTTGTGCTGAACGGGCTGCGGATAGCTAACGCCCTCGGAAACATCACGTCAACACTTTGTTGAAAATTCCGCGTAACAAGCGGGGTTGGGGACCGAACGGCCCTTGCGCCCCCGCTCCCGCCCCACTCCCGCCCCGGTCAGACGCCCTTCTCGCGGTTGAGGTAGTTGTAGACCGTGAAGCGGCTGACGCCGAGCGCGCCCGCCACGGTCTCCACGCCATGCCGTACCGCGAAGGCGCCGCGCGCCTCCAGGATCCGTACGACCTCCTGCTTGGCCTTGCGGTCCAGGTCGGCCAGCGGCCGGCCCTCCTTGCGCTCCATGGCGGCCAGGATGTGGTCGAGGGAGTCGGCGAGCTGGGGCAGGCGTACGGCGACGACGTCGGCGCCCTCCCAGGCGAGGACCACGTCCTCGGGGCCGGCCTCGTCGGGCGGGAGCATCGTTCCGCCCATGGCGTCGACCAGCGGCTTCACCGCCGCGATGAAAGGCTCGTCCCCGGTCACCTATCACCCTCCCCGGCCTCGTCACCGATCACGTTGACCTGGAGCGAGACCCGGGTGGCGCCGGCCTGGAGGGCCTTGCGCAGCAGCGCGTCCACCGCGCCGAGCACGCGGTCTGCGCCGCCCTCGGCGGTGTTGCCGAACGGGCCGACGTCCACGGCGTCCAGCTCGGCGGTCTCTATGACCTCGCGCGCCACCAGGGCGTGCGCGGGCGCCTCGTCCAGGTCGAAGGGCTCGGTCGTGAACTCCACTCTCAATCGCACGCGGTCAACCTAACGCGCGAGGCGGCCGGGCGGGGCGGGTCTTGCGGACGCCCCTTGACAAGCGGCGACACCCGACGGCAATCTTCCATTACGCAGAAACGAACTTCCGTAATACGGAATCTCGACCCACGGAAGGGAGCGCGGCCCGAATGCCAGGTTTCGAGTGGAGCACCGCCGCAGACCAGCGCTTCAACGTCAACCTGTCGATCCTCTTCACGGAACTCCCGCTCCTGGAGCGCCCCGCGGCCGCCGCCGCGGCGGGCTTCTCCGCGGTCGAGCTGTGGTGGCCCTGGATCGACTCCCCCACCCCGCCCCGGTCCGAGCTGGACGCCCTGAAGAAGGCGATCGAGGACGCGGGGGTCCGGCTCACGGGCCTGAACTTCTACGCCGGCCGGCTGCCCGGTCCCGACCGCGGCGCCCTGTCGCTGCCGGGCGAGGAGTCGGAGAAGTTCCGCGCCAACATCGACGTGGCGGCCGACTTCGCGGCCTCCCTCGGCTGCACGGCGCTCAACGCGCTGTACGGCAACCGCGTCGAGGGCGTGGACCCGGCCGAGCAGGACGCGCTCGCCCTGGAGAACCTGGTCCTCGCGGCCCGGGCGGCCGACCGGATCGGCGCGATCCTGCTGATCGAGGCGCTGAACAAGCCCGAGTCGCCGCTGTACCCGCTGGTCTCGGCGCCGGCCGCGATCGAGGTCGTCGACAAGGTGAACGCGGCGACGGGTCTCGGGAACGCCAAGTTCCTGATGGACCTGTACCACCTGTCCATGAACGGCGAGGACCTGCCCGCGGTCATCGACGCCCACGCGGCGAAGACCGGGCACGTGCAGATCGCCGACAACCCCGGCCGCGGCGCCCCCGGCACGGGCTCGCTCCCGCTCGAGGAGCTGCTCGACCGGCTGCGGAAGGCCGGTTACGACGGCTGGGTCGGCCTGGAGTACAAGCCGGGCGACCGTCCGAGCGCCGAGGCGTTCGACTGGCTGCCGCGCGAGGCCCGCGCGGCCCGCTGAGCCGCCGGCCCCCTGGCACCAGCCGCCCTTCACAGACGTACGCCGCAGCAAGAGAGGCACCCTGAACATGAGCAACCTCGCAGCTTCCTCCCACCCGACCCGCCCCGCGATCGCGTGGATCGGCCTCGGCATCATGGGCTCCCCCATGTCCGAGAACCTGATCAAGGCGGGTTACCAGGTCACCGGCTACACCCTGGAGAAGGAGAAGCTGGACCGCCTGGCCGCCGCCGGCGGCACCGCGGCCGGCTCCATCGCCGAGGCCGTCCGCGACGCCGACGTGGTCATCACGATGGTGCCCGCCTCCCCGCAGGTCGAGGCCATCGCCTACGGCCCGGACGGCATCCTGGAGAACGCCAAGCCCGGCGCCCTGCTGATCGACATGTCCTCGATCACCCCGCAGACCTCCGTGGACCTGGCCAAGGCCGCCAAGGACAAGGGCGTCCGGGTGCTGGACGCCCCGGTGTCCGGCGGCGAGGCCGGCGCCATCGAGGCGGTGCTGTCGATCATGGTCGGTGGCGAGCAGGCCGACTTCGACGAGGCCAAGCCGATCTTCGAGGCCCTCGGCAAGACCATCGTGCTGTGCGGTCCGCACGGTTCGGGCCAGACGGTGAAGGCCGCCAACCAGCTCATCGTCGCCGTGAACATCCAGGCGTGCGCCGAGGCCGTGGTCTTCCTGGAGAAGTCGGGTGTGAACCTCCAGGCCGCCCTGGACGTCCTCAACGGCGGCCTGGCCGGCTCCACCGTGCTGACGCGCAAGAAGGACAACTTCCTCAACCGCGACTTCAAGCCCGGTTTCCGGATCGACCTGCACCACAAGGACATGGGCATCGTCACCGACGCCGCGCGCAACGTCGGCGCGGCCCTGCCGGTCGGCGCCGTGGTCGCCCAGCTGGTCGCCAGCCTGCGCGCCCAGGGCGACGGCGGCCTGGACCACTCGGCCCTGCTGCGGGCCGTCGAGCGCCTGTCCGGCGCCCAGGTCTGACGACCCCTCACGCTTCCGGACCGCGGCGCCGCTGACACCTGTCCTGTCGCGCCCAGGCGGCGCCGCGGTCCGGAATCGACTTCAACAAAGTGTTGACGCTCAGTTCACCCCACTTCTAGGCTCCACAAAGCGGAAACAGTTTTCCGCTGACACCCGCACGGAAGGTCCACGATGTCGAAGCGCGTGCTCACGACAGAGTCCGGCGCACCGGTCGCCGACAACCAGAATTCCGCCTCCGCCGGCGTCGGCGGCCCGCTCCTGATCCAGGACCAGCACCTCCTGGAGAAGCTCGCGCGCTTCAACCGCGAGCGGATCCCGGAGCGTGTCGTGCATGCCCGCGGCTCCGGCGCGTACGGCCACTTCGAGGTGACCGACGACGTCACCGGCTACACCCACGCCGACTTCCTCGGCGAGATCGGCAAGCGCACCGAGGTGTTCGTGCGCTTCTCCACCGTCGCCGACAACCTCGGCGGTGCCGACGCGGTCCGCGACCCCCGCGGCTTCGCGGTGAAGTTCTACACCGAAGAGGGCAACTACGACCTCGTCGGCAACAACACCCCGGTGTTCTTCATCAAGGACCCGCTGAAGTTCCCCGACTTCATCCACTCGCAGAAGCGCGACCCGTTCACCGGCAAGCAGGAACCCGACAACGTCTGGGACTTCTGGGCGCACGCCCCCGAGGCCACGCACCAGGTGACCTGGCTCATGGGTGACCGCGGCATCCCGGCGTCGTACCGCCACATGAACGGCTACGGCTCGCACACCTACCAGTGGACGAACGCCAAGGGCGAGGCCTTCTTCGTCAAGTACCACTTCAAGACGAACCAGGGCATCCGCTGCCTGTCCACCGAGCAGGCGCAGGAACTGGCGGGCAAGGACCCCAACTCGCACCAGACCGACCTGCTCCAGGCGATCGAGCGGGGCGTGCACCCGTCCTGGACGCTGTACGTCCAGATCATGCCGGCGTCCGAGGCGGAGGACTACCGTTTCAACCCGTTCGACCTGACCAAGGTCTGGCCGCACAAGGACTACCCGCTCCAGCGGGTGGGCCGCCTGGTCCTCGACCGCAACCCGGACAACGTGTTCGCCGAGGTCGAGCAGGCCGCGTTCTCCCCGAACAACTTCGTGCCCGGCATCGGCCCGTCCCCGGACAAGATGCTCCAGGGCCGGCTGTTCGCCTACGCGGACGCCCACCGCTACCGCCTCGGTGTCAACCACACCCTGCTCGCGGTGAACGCCCCGAAGGCGGTCCCGGGCGGTGCCCAGAACTACGGCCGCGACGGCTTCATGGCGGTCAACGGCCAGGGCCGCCACGCCAAGAACTACGAACCGAACTCCTACGACGGCCCGGTCGAGACCGGCCGCCCGCTGTCGGCCCCCCTCGCGGTGGCCGGCTACACCGGCAGCCACGTCGCCCCGGCGCACACCAAGGACGACGATTTCTTCCAGGCGGGCGAGCTGTACCGGCTGATGTCCGAGGAGGAGAAGTCCCGGCTGGTCGCGAACATCGCCGGCGGCCTCTCGCAGGTCTCCCGCGACGACGTGATCGAGAAGAACCTGGCCCACTTCCACGCCGCCGACCCCGAGTACGGCAAGCGCGTGGAGGAGGCGGTCCACGCCCTGCGCGAGGACTGAGTCTCCTGGGCTGCGTCCGGGACTGACGGGGAGGTCCGCCCCGGACGCGAAGACCCCGCCGTGCCCAGGTGATCCGGATGAGGGGTGATCACCGGGTACGGCGGGCAGGGTGAGGACCGCGGTGGCGTGCGAGCCAGTGCGGTGGTGAAGGAGTCCGGGCTCCCTTCTCGACCAGAGGGAAGGAACGCCCGCCTCCGTCGCGGCCACCGCGGTCCCAGCCCCCTCTCCGGCACCGCTCCGGAGACCCCGAGCCCCGTCCGGCGGCGCGAACGATCTGTCGCGCCCAGCCTCGCGCCGTCGGACGGCTACCACCCGCAACGCTCCCTACGCCGCCTCGATGTCCGCGGCGAGGGAGCGTTCCGCGTTGTCCGGCAGCACTTCGCAGGTGAGCACCTCGACCCGCGTGACAGGCGAGTCGAAGGTCCGCGCGCCGTCCCGCCGGGTCCCGATGCCGGACTCTTCGCGGGCGCGGGCGCGGTGTTCGTCCGGTCCCACCAGGCAGCCGACCGCCCGACCGACGGCCCCGTGGACCACCCGGGCCGGCACCCGGGCACCGCGATCTCGTCCCCCGGCACCAGCCGGCGCCGAGCGGTCTCACCGACGGACCGGCCCCCGAAGATCCAGTGACTGCCTTCGAGGGCCCGCTGAAGATCCGCCTCCCTCGCCGTACGGTCCTCGGCCCCGGCCCGCGGCGCCTTGACGCTCTCGGCGCGACGCCGCAGTTCCACCGCTTGGGGAGCGCCTGGAGGAGGAGACGGCCGTCCCCGTCCGCGGCGAGCAGGGCGAAGGTCTGCGGGGTCACGCAGGCGCTCCAGCCACAGCGAGGGCTCGGCCGTGCCGCGAGGTATCACACAGTGTCCCGGCCGGTCGTCCGGAGCCCGCAGGAACGCGGCGTCCGCACCCGCGGTCCGGAAGTGCTCCAGCGCTTCCTCCGCGCTCGCCCCGGGGTGGTCCCTCACATGGGCGTCGCCCTCCGCCACCCGCCGCTCGTACACGGCCCGCAGCGAGGCGGCCCGCCGCCGTCGCCCGCGCGACCTCCAGCAGTCGTACGGGCTCCTTGCCCGCCCGGCGTCTGCCGCTGGTGCCGCACGCCGGGGCTGACAATCCGGGCCGGCGTGCGGGAACCTCCCGGCCGCAGCACGCTGAAGGCATGGGCAATCCGATACGGCATCCGCACATCGTGGTGCACTCCCCCGCGCTGGACGGCTCGCGGCGGGTCACCGAGGGGGACGTGACGCTGGGGATCGCCTCGCATCTGCACGATGTCGTGGAGATCCTGCGGCTGGCCGACCTGGACCGGGTCGAGGTGGAGGAGGGCGAGCTGATCGAATGGCAGGGCGGCGGCCCGGACGACTGGCCCGGGCTGAGCGAGTACGAGATCTAGCACGCCGACTGCGGCAGGGGGCGTAGCCGGGCTACGCCATCCTCAAATCAAGCTCTGAACAGCGCCGACAAGGCTTCGGCGGGCCCCTTCGGCGGGCACAGTACTGACACGCGGGGCCCGCCTGCACGGGGGCGGCGGGCCCCGTACGGGGGTGTCCGGCCGCGGGCACGGCAAAGGGGCGGCCCGTCCCCCCGGGCGGGCCGCCCCTGGCTGCGTCAGGTCGTCCGGAACCGTGCCGGACCCGCCTGCCGCATGTGTCAGACCTTCAGCGTCTTGATCGAGGTCGGCGCGTGGCCGGGCTCGGTGGCCAGGTCCTCGAACTCGGAGATGTCGCTGATGTCCATGGTGCGGCTCATCGAGATGTTGGTGATCCGCTCCAGGATCGCCTCGACGACGACCGGCACCTGGTACTCCGCGGCCAGCTTCTTCGCCTGCTCGAAGGCCGCGCCCAGCTGGTCCGGCTCGGTGACCCGGATGGCCTTGCAGCCGAGCCCCTCGGCGACCTTGACGTGGTCCACGCCGTAGACGCCGAGCTCCGGGGTGTTGATGTTCTCGAACTCCAGGTTGACCTGGAAATTGATGTCCAGGCCGATCTGCGCCTGGCGGATCAGGCCCAGGTAGGCGTTGTTCACCAGCACGTGGACGTAGGGGATCTTGTGCTGCGCGGCGACCGCCAGCTCCTCGATCAGGAACTGGAAGTCGTAGTCGCCGGAGAGCGCGACGACCGGGGAGTCCGGGTCGGCCTTGGCGACGCCGATCGCGGCCGGGATCGTCCAGCCGAGCGGGCCGGCCTGGCCGCAGTTGATCCAGTGGCGCGGCTTGTAGACGTGCAGCATCTGCGCGCCGGCGATCTGGGACAGGCCGATGGTGGTGACGTACCGGGTGTCCGGGCCGAAGGCCTTGTTCATCTCCTCGTACACGCGCTGCGGCTTCATCGGCACGTTGTCGAAGTGCGTACGGCGCAGCAGGGTGGCCTTGCGCTCCTGGGTGGAGGCCACCCAGGCGCCGCGGTCGGGCAGCCTGCCGGCCGCCTTCAGCTCCTTGGCCACCTCGACGAACAGTTCCAGGGCGGCCTTGGCGTCGGAGACGACGCCGTAGTCCGGCGGGAAGATCTTGCCGATCTGGGTGGGCTCGATGTCGACGTGGACGAACTTGCGGCCCTGGCGGTAGACGTCGAGCTTGTAGCCGGTGTGGCGGTTGGCCCAGCGGTTGCCGATGCCGAGGACGAAGTCGGACTCCAGGAAGTTGGCGTTGCCGTACCGGTGCGAGGTCTGCACGCCGACCATGCCGGCGTTCAGCTCGTGGTCGTCGGGCAGCGTGCCCCAGCCCATCAGGGTGGGGATGACCGGGGTCTGGGTCAGCTCGGCGAACTCCACCAGGAGCTCGGAGGCGTCGGCGCCGATGATGCCGCCGCCGGCCACGATGACCGGGCGCTCCGACTCCAGAAGAAAGGTGATGGCCTTCTCGATCTGGGCGCGGGTCGCGGTGGGCTTGTAGACCGGCAGCGGCTCGTAGGTCTCCGGGTCGAACTCGATCTCGGTGAGCTGGACGTCGATCGGCAGGTCGATGAGGACCGGGCCGGGACGGCCGGAGCGCATCAGGTGGAAGGCCTGCTGGAAGACGCCGGGGACCTGCGCGGCCTCCAGGACGGTCACCGCCATCTTCGTGACCGGCTTGGCGATCGAGGCGATGTCGACGGCCTGGAAGTCCTCCTTGTGGATGACGTGCGTCGGCGCCTGGCCCGTGATGCACAGGATCGGGATGGAGTCGCCGATGGCGGAGTACAGCCCGGTGATCATGTCGGTGCCGGCCGGACCGGAGGTGCCGATGCACACGCCGATGTTGCCCGGCTTGGTACGGGTGTAGCCCTCGGCCATGTGCGAGGCGCCCTCGACATGGCGGGCGAGGGTGTGGTGGATGCCGCCGCCCTCCTTGAGGGCCTTGTAGAACGGGTTGATCGCCGCGCCCGGCACACCGAAGGCGTCGGTGACGCCCTCGCGCTTGAGGATCTCAACTGCCGCACGGGCAGCGGTCATACGAGCCATCGAGTACTCCTGCTTCGGCCTCTCGGATGCGTACTCCCGTCGCGCCCCGCGGTGAGCACAGTCTCCCGATTGTCAATCTCCGCAATCTTTTCCGTACTGCGGAATGTAACTTCTACTATCTGGAAGCAATGTAGGGCGGGCGGGCGAAGGTCGTCAAGAGTCGTCCGGACCCCGGAAAGCACGAGAGGGCCGCCCGTGCGGTACGGGCGGCCCTCCGGAGGACTCCGGCGCGTGTCAGGTTCCGTAGGTCTCCCGCAGCTCGACCTTGCGCACCTTCCCGGACACCGTCATCGGGAAGGAGTCCAGCAGCTGGAGCCGGCTCGGGATCTTGTAGTGGGCGAGGCGGCCCGCGCAGAAGGCCCGCAGCTCCTCGAGGGTGAGCGGCTGCGCGGGGTCGCTCGGGATGACACAGGCGAGCACCTCCTCGCCGTACCGCTCGTGCGGCACCCCGACGACCTGGACGTCCCGGATCCCGGGGTGGGCGTGGAGGAACTCCTCGATCTCGCGGGGGTAGATGTTCTCGCCGCCCCGGATGATCATGTCCTTGATCCGGCCGACGATCTCGACGTACCCGTCCTCGCGCATCACCGCGAGGTCGCCGGTGTGCATCCAGCGGCCGGCGTCGACCACCTCGGCCGTCTTCTCCGGCTCGTTCCAGTAGCCGAGCATCACGCTGTAGCCGCGGGTGCACAGCTCCCCCACCGTCCCGCGGGGCCGGGTCACCCCCGTGGCGGGGTCGACGACCTTGACCTCCAGGTGGGGCAGGACCCGGCCGACGGTGGCGGTGCGGTGCTCCAGGTCGTCCTCGATCCGGGTCTGCAGCGACACCGGTGACGTCTCGGTCATGCCGTAGCAGATGGAGACCTGCTCCATGTGCATCTCGGCGACCACCCGCTTCATGACCTCCACCGGACAGGGGGAGCCCGCCATGATGCCGGTGCGCAGGGAGGACAGGTCGTAGTCCGCGAAGCCCGGCAGGTTCAGCTCCGCGATGAACATGGTCGGGACGCCGTACAGCGAGGTGCACCGCTCCCGCTGGACCGCCTCCAGCGTGGCCTCCGGGTCGAAGGAGGGCGCCGGGACGACCATGCAGGCGCCGTGGGACGTGGCGGCCAGATTGGCCATGACCATGCCGAAACAGTGGTAGAAGGGAACCGGGATGCAGACCCTGTCCTGTTCGGTGTACGCGATCATCTCCCCCACGAAGTACCCGTTGTTGAGGATGTTGTGGTGGGAGAGGGTGGCCCCCTTGGGGAAGCCCGTGGTGCCCGAGGTGTACTGGATGTTGACGGGGTCGTCGCAGGACAGCTCCTCGAACGGCTCCGCAGCGGCCTCGGGGGTGGCGCGCGCGAGCAGCGCGTCCCAGCCCGGGTCGCCGAAGTGGACCGTCTCCCGCAGCCCGGGCAGCCCCGGCCGCACCTCCTCCACCATCGCGCGGTAGTCGCTCGTCCGGTGTCTCGAGGAGGCGAACAGGAAGGAGACACCGGCCTGTCGAAGGACGTAGGCGACCTCGTGCGTGCGGTACGCCGGATTGATGTTCACCATGATCGCGCCGATGCGCGCGGTGGCGTACTGGACCAGTACCCACTCCGGGCAGTTGACCGCCCAGATGCCCACCCGGTCCCCCTTGGCCACGCCGCTCGCACGCAGGGCGTACGCCAGCCGGTCGACGTCGGCGCCGAACTCGGCGTACGTCCAGCGCCGGCCCGACGCCACGTCCACGAGCGCCTCCCGGTCCGGCCAGGCCGCGACGGCCCGGTCCAGGTTGGCGCCGATGGTGTCGCCGAGGAGCGGGATGGTCCCCGTCCCGTGGGCGTACGAGGGCTGAGTCCCCTGGGTGTACGGGGGCCGAGTCCCCCGGGTGTACGGGGACCCGGTGCCCCGGGCCGGGGTCCGCGCGGTCACCGGAAGTCCTCCTCGCGGTACTCGTCGGGCGAGCCCTCGGCCGTGGCCTCGCGCAGCTCGATCCGGCGGATCTTGCCGGAGACGGTCTTCGGCAGGGCGCCGAACTCGAGCCGGCGGACGCGCTTGTACGGGGCGAGCACCTTGCGGGAGTGCTCGAAGAGGACCTTCGCGGTGCCGGGACCGGGCTCCCAGCCCTCGGCGAGCACGATGTACGCCTTGGGCACGGCGAGCCGCAGCTCGTCCGGGGCGGGCACCACGGCCGCCTCGGCCACCGCCTCGTGCTCCAGCAGCGCGCTCTCCAGCTCGAACGGGCTCACCTTGTAGTCGGAGGACTTGAACACGTCGTCGCTGCGCCCGATGTAGGTGAGGTAGCCCTCCTCGTCCCGGGTCGCGATGTCCCCGGTGCGGTAGTAGCCGCCCGCCATGGCCTCGGCCGTGCGGTCCGGGTCGCCGTGGTAGCCGGTCATCAGGCCGGCCGGGCGCTCGGCCAGGTCGAGGGCGATCTCGCCCTCCGTGACACCGGGCGCGCCGGAGACCGGGTCCAGCAGGAGCACCCGGAACCCGGGGCTGGGCCGGCCCATGGAACCCGTCTTCAGCGGCTGGCCGGGGGTGTTGGCGACCTGCACGGACGTCTCGGTCTGGCCGAAGCCGTCCCGGATCGTCACGCCCCAGGCACGCCGGACCCGTTCGATGACCTCGGGGTTGAGCGGTTCGCCGGCGGCCACGGCCTCGCGGGGCGGGGTCTTCAGCCGGGTGAGGTCGGCCTGGATGAGCATCCGCCACACCGTCGGCGGCGCGCAGAAGGTGGTGACCCCGGCGCGGTCCATCTCGGCCATCAGCCGGGCGGCGTCGAAGCGGGTGTAGTTGAGGACGAAGACGGTCGCCTCCGCGTTCCACGGGGCGAACAGGTTGGACCAGGCGTGCTTGGCCCAGCCGGGCGAGGAGATGTTCAGGTGCACGTCGCCGGGGGTGAGCCCGATCCAGTACATGGTGGACAGATGGCCGATCGGGTACGAGGTGTGGGTGTGCTCGACCAGCTTGGGCCGGGCGGTCGTGCCCGAGGTGAAGTAGAGCATCAGCGGGTCGTCGGCCAGGGTGGGGCCGTCCGGGACGAAGTCGGCGGGGGCCGCACAGGCGTCCTCGTACGGCTCCCAGCCCTCCCGGGGCAGCCCGCCGACGCTGATCCGGGTGTAGGTGCCGGGCACGTCGTCGAACTTGGCGGTGTCCTCGGCCCGGACGATGACGTGCCGCACCCGGCCGCGCTCCACCCGGTCGCGCAGATCGGCCGGGCCGAGCAGCGGGGTGGCCGGGATGACGACCGCGCGCAGCTTCATCGCGGCCAGCGCGGTCTCCCACAGCTCGGCCTGGTTGCCGAGCATGACGAGGATCCGGTCCTCGGCGGCCACCCCGCGCTCGCGCAGCCACCGGGCCACCCGGTTGGAGCGCGCGGACAGCTCGGCGAAGGACAGCCGGGTCTCCGTGCCGTCCTCCTCGACGATGTGCAGCGCCGTGCGGTCGTTGCCCTCGGCGATGACGTCGAACCAGTCCAGCGCCCAGTTGAAGTGTCCGGGCCGGGGCCAGCGGAAGCCCTCGTAGGCGGTGGCGTAGTCCTCGCGGTGTGCCAGCAGGAAGTCCCTGGCCCTGCGGAACGTCTCGGTCGCCGTCATCCACGTCCTCCTCGGTGCCGGACCATTGCCGGGCGGCTCCCCGGCATCGTCTAATCCGTGATGCGGGTCTCACTACCCCCGAACGGGGTGGACCGCACCGAAGGAGCGACAAGGTGGCAGCCAAGGCCGTGGCGACGGCGGAGATACGCGGCGCGCTGGCCCGGCTGCGGCGCGCCACGGGCCTGCCCGTCGCCTTCGGCGGCCTGGTGGAGTCCGGCGGGCCGCACGTCCGCATCAGCGAGCTGAGCGGCACGTCCACGGCGGCGCTGCGCTCGCTCGCGGTGACCTCCGGCACCGGGCTGGGCGGCAAGGCGGTGGCACTGGCCCGGCCGTGCGCGGTGCCGGACTACCCGCGGTCGCGGCGCATCAGCCACGAGTACGACGCCCCGGTGGCCGCCGAGGGCATCCGCGCGGTGCTCGCGGTGCCCGTGGTGGTGCGGCGCCGGGTGCGCGGGGTGCTCTACGGCGCGCTGCGCTCGCCCCGGCCGCTCGGTGACCGGACGCTGGACGCGGCGGTGGCGGCGGCGCGGGACGTGGAGCAGGCGCTGGTGGTGGCGGACGAGGCGCGGGAGCTGCTGGCGGCGGCGAGGACCGAACCCGTGCCGGCCGGCCAGGGGGCCGCGTGGGAACAGGTGCGCGAGGCGCACGCGGCGCTGCGGGCGCTGGCACCCCGGATCCCCGATCCGGCGCTGCGGGCCGAACTGCTCGCCGCGTGCGGGCTGCTGACCGCGCCGCCCCGAGCCGGGGGCGTGACCCTGGCGCCACGCGAGCTGGACGTGCTGTCCTGGGTGGCGGCGGGGGCCACCAACGCGGCGGTGGCCGAGCGGCTGGGCATCGGTCCCGAGACGGTCAAGAGCTATCTGCGTTCGGCGATGCGCAAGCTCGGCGCGCGCACGCGAGGGGAGGCGGTGAGCGCGGCCCGGAGGGCGGGGCTGCTGCCGTAGCCCGAAGACGGCGGGGAAACCCGCCCATTCATCCGGCGTCGCTTTGAATTTCCCTCTGCTTGACCGTTTGTTATTTCCCTCACCACGACTTCCGGCCGAATTTCAGGGATCGTTGCCTAGAATTTGGCCCGGACACGACACAGGAGGGGAGCGGTGACCGTGCGACGGGACTTCCAGGAGTCTGCCAGGTGCCGCCCCGACCTGGTCATCGGCCGCGAGGAGCTGTTCGCCGGCGCCCGCGGGCAACTCGCCGCCGGGGGCAGTGTGCTGCTGCACGGCCCCGCCGGAATAGGGAAATCGACCGTCCTGCGGGCATTGGCCGAGGAATACGGCCCCACCGCGCGCACGGTGTTGCGGTGCTCGGCGACGGAGTCAGAATCGCATCTTCCGTTCCTCGCCCTCGCCGATCTGCTCGGCCTGGTCCTCGACGAGGTCTCCGCCCGGCTGCCCGCCGCCCAGCGCACCGCCCTGGAGTCGGCGCTCACCGGCCGCGGCGAGTCCAGCCTCCAGCGTGACGGCCTCGCGCTGCGCCTGGCGGTGCTCTCCGCGCTGCGCGCGCTCGCCGCCGACGGCCCGGTGCTGGTCGTCGCCGACGATCTGCAGTGGCTGGACCCGGCCAGCGCGGAACTCCTCGGGTTCGCCGCCCGGCGTCTGGAGGGCACCCCGGTGCAACTGCTGTGCGCGGTACGCACGGAGGGCCAGGAGAGCCAGGAGTACGACCGTCACCTGCGCGCCTGCCCGCCGGGCACCCTCGCCGTGCGGCTCGGCCCGCTCAGCCGCGCCCAGGTCGCCCAGCTGCTCGACCTCCGCGGCCACGGCGGCCTGCCCCGCTCCACGGTCCGCGAGATCCACCGCACCAGCGGCGGCAACCCGCTGTTCGCCCTGGAACTCGGCCGCGCCCTCGCCGACAGCCCCACCCCGCCCCGGCCCGGCGAGCCGCTGCCGGTGCCGACCTCACTGCGCGCCCTGGTGCTCAGCCGCCTGGACATGCTCTCGGTCCAGGCCCGCCGCACCCTGCTGGTGGCCAGCGCCGGCGCCCGCCCCACCCCGGCCCTGCTGCGCGCGGCCGGCCGGGAGAACGCCGAGGCCGAGTGCGCCCAGGCCGCCGAACTCGGGCTGCTGGCCACCGGGCCCGACGCCCCCGCCGTACGGTTCGCGCACCCGCTGATCTCCGCCGCGCTGTACGCGGAGGCGCCCGCGCACGAGCGGCGGGCGGCGCACGCGGCGCTGTCCACCGCCGCCTTCGACCCGATAGAACGGGCCCGGCACCTGGCCCTGGCCACCACCGGCACCGACCCGGAGGTCGCCGCCCGGCTCGCCGAGGCCGCCGCCCTCGCCCGGGACCGCGGGGCGCCCTCGGTCGCCGCCCAGCTCGGACTGCTCGCCGCCCGGCACACCCCCGCCGACGGCAGCCCCGGCCCTCAGGAGCGCCGGCTCGCCGCCGCCGAGGACGCGATCACCGCCGGAGAGGTCGACCTGGCCCGGGACATCGCCCGGGAGGTGCTCTCCCGGGCGAGCGTGCCCGCCGACCGGGTGCGGGCCTGGATCATCGTCATCGACACCGCCGGCCACACCATGACCGAGGTCGACGCCGTCTTCCCGCAGGCCCTCGCCGACGCCGGCGACGACCCCCGGCTGCTGGCCCTGGTCCACTACCAGCTGGCCTGGCGGGCGCTGATCGTGGAGGGCGACTTCACCGAGGCCCGGCAGGCCGCCGCGCACGCCGCCGAGCTGGCCGCGCGCGGCCAGGACCGGCGCACCGAGCTGCTCGCCCTCGCCTTCCAGGCGCAGACCGAGACCCTGATGGGCCATCCGGAGGCACCCCGCACCATCAAACGGGCGCTGCGGGAGCCCCAGGATCCCCGGGTGGCCTGCCATCACAACGGCGCGGGCAGCGCCCGGTTCCGCTGGCTGGTCATGGGCGACCAGCTCGCCGAGGCCCGCACCACCGTCACCGCGCTGCTGCGCGAGGTCCGCCGGCGCGGCTCGGTGGAGAGCGAGGTGCACTTCCTGCGCGGCCTCGCCGAGACCGAGCTGCGCGCCGGACACTGCGGGCGCGCCCTGGACCTGGCCCGCGACAGCCTGCGGCTGGCCCGGGACTCGGGCATCGGCGAGACCGCCTCGGCGATGCTCACCTCCCTCGCGGAGGCCTCCGGCGGCGATGTGGACCGGGCGCTGTCCCTCGCCCGCGAGGCGGTGCAGCACGCCGAGGAGGACGGCGACCAGATGTACCTCTCCCGGGCGCTGGGCGCGCTCGGGTACGCCCAGCTGGTGGCCGGGGACCCGGCGGGCACCGTGCGTGCGCTGCGCCGGGTGCGCAGCCTGGAGCTGGGCCTCGGCATCACCGACCCGGCCCGGGGCCGCTGGCAGGGGGATCTGGCCGAGGCGCTGGTGCGCACCGGCGAAGTGGCCGAGGCGCAGGACGTCATCGACGTGAGCCGGGAGCACGCGCTGCGGCTCGGCCGGGAGAGCGTGCTCGCCGTGCTGGACCGGTCCGAGGCACTGGTGCGCGCCGCCCGGGGCGACCGGGAGGCCGCCGTCGCCCAGCTGACGTCCGCTCAGGACCGGCTCGGCAAGCTCGGCTACGGCCTGGAGGAGGCCCGGGCCGCGTTCGCGCTGGCCCGGCTGCGCGGCCGGGGCCCCGGGGCGGCGGCCTTCGACGAGGCCGTGCGGATGTTCCGGCGCTGCCGGGCGCTGCCCTGGCTGCGCCAGGCGGAGGACACGCTCGCGGCCCTGGAGCCGGACCCGGTGCCGGACCGGCCGGAGGCACCGGCCGTGCTGGAGGTGCTGGCCGCGATGGAGCGTCAGGTCGCCGCGCTGGTCGTGGAGGGGGCCACCAACCGGGAGATCGCGGCCCGGCTGTTCATCAGCGTGAAGACGGTGGAGGCGACCCTGACCCGGGTCTACCGCAAACTGGGGATCCGGTCTCGGGTCGACATCGTCCGATTGGCGGCGGCTCGACGGGCGCGCTGAGCGCGGCCCTAGTTAACTGAGCCGGACCGAGGGTTTTCCCTCACCCAGCCCCTTAGGGGGTTCCCTCATTGGGAGCCGTGGGTTCCGGGTCCTAGCGTAAAGGGCGTGCCGCTCGCCCGGGCACACGGGGTCGGTCCCGCGACCTCCCCGTGCACACCGCCCACCGACACCCGCGCGACCCCCCACCGGTGCACCCCCCACTGAGGAGACTCATGTTCGGGCCCAGACGTGTGAGAAAGACCGCCGCGACCCTGGTGGCCACCGCCGCCGCCGCGGCGACCGCGCTGCTCGCCTCCCCCACGGCGAGTGCCGCGCCCCAGCCCATCGTCGGCGGTACGACCACCACGACGAGCGCGTACCCGTTCATGATGCAGATCACGGACGCGTCCCAGAACCAGTTCTGCGGCGGCACCCTGGTGGCGCCCACGAAGGTCGTCACCGCCGCGCACTGCATGGTCGGCGAGACCACGGGCAGCGTCCGGGTGGTCGGCGGCCGGACCTACCTCAACGGCACCAACGGCACGGTGAGCCGGGTCAGCCGGATCTGGATCAACCCCGGCTACACGGACGCCACCAACGGCGACGACGTGGCCGTGCTGACCTTGTCGACGTCGATGCCGTACACCACGGCCAAGTACGTCACCTCCTCGCAGACGAGCGTCTACGCGGCCGGTACCTCGGCGCGGATCCTCGGCTGGGGGACCACCTCGGAGAACGGCAGTTCCTCCAACCAGCTGCGGACCGCGACCGTGCCCGTCGTGTCCGACTCGAACTGCCGTTCCTCCTACGGTTCGGACTTCGTCCAGTCCGACATGGTGTGCGCCGGATACTCCTCCGGCGGCGTGGACACCTGCCAGGGCGACAGCGGCGGTCCCCTGCTCATCGGGGGCGTCCTGGCAGGGATCACTTCCTGGGGCGAGGGGTGCGCGGAGGCCGGTTACCCGGGTGTCTACACCCGGCTGACCACCTTCTCGGACCTGGTGACCGCGCAGGTCACCGCGTAACCCGGAAGATTTCCCGAGTACCCCTCGGGTATGTACCGGGGGGCGTTGCGGGCCACCACGAGCGGCCCGCAGCGCCCCCTTTCCAGCGTCCGCTTCCCCGTGCCCGGCTACGTCCCGTCGCACACCGACGGCAGCCAGGTCAGGCCCGGGGTGCCGGCCAGGGTGTCCAGGGAGCGCAGCAGGCGGTCCAAGCGGCCGGGGTGGGCGAGGAATTCGATGGCCGCCTCGGCGAACGCGTCGCGCACCGCGGGCGGCATGGCGTCGGAGGCGTCGAAGCAGTGCACCGCCTGTGGGTCGCGCAGGGTGAGCGCGAGGGAGCGGTGCCAGGCGGACCCGGGGTCGGCGGCGGCCGGCAGACCGGCGTGCACGGAGAAGCCCGACTCCCCCTCGTTCCAGGCCCGTTGGGCGTCGACGGAGGCCAGGTAGCGGATCAGTTTCCGTGCCTGAGGGGTGTCGTGGAGCAGGGCGACGAGGTCCCCGGAGACCTCCCAGCCGCGCGGCGCGGACGCCCCGGGGATCAGTTCGGCGGAGGAGACGTAGCGGCCGTCGGCCTGCTGCCAGGCGGGCCGGCCGCGGATGAACGACGCCTGGTGCTCCAGCACGCAGTCCCGCGGGTGCCGGGCGACCGGCAGCGACGCCGACTGGTACGGCGTCTTCAGGGCCCGCCGGACCAGTTCCCGGTCGCCGCCGGCGCCGACCAGGCGCTGCCAGGTCGTCCAGGCCGCCTTCACCTGCGGGGAGTCCCAGGGCAGATCGCCGCGCACCCACTGTTCGTAGACGGCGGGGCCGTAGCGCTGGAGCAGGATGTCCTCGATCCAGTCGGTGCCGGGCCAGCCGCTCGTGGCGCCGGAGCCCATGCCGACGCACCACGCGGCCGGCCGGCCCGCGGCCTTCCGCAGCTCCTGTGCGCCGACGTCGGCCGGGTACCAGACGATGCTCTTCACGTCGGCCTTCAGCGGGAACCAGTACACGTGCCCGTCCGTGAGCCGGGTGGCCCAGGAGGGGCCGAAGTCCTCGCGGCGCACCAGTTTCTCGAGCGGTACGAGCTGTTTCTGCCGGGCGTAGCCGGCCAGTTCGCCCGGCCCGGTGAGCACCACGACATCGGGCGGTGTGCCGGCCTCGACGTCGGCGCCGAGCACCTGGCTCTCGGCGTTGCTGCCCTGGTAGTCGACGCGGATGCGGTACTTCCGCTCGAACGGCTCGATGACCGCCTCGCGGAAGTGGGTCTCGTCGCCGCCGGTCCAGTTGGCCAGCAGGGTGACGGCCGGCTCGTGCCCGAGGGTGCGGACGCCGGCCACGGCGGCCGCCGCCAGGACGGCCAGACAGCTCGCCACCACGGTGACCACGCGGACCGGACGGCGGGAGGGGCGGCGACGGGGGGCGGGGGCGGCCGTCGCCGGGCCGCCGGGGGGCGCGCTCACCGGGGCCTGAACCGGTAGTCGTTGATGTGCCGCCGCAGGCCCGTCTCGGCCAGTGCCATCAGCAGAACGCCTCCTATCAGGATCCACACCGCCGCCGCCGCGCGGAGGCCGGTGCCGGCCAGGTACGAGGCGGTGAGCCGCCCCGCGTCGGGGATGTGCGGCCCGGTGAGCGGCCGGTCGAGCAGGGCACGGGTGTCGGACAGCCCCGCTTGCGTCCACACGGTGAACAGGACGGTGACGACGACACCGGTGAGCGACAGCAGCCCGGCCGCGATGAGCTGTCGGTTGTAGCGGCGCCGGAAGCGGCGGCGCAGGAAGCGCTGGGTCTCCAGCAGCGCCGCGGCCAGGGCCAGGGCGAGCAGCAGGGTGACGCTCCAGCCGAGCCACAGCAGCGGGCCGAAGGAGGTCTGCCGGTGCACGGCGGCGCGCTGCTGCCGTTGCAGGGTCTTCAGGCGGGCCCGTATGCCGGAGCCCTTCTCCGTCAGGACACCGGTGGCGTAGCTGAGATACGCCTCGCGCAACACGCTGCCGTCCGGCTGTAGTTGGGACCGCTGCACCTTGTCGGCGTAGACCGTGATCAGTCCGGCCACCGTCTGCAGGGCCTGCCGTCCCCCGGCCCCGCCGAGGTCGTCGTCGGCCGCGGCGGCGGCGAGGCTCTGCACGGCGACCGAGATCTGCTTCTGGAAGTCGCTCGTCGGGGCCGGCTGGGCGGCGTCCCGCTGGGCCTCGCCGAGCGCGTACAGCGCGGTGTCCAGGGACAGCACGGCCGGGGCGGTGGAGGTGCGCAGCGGATCGGCGTCGCCGTGCACGCCCTGGTACGACACGAACAGCGACAGGGTGAGCAGGGCCGACAGGGCGAGCAGCAGGCGGTGACGGAGGGCCAGGTCACGCGCGGTGGTGCTGCCTCCCTCGTCGGAGGGGCGCATCCCGGCGCCGGTGGCCCACGAGACCGGTCGGGCGATGAGCCGGGCGAGGGCCCCGGGCCATCGGCCGGGCGCACGGCGGCCGGTGCGGGGGGCCGGGAACCGCTGGGAAGAGGGCGCCTGCCGGGGGTGCGGGGGCTTGGGCGGGAACGGCGGGTGGGCGGGTGAACCGTCGCCCGTTCCCGGAGCCGTACCCCGGCCCGCGCCCGCGCCGGGTATCCCCGTGTTCCCCGGGTTCATGCCGACTCCCCTCTCAGCAGCCGCCCGCAGTCGCCGCCGCAGTAGACCGCGTCGGCCGGGCCGAGCCAGCGGCACTCCGGGCACTCGATGAGCCCGTCGGGCCGGACGGGCAGGGCGGCACCGGTGGCCCGTACGGCATCCGGTCCCGGCGATCCGGGTGTTCGGGCCCGGTCCGCGCCCCCGCCACCCTCAGCCGCGTGGTCCGGGCTCGGGCCGGCCGGGCTCGCGTCCACCGGCCCCACCCCGCCGGAGCTCGCACCGCCCGGCGCCGCACCACCCCTGCCCGCGCCGCCGGCACCCGCCTCGGCCCCGGCCGCCCCGCCGCCGTCACGGCTCCCGGGGTCACCGGCTCCCGCCGCCTCCGGCCGCCCTCCCGCACTCCGCACCGGCCCCCGCGCCCCCGTCGCGTGCCCCGCACCCGGCGATCCCCCGGAACCCCCGGGTCCCTGGCCGTCCGCCCCTGAAGGCGGTTCCGGCGGGGTCGTCAGGGCGCTGGAGAGGATGAGGTGCTGCCAGTCGACGTCCTTCAGGCCGGGGCGGATGCGGCCGCCGCCGGGGGCGGACTCGATGAGGCGGAGGGCGCCGAGCAGTTGGGCGTCGCCCAGCTCGGCGGCCAGGGCGAGGGCGCGGGCCAGTTCCCGGTCCGCCTCCTCCCGGGCGTCCGCGCCGCGCAGCCAGGCCCGGTACGCCCGGGCGACGGCGGCGCTCGCCCGCTGGTACAGCTCGTGCCGGCGGACCCCGGGGTGCTGCCGGGAGGCGTCGAGCGGATCGTCGGTCCAGCGCACGAGGACGGGCCGGGGCGGCGGCAGCCGCAGTGGGCGCCGGACGCCGGGCACGACGACCTCCACGGCGGCCAGTTGGAGTTCCTCGCCGCTCTCCCGGCCGGTGGGGTCGGCGGTCAGGACGACCTGGAAGTGCCGTACCTCGTCGCCCCAGGCCCGGGTGACGTACTCCGCGGCGCGACCGCCGGGGCCCACCGGGACGGGCTGCAGCTCCTGCTCGTTGGGCACCACCTGCTTGACCTGGCGGATCACCGTGCCGGGGGTGGTGGGGGTGATCCGGATGCGCAGTTCGGGCACCGCCGTGCCGAGCAGGCCGGCGATCAGTTCCTCGTAGGCCGCGGTGAGCTGGGCCTCCCGGCGGACGGCCCGGGCGCGGCCGTGCAGCCGCCGGGTGATGGCCAGCAGGAGTTCGGCGTCCCAGTCGTCGCCGATGCCCCAGGCGTCGCAGACGAACTGGCCCGCGCACGCGTCGAGCACGGTCTCCAGCGGCCGGCGTGAGCGGTGGTCGTGCTCGTTGCGGCCGTCGGTGAGCAGCAGCACGTGTTTGACGGGCGCGGGCTGGTCCCTGAGCAGCCGCCGGGCGAGGTCGAGCCAGGCGCCGATGGCGGTGCCGCCGTCCGCGTCCAGGAGGCGGACCGCGCGTTCGGCGGCCTCCCGTTCGCCGGGCCGGGCGACGGCGAGCACCTGGCGGCCGGGGCCGGGGTGCACCACGGTGGCGTCGAACCGTCCGGAGAGGACGGCGAAGGCGGTGCCGAAGGGCAGCATCCGGACGGCGGCGGCGGTGGCGTCCTTGGCCGCGTGGAGTTTCGCCGGCGGGTGGAGCATCGAGCGGGAGGTGTCCACGATCAGCACCTCGGCGAGGGCGGGACCGGTGCCGGGCGCGGGGGTGGTGTGCGACGCGCCGGCCGGGCCGCGGACCCCGATCTCCAGGATGGCGTGCATCTCGCGTTCGGGGTGCCCGGCCGGGTCGGGCAGGGCGGGCAGTTCCGTCCGCTGGCCGACCTCCAGCGTCACCTCGGTCTCCTCGGCCACGGTCATCGCTGTCTCTCCCGGAGCTGGTGGGCGGGTCAGAAGGTGGTCATGGGCCGGACGGCGTGGGCCAGGTCGAGCAGCCGGCCGTGTTCCCCGGCGGTGCGGGCCTGCGCGGCGAGCTGCCGGAAGGACTGCTCGAGCCGGGTGCGCAGCCCGTCCTCGTCCCCGTCGCCCAGGAGGTCCCCGGCGGGGAAGCCCGGTCCCCAGCCCTGGGCGGGGCGGGCGTGGAGGGCGTTCTCGCGGACCTCGGCGACCAGCCGGGCGCGGGACTCGCCGTCCCCCGCGCCGCCGTCCAGGCGCAGTTCGGGCAGTCGCCGGGCGGCGTCGCGCAGGCCGGCCGGGGTGGGCGGGGTGGCGCCCAGGATGCCGGCGCGGATGCGGACGGCGGCGATGCGGGCGGCGTCGTGGTGGCGGGAGGTGGTGGGCACCTCGTCCAGGACGTGCACGGCGGCGTCCCGGTCGCCGGCCGCGAGGTGGCCGCGGGCCAGACCGAACGCGGCGGCGGTGTGCGCGAAGTCCCGCTTCCAGACGGCCTCGTAGTACCGCATGGCGCGGGCCCGGCGGGGGCCGGCGGTGTGTTCGGCGCAGTAGCCGAGCGCGAGCTTGGGCACGTACTCGCCGGGCAGCGCCTGGTAGACGGCGTCGAAGCGGGTGCCGGCCAGGTCGACCTCGCCCTTGCTGAGGTGCAGTACGCCGTGGTGCCAGGCGATGCGCCAGTCGTGGGCGGCGGCGCGTTCACCGAGCTGGGTCTCGGCCTCGGCGAGCCAGCTCTCGGCGGCCCGCTGCTCGCCCTTCCTGAGGTAGGCGCGGCACAGCCACAGCGCGGTCTCGGGGGTGCCGAGGCGGGATTCGCGGGGCCACTGGCGGGCGACCCGGTCGGGGGCGTCGGGCGGGAAGGTGTCGAGCAGCAGGGCGGCGCCGTCGTCGGGGTCGGGGACCGGTTCGGGCAGCGCGCCGGCCACCTCGGCGGGGTGGGGCGGGGAGACGTCCAGGGCGGCGGGCCGGTCGCCGGTGCGGCGGGTCCAGTGGCCGAGGGCGGGGATCGAGCCGAGGCCGGCGTCGAGGCCGGCGCCGGACGGGCGGAACAGGGTGGAGCTCTCCGGCAGTTGCTCGCCGAACCGCAGCGCGCGGAACTCGCGCAGCACCTCCCAGAGCTGGCGGGACATCTCGGCGGCGGAGCGGAACCGGGCGCCGGGTTCGGCGTGGGTGGCGCGGGCGATGACGCGGCGGAAGGAGTCGGAGGCGAGGCCGCGGGCGGGTTCGGTGCCGCGGGCCAGGGCCTGGAGGGTCATGCCGACGGTGTAGAGGTCGCTGTCGACGTGCCAGCCGCGGCGGTCGATCTCCTCCTTGGGCGGGGCGTAGCCGGGGGTGTAGACGTAGGCGGAGGCGCGGTCGCCGAGGGCGCGTACGGCGCCGAGGTCGACGACCTTGACGGCCCGGCCGAAGTGGATGACGTTGGCGGGCTTCATGTCGCAGTAGAGCAGGCCGCGTTCGTGCATGTACTGGAGGGCGCCGAGGATCTTGCAGCCGTAGGTGAGGACGTGGTCGAGGCGGGGGCGGCCGTGGAAGATCCGTTCGACGTCGTCGGCGTCCATGAGCTGTTGCAGGGAGCGTCCGCCGATGTAGTCCATGACGAGGTAGCCGGTGGCGGGGTGCCCGGCGCTCTGGTGCTCGGCGTAGGTGATGATGCGGACGATGTCGGGGTGGTGCAGGGCGGTGAGGGAGCGGCGTTCCTCCACGGCGGTGTGGCGGGCGAGGACGTCGTGGGCGTTGATCTGGCCCTTGAGGACGACGCGGTGGCCGTCGGCGCGGGTGTCCGCGGCGAGGTAGATCCAGCCGAGGCCGCCGTGGGCGAGGCAGCCGAGCACCTCGTAGTGGCCGGCGACGATGTCGCCGGGGGTGAGCTGGGGCAGCAGCGAGTAGGGCGTGCCGCAGCGGGGGCACCGTCCGGTGGCGCGGCCGGGCTGGCCGCCGTAGCCGACGCCGATGGTCATGGTGCAGCCGCCGGCGCCGCAGCGGCGGCCGCCGGTGGGCGGGCGGGGGTCCGTGAGGAGGACGTCGTCGGGGGCGGGGACCTCGGGCAGGACGACCAGTCCGTGCTGGTCGAGTTCGCCGAGTCCGGCGACGGCGTGCACGGCCGCCGGTGCGGGCGGCTCCTCGGCGGCGGCCCGGGCCGGGGGCCGTTCGCCGGCCCGGGGCCCGGGGTTCCGTTCGGTGCGGGGTTCGGCGTGCCGGTGGCCGCAGCTGTCGCAGTAGCCGGTGGCCATGATGCGGCCCGCGCAGCCGGGCCGTACGCACGAGGTCACGACGCGCCCTCCTCCTCCGGTGCGGTGGTGGTGGAGCAGAAGCCGACGAACCGCTCGACGGCGGTCTCGGCCCGCTCGATGTCGCAGGGTGTCTGCCGCAGCAGCGACAGCGCCTCCTCGTAGAGCCGGTACGCCGCCATGACCCGGTCGCCGTGCGCGGCGGCCCGCTGCCGGCACAGCGGCCATTCGGCGCCGACGCGGCCGAGGAGTTCGGCGCGGCGGCGCAGCCGGGCGTCCAGCAGGCCGATGGCGTTCTCCAGGCGCCGCCGGCGGCGGGCGACGGCGTCCTCGAAGGTGAGCAGCAGGGCGGTGGCGGTGGGGTCGCGCTCCGGGTCGGGGGTGTGGGCGACCCAGGCGCGCAGCATCCGGGTGCGCCGTACGCCGGCCTCGGCGCGGTCGAGCAGCGGGCGGGTGCCGGGGCCGGGCAGGACGCGGTCCCGACGGGTTTCGAGGGCCGGGCCGAGGTCCTCGGTGATGCGGTCGAGTTCGGTGCGCAGCCGGGCCCAGCGTTCGCGCAGCGGCCGGTGGACGAGCAGTTCGGCGGCGCGGGCGGCGCGTTCGCCGGGGGTGCGGAAGGCCAGCAGCAGCCGGGCGCCCTGCCGGGCGAGCCGGTCCAGCAGGGCGAGCAGCGCGTCGGGTTCGGCCGCCTCGTCCACCCCGGCCAGTACGGCGGCGAGCGGCAGGCGCAGGGTGCCGAGCCGTTCGGGGCGGGGGTCGTCGCGGATGCCGAGGCGTTCGGCGATCCGGTCCATGACCTGGGCGGTGGTGAGTTCCTCGACGTCCAGGGCGAGGTCGTGGGCGCCGGCGGGCGGCACGGTCTCGGGCGGGTCGTGGCTGACGGCGCTGGTGTTGCGGTGGGTCCGCAGTTCGCGGTCGGCGAGGGTGACGGCGCGCTGGAGGGTGAAGGCGCGGTCGCCGCCGGCGGGGACGACGGTGACGAGCACCGGCCAGCCCTCGCCGCGGAACCAGGTGGCGAGTTCGGTGGCGAAGGACACGTCGAGCCGGCCGGCGGCGGGGCCGGTGCCGGTGCGCAGCCGGGGGTCGACGGCCTCGGCGCCGTCGGACCAGGCGGCGACCTGGGGCAGATGGCTGAGGATGGTCTCGGTGGGGCTCATGTAGCTGAAGGCGGAGCCCGGTCCCTCGTCGACGCTGAGGACGATGCCGATGACCTGGTCGGTGGCGTGGTCGACGACTCCGCCGCCGCTGAAGCCGGGGGCGGCCAGTTCGCCGGGGGTGAGGGGGCGCAGCTGGACCTGGCTGTCGCGGCCGCGGGCGGCGACCAGGGTGGCGCCGTGCCAGCGTCCGCCGTCGTCGCCGTCCGGGAAGCCGTACATGCTGACGGGTCCGTGCGGGGCGGCGAGGCGGTAGAGCCGGGTGGTGTGTTCGGCGGGCAGCGGCGGGCTCAGGCGCAGCAGGGCGAGGTCGCCGCTGCGGTCGCCGAAGGTGTCCTCGCGCTGGGGCACGTGCTCGTCGGGGCGGACGGTGGCGGTGACGGGGCCCAGGCCGGGTACGCCGACCAGGCGGACGGTGTAGGGGCGGCCGGGCCGGACGACGTGGCCGGCGGTGAGGACGCGTTCGGGGGCGAGGAGCACCCCCGCACCGAGGACCCGCCCGTCCGGCGTCTCGATGCGCGCGATCCAGGCGGGTGTCCGTAACCGTGCCGTGCCGACTCGCTCCCCCGTGCGCGTCATGGTCCTTGAGGTTACTCGGAGTACCCGGTCGGTACTACTGGTGTGCACGGGGTCTTCGCCCGGTATCACCCAAGGGGCTCGAACGCGTGCACTATACACGCAGTGTATAGTCCCGGCATGCCTCTCTTGACCGACACGATCGCCATGCCGCAGCACGCGCCCGGGAAGATGCGCGGAACGGGCCGCGGGTTGCGCCGCGGGGCCCTCGCTCTGGCCGCGGCCGGCCTGACCCTCTCCCTGGCCGGCTGCGCCCAGGTGGACACGACCTCCCCGAGCACCGTCCGCGGCGAGGCGGCGCACGGCGCGCCGGCCGCGTTCGGCAGCGTCGACTGCCGCAAGGCCAAGTGCATTGCGCTCACCTTCGACGCCGGGCCCAGCGAGAACTCGGCGCGGCTGCTGGACATCCTCAAGGAGAAGAAGGTCCCGGCGACCTTCTTCCTGCTCGGCAAGCGGCACATCGAGAAGTACCCGGAGCTGGTCAAGCGGATGGCGGCGGAGGGCCACGAGGTCGCCAGCCACACCTGGGACCACAAGATCCTCACCAAGATATCCGACAAGGAGATACGTGAGGAGCTGAACCGGCCCAACGAGGCGATCGAGAAGCTCACCGGGCACAAGCCGACCCTGATGCGCCCGCCGCAGGGCCGCACCGACGCCAACGTGCACGAGATCTGCAAGGAGCTGGGCCTGGCGGAGGTGCTGTGGAGCGTGACCGCCAAGGACTACACGACCAACGACTCGGCACTCATCACCCAGCGCGTCCTGGACCAGGCGTCCCGGGACGGGATCATCCTGCTGCACGACATCTACCCGGGGACCGTGCCGGCCGTGCCCGGCATCATCGACGCGCTGAAGAAGCGCGGCTACGTCTTCGTGACCGTCCCCCAGTTGCTGGCCCCCGGCAAGGCGGAACCCGGCAAGGTGTACCGCCCGTAGCCCCCTCGGCGGGTGCCCGACGGCACGGCGGCCCCGGCGTGCCTACGATCGTGCCGTGCCCCCCTTCTCCCTCACGCGCACGGTGCCCCTCCCGCCCCATGAGGCCTGGCGCCGGCTCACCGAGTGGCCGCGCCACGCCGACGCCGTCCCGCTGACCCGGATCAGAGTGCTCACGCCCGCCCCGACCCGCGCGGGCACCCGCTTCGTGGCCCGGTCCCGGCTCGGCCCGTTCACCGTGGACGACGTCATGGAGATCACGGTCTGGCAGCCGCCGGCCGGCGAGGAGGCCGGGGTCTGCCGGCTGGAGAAGCGGGGCCGGGTGATCCTCGGCTGGGCGGAGATCGAGGTCCGCCCCGCCCCGGGCGGCAGCCGGACGGTGTGGCGCGAGGACCTGCGGGTCCGTTTCCTGCCGCGGGTCTTCGACGGCGTACTGGAGCGAGCGGCCCGCCGGATGTTCGGCCGGGCGGCGGACCGGTTGCTCGGACGGCCCTGAGCGGACGGCGAGGAGCACCGCCCGCTCGAAGGGGGCCGCCCCGCCCGGAGACACGCTCGCCCGGCGCGCGGACCGCCGCGCCCCGACCCGCGCTCGTGGCCGCCTCGGCAGCACCAACGGCCCGCGGACACCACGCCCCCTCCTCCAGGCCCCCGCTCAGGCGGCCGACCCGACGAATCACGCCGGGCCGGCCGGGGCGTCATGGTGAATCCGGGCGTACGCGCCGGTCAGGCCCCTCCCGCTGCCCCGACCCACGCTCCACCGCCGCCCCCCGCGACGAACCGGACCCCCACCACACCCCCGACACCTCGGCCGACACAACAGCCGGACACGCACCGCCCACCGAAAGCACCGGCGGACGGCGGACACCACGACCCCTCCTCAGGCCACCGAACCGACAGATCGCCCCGGGCCGGCCGGGGTGTCATGGTGGATCGGGGTGTGCGCGCCGGTCAGGGCCGTGCCGCTGCCGCCGTGGCGGGTGGCGACGATCTCCGCCGCGATGGACAGCGCCGTCTCCTCGGGCGTACGGGCACCGAGGTCCAGGCCGATCGGGGAGCGCAGCCGGGACAGCTCCGCCTCGGTGACGCCGACGGCGCGCAGGCGCTCGACGCGGTCCAGGTGGGTGCGGCGCGAGCCCATGGCGCCGACGTAGGCGACCGGCAGCCGGAGCGCGAGCTTCAGCAGGGGTACGTCGAACCGGGGGTCGTGGGTGAGGACGCACAGCACGGTACGGGCGTCGGTCCCGGTGCGCTCCAGGTACGTGTGCGGCCACTCGACGGCGATCTCGTCGGCCTCCGGGAAGCGGGCCCTGGTCGCGAACACCGGGCGGGCGTCGCACACGGTGACCCGGTAGCCGAGGAACCTGCCGAGGCGGACCAGCGCGGACGCGAAGTCGATCGCGCCGAAAACGATCATCCGGGGCGGCGGGACCGAGGTCTCGACCAGGACGGTGAGCGGGGCGCCGCAGCGCGAGCCCTGCGCTCCGATCTCCACGGTTCCGGTACGCCCCGCGGCCAGGAAGGCCCGGGCCTCGGCGGCGACCGTGCGGTCCAGCCCGGGGTGGCCCCCGAGGCCGCCGTCGAAGGAGCCGTCGGGGCGGACGAGCAGGGCCCGGCCGCGCAGCGGGGCCGGGCCCTCGGCGATCCGCGCGACCGCCGCCGCCTCCCCTTGGGCGGCGGCGGCCAGCGCGGTCGCGAGCACCGTCCGGGCGGGACCGTCCGCCCGGACCGGTGCGACGAGGACGTCGATGACGCCGCCGCAGGTCAGGCCGACGGCGAAGGCGTCCTCGTCGCTGTACCCGAAGCGCTCCAGGACGGTCTGCCCGTCCTGGAGCACCTGCCGGCACAGCTCGTACACGGCGCCCTCCACGCACCCGCCGGAGACCGAGCCGACCGCCGTGCCGTCGGCGTCCACCGCGAGGGCGGCGCCGGGCGGGCGGGGGGCGCTGCCGCCGACGGCCACCACGGTGGCGACGGCGAAGCGACGGCCCTGCTCGGCCCACCGGTGGAGTTCCTCGGCGATGTCCAGCATCTGTCGGTCTCCCGGGGTGTGGGGGCTCCGAGGGCGGGCTAGTGGACTCCCAGCCAGCCCTCGATGGGGTTGAGGGCGAAGTAGACCAGGAACACCACCGTCAAACCCCACATGAAGGCCCCGATCTCGCGCGCCTTGCCCTGGGCCGTCTTGATGGCGACGTAGGAGATGACGCCCGCGGCGACACCGGTGGTGATGGTGTACGTGAACGGCATCAGGACGACGGTCAGGAAGACCGGGATCGCGGTGGCGCGGTCGGCCCAGTCCACGTGGCGGGCGTTCATCATCATCATGGCGCCGATGACGACCAGGGCGGCGGAGGCGACCTCCTGCGGCACGATCGCGGTGACCGGGGTGAAGAACAGGCAGGCCGCGAAGAACAGTCCGGTGACGACCGAGGCGAGCCCGGTGCGGGCGCCCTCGCCGACACCGGTGGCCGACTCCACGAACACGGTCTGGCCGGAGCCGCCCGCCACACCGCCGATGGCACCGCCGGCACCGTCGATGAACAGGGCCTTGGACAGGCCCGGCATCCGGCCCTTGTCGTCGGCGAGGTCGGCCTCGGTGCCGACGCCGATGATGGTGGCCATCGCGTCGAAGAAGCCGGCCAGCACCAGGGTGAAGACGATCATTCCGACGGTCATCGCGCCGACCTCGCCCCAGCCGCCGAACTCGACGTCGCCGAAGAGCGAGAAGTCGGGCATGGAGACCGCGCTGCCGTGCAGTTCGGGCGTGCCGTTGGCCCACTGCTCGGGGTCGATGACACCGGCGGTGTTCAGGATCAGGGCGACGACGGTTCCGCTGACGATGCCGATGAGGATGGCGCCGGGGAAGTTCCGGGCCTGGAGCATGAAGATCACCAGGAGCGTGCCGGCGAACAGCAGGACCGGCCAGCCGGTCAGTTCTCCGGCGGGGCCGAGGGTGACGGGGCCGCCCTTGCCCTGGTGGACGAAGCCGGCCTTGTAGAAACCGATGAACGCGATGAACAGACCGATGCCCATCGTGATGCCGTGCTTGAGCGCGAGCGGGATCGCGTTCATGATCATTTCACGCAGGCCGGTGACGACGAGCAGCATGATGACCACGCCGTACATCACGCACATGCCCATGGCCTGCGGCCAGGTCATCTCGGGCGCGACCTGGGTGGACAGCACGCCGGAGACGGACAGGCCGGCGGCCAGGGCCAGCGGCACCTTGCCGACGAAGCCCATCAGCAGCGTGGTGAAGGCCGCCGCGAACGCGGTCGCGGTGATCACCGCCTTCTGGGCCAGCGTGTCCCCCGCCGCGTCCTTGCCGGACAGGATGAGCGGGTTGAGCAGGAGGATGTACGCCATCGCCATGAAGGTGGTGATGCCGCCGCGCACCTCGCGCGCGACCGTGGATCCTCTTCTGGATATGTGGAAGTACCGGTCGAGCCAGGACCGTCCCGCGGGGACGCGGCTGCCTTCGCCTGCGTCCTCGGCGGCGGTCCTGGGCTCCACTGACTGGTGGGTCATGGTGCCATCTCCCAAGGTTCAAAGGGGCACCCGCGAACCGTCCTCACGGACGCGGGATTTGGGGAATGGACGACCCGGGGGACGGCCCGAGACGAACGAATTTCCAGGTACTTCAAGGACCGCGAGCGGAGCGGAACTCAAAGGGGTTCCTCCGGGCGGCGCGGCGGAGTGTGTGACGTTCCCTGCGCCGCCCGGAGAGCTGTGGGGCGGATTACCCGGTTCTTCCCGCCGGGTGTCCGGGCCGGGCCGGCGTACGGCCGGGCCCGGGCGCCGTGGCGTCCCGGACCGCCGCGGGGCCGGCGGAGGCGGACGACGGGGCCGTGGCCCCGCCGGCTCCACGCGGCCCGTACAGGGCGAGCCGGTCTGCGGGTGGGAGCGCGCCGGCCGGGACGGGCGGCGCGCCGAGGATCGTGGGGGCCGGCCCGCCGGGCCGGAGCGCGTCGCGCCCGACGCCCGTACGGCCCGGGCCTGCCAGGAGTTTCCGGGTCCCGCGGGCCGCGCCAGCCCGCCACCTCCGGGTCCCGCGGGCCGCCGTCGCCCTCTCGGCCTCCGGGCCGTCGGCGTGCGGGACGGGGCGGGCGCCGGCTCCCGGCCGGACCGTGCCGAGGCCGCCGGCGGCGCCGCGGCCGCGGATCCGCGGGGAGGCGACCGGGTGCGGGGCGGGCGCCGGGCCGGACGGCTCGGCACGGAGACTCCGCGTGCCCGCGCCGGGGTCACCGGCCCGGTGCGGACCGGGCGGAGGTCCGGGCCGGCGGCGGTCGAAGCCGGTCCCGGCCATGGCACCGGTGCCGCCCGCGATCGGCACGGCGGCGGTGTGCCCGGCCGTCGCGGCGAGCGCCTCCTCCCTGCTGGCGGGGCGAAGGAAGTCCATGACCGGCTCTCTTCTTCGTCTCGTGGTCGGATTGAGCCAATCCGTGCGTGGCGGGCGCGGCTCGTTCATGTGCTGTTCACGCGGAGTGGACTCAGTAGACCGCTCGGCGCTCCGGCCCGGTCAGTCACCGAAACCATGAAGGAGTTGGCTGGCCAGGGCGGGCATCTTGTAGATTCGTATGAACGGAGGCCATCGGTAACCTCTCCGATTTCCTGGGGAAACGCGGGAAACAGCGCGGAGAACCGCACCACGCCTCCCCGGGCGTCCGGATCCCGGTGCCCCGGGGACGGCCCACGGCCCCCTCCCAAGATCCATCGTAGGTTTCGAGACAAAGAACGGCGGCGACGAGATGCGGCTGCGCGCACTGCTGGACACCGATGCGCTGGGCCTGCGGCTGCTCGGCGGCGAGGACGAGCTGGACCGCGCGGTACGCGGGGTCATGACCACCGACCTGCGCGACCCCAGCCGCTACCTCTCCGGTGGCGAGCTGGTGCTGACGGGCCTGGCCTGGCGCCGGGACGCCGCCGACTCCGAGCCCTTCGTACGCATCCTGGCGCAGGCCGGGGTGGCGGCCCTCGCGGCCGGCGAGGCGGAGCTGGGCGACGTGCCGGAGGACCTGGTGGTGGCCTGCGCCCGGCACCGGCTGCCGCTGTTCGCGGTGCACGAGTCGGTGGCGTTCGCCACGATCACCGAGCACGTGGTCCGGCAGGTCTCCGGCGAGCGCGCCGGAGACCTGGCCGCGGTGGTGGACCGGCACCGCCGGATGATGACCTCCGGCCCGGCGGGCGGCGGCCCCGACGTGGTCCTGGACCTGCTCGGCTCCGACCTGGACCTGCGCGCCTGGGTGCTCTCCCCCACCGGCCGGCTGATCGCCGGCTCCAAGGTGGCGGGCCCGGCGCTGCCCGCCGAGACCTGTACCCGGCTGGCCGCCGAGCACCTGGCGGCCACCCGCACCGGCCGCCGCGGCCCGCACCGGGTCCAGCTGCACGGCACCACCTACTCCCTGTTCCCGGTCCGCTCCTCCGGCCGCTCCCCGCAGGCCGCCCGCGACGTGCGCGAAACGGTGCTGTCGGACTGGCTGCTGGCCGTCGAGGCGGACGCGGGCGACTGGCCCGGGGAGCGGCTGGACCTGCTCCAGGGCGTCACCCAGCTGATCGCCGTCGAACGCGACCGCCGGGACGCGGCCCGCACGGTCCGGCGCCGGCTCGCCCAGGAGGTGCTGGAGCTGGTGCAGACCGGCGCCGCGCCCGCCGAGATAGCCGCCCGGCTCCGGGTGGCGGCGCCGGTGCTGCTGCCCGGGCTCGGCGCGGCCCCGCACTGGCAGGTCGTGGTGGCCCGCGTGGAGTGGGAGGGCGGGCAGGTCGACGGCGGGCCGGTCGCCCAGGCGCTGTTGGAGGAGGTGCTGGTCGACCCGCAGGCGACCGGCCCCGAGCCCCTGGACCGGATCGCCGTCGCGCACACCGGGGACGAGGCGATCGCCCTGGTGCCGCTGCCCGCGGTGGCCGCCGAGCACGACGGCTCCGAGGCCGGGCTGCTCGCCGAGTCGCTGCTCCAGGCCGTGCGCGAGCCGCTGTCGGCGGGCCTGGACGACGACGGCCGGCTCACCCTCGGCGTGAGCGCCGCCGTGCACTCCGCGGAGGGCCTGCGCGGCGCGCTGGAGGAGGCCCGGCACGCCCGCCGGGTCGCTGCCGCCCGCACCGGCCGGGTCTGCGCGGCCGGCCACCAGGAACTGGCCAGTCATGTGCTGCTGCTCCCCTTCGTCCCGGACGACGTCCGGCGCGCCTTCACCGCACGGCTGCTGGACCCGCTGAAGGACTACGACCGCCGGCACCGGGCCGAGCTGATCCCGACCCTGGAGGCGTTCCTGGACTGCGACGGCTCCTGGACCCGCTGTGCCACCCGGCTCCACCTGCACGTCAACACGCTGCGCTACCGGGTCGGGCGGATCGAGCAGTTGACGGGACGGGACCTGTCCCGGCTGGAGGACAAGCTGGACTTCTTCCTCGCCCTGCGCATGAGCTGAGGGCGGCGCGGGGCGCGCGGCGGCCGGATCCGGGCACGTCCGCGGTCCCCCTACTTTGTGAAATTTTTCACCCATCCTCTTGGCCGGGCCCCGCGATTGGTGCTGGAATGCGGCCACCACTCAACAGCTCGATGGCGTGCATGGGGAGGGCAACGTGGCGCATACCGCCATGTCTGGTAACGGAACGACCGATGACGATCCTCTCCAGAACGCGGTATGGCGGCTGCGCAGCCGGGCCTGCTGGGCCGACGCGGCGGCCCTGTTGCCGGCCGACCGGGCCGCCCCGGCCCTCCAGCGGGCCGCGCTGCTGGTGGAACGGTGCCTGTACACCGAGCGGGGCTGGGCGGAGGCGGAGGACGCGCTGCGCACGGCGGAGGCGCTGGCGCACACCGACGAGGAGCGCGGGGCCGCCGCCTGCGAGCGCGGCCAACTCGCGTACACGGCCACGCTGCACGGCGTCCGGGACCGCGCGGACGAGGCGCGGGCCGCGCTGGGCCGGGCGGCGGCGCTGCTCCCTCCGGGGGCGCCGGGGCGGGCGCTGCTGGACTTCCGGCGCGGGCTGGTCGCCGAGAACCTGGCCCGCTCCCCGCAGGCGGCTCGCGCCGCGTACCGCCGGGCGCACGCGGCGGCGGGGGCGCACGCCGATTCCCTGCTGCTGTCGTTCACCTGGCGCCATCTGGCCGGACTGGCCCTGCGGGACGGGGAGGTGGCCGACGCGCGGCACGGCTTCGCGGAGTCCCTGCGGATCCGGGAGGAGCTGGGCTATCTGGTGGGCACGGCGCCGGCGCTGGTGTCCCTGGCCGACACGGAGGACGAACCGGAGGCGTCCCGGCTGCGCGAGGAGGCCCGGCGCCTGTTCCGGCTCCTGGGGGGTGTCCCGACGTGGCTGGCCCGCCAACTGGCGCCGCCCGCACCAGGGGTGGCCACGGCTTAGGGGGATCCTGTACGACACCGGGTGCGGGGGCTTGCTCACACGGCTCGACGGCGCCGCCCCGCGGAGGCCCGGGCCCCGAGAACTCGGGCCGCGAGGAATCAGGCCGCGAGGAATCAGGCCGCACCGGCGAAGTGCTCGCGCACCAGCCCCCGTACCACGTCCACGTCCCCGGCCGTCAACGCGTCGAGCAGGGCGGTGTGTTCGGCCGCGTCGGCGACCAGGCAGGCCGTGGCCCGCCGGACGGGCGGCCACTGCGCCCGCCGGTGCAGATCCTCGGCGATCCGGACCAGCTGCTCGTTGCCCGCCAGGGCGAGCAGCGCCCGGTGGAAGGCGCGGTCGGACTCGGCGTACGCCGCCGGGCAGCCCGTGGCCGCCACGCGCGCCGTCTCCTCCGCGAGCGGCCGCAGCTCGGCCCACCGCTCGGCCGGCACCGTGCGGGCGAGCCGCACCATCACCGGGACCTCGATGAGCGCGCGCACCTCCGCCAGCTCGGCCAGTTCCCGCGCCCCGCGCTCGACCACCCGGAAGCCGCGGTTGGGCACGACCTCGACGGCGCCCTCCAGCGCGAGCTGCTGCATGGCCTCCCGCACCGGCGTGGCCGAGACGCCGAAGCGTTCCCCGAGCACCGGCGCCGAGTACACCTCGCCCGGTGCCAGGTCGCCGGTGACCAGCGCGGTGCGCAGCGCGTCCAGGATCTGCCCGCGCACCGAGGAGCGCTGCACCGGAACCCGTCGCCCGGCGGGGGCGGGTCCGCGCGGGGCCGTGACCGGCCGGCCCGGCGAGCCCTGCACGCCCTGCTTCACGGGTCCTCCTGGCGGCTTGTCGGCACTTGGGGTCATTGAGACGGGTTGTCGGTTGTCCGTCAAGCACCTTAGGCGCACCTGGCGGCAGTTCAAACTCCGCCACAACTGAGTAAGGTAAGGCTTACCTGTACAGATCGGTCCGTGTGTGCGGACGCGTCCGAGGATCGGTGGTTGCGCCATGCCTGCTGCGGTCTCGCCGCTCACCCCGGCCTACGACCGGCTCGGCACGGTCCTCCCGGGGCTGACCGTGACCGAGCTCGGCCCGTACGACCCGGCGCCGCGCGGTCCGGGCTGGACCGACGCCGCGGGGCTCGCGGCGGGCGGCGCGGCGCTGGACGCCTTCCTGGCCTGGGACGCGGCCCAGGTGGAGCGGGACCACGGCCGCCCGGCCCGCCCGGACGTCGTCGCGAGCTTCGGCCTGCACCGCTACGCCTGGGCCGCCTGTCTGCTGATCACCGTCCCGTGGTTCCTGCACCGCCGGGTGCCCCGGCTGCCCGTGACCCACGTCCGCTACGACCGCACGGCCGGCCGGTTCGCCGTACGCCCCCCGGTGTCCGTCGCCTGTCTGCCGGGCGATCCCGCCGCCGCGCTGCCCGGCACGGCCGTCGTACCGGACGAGGAGGCGCTGCGGGCCGAGGTGCGCGCGGCCGTGGCCGAGCATCTGGAGCCGGTGCTCGCGGCCTTCGGGCCCCGGATGCGGCGGCGCGGGCGCGCGCTGTGGGGGATGGCGACGGACGAGGCCGTGGAAGGGCTGTGGTACGTCGCCGGGCTGTTCGGCGAGGACGAGGCGGCGCGGGCCGTGCGGGAGCTGGAACTGCTGCTGCCGGGGACGACCCCGCCGTACGCGGGCTCCGCCGGGTTCCGGACGCTGACCGCTGCGGACGGCCGGCCGCTGCCCACCCGGGACCGGGCGAGCTGCTGCATGTTCTACACCGTCCGCCCGCAGGACACCTGTGTGACGTGTCCGCGCACCCGTGACGGCGAGCGAATCGCGAGACTCACGGCGTGCGCGGCCGGTTGAGGAATCTGTTCGAACTCAACTGCCGCTCATCAGACGATAGTTCGAGACGAATGCCGTCCCGGGCGTCCCTCGCGCACTCCCTTGGCGGCCTCTTCCCCGGAAACCCCCTGAGGGCCGTCGGGCAGGGGCCACTATGGCGGGCGTCACGCCCTATCCCCATGCAAGGGACCCTGATGAGACTGACCGACATATCGCTGAACTGGCTGCTTCCGGGCGCCGTACTGCTCCTGGGCATGGTGGTGGCAGTGGCGGTGCTCGCGCGCGGCAAGCGCTCCGCCGGGGAGAACGCGAGCGCGGACGACAGCGAGGAGCGCCGCCGGCGCAAGGAGGCCCTCTACGGCACGGCCTCCTACGTCCTGCTGTTCTGCTGTGCGGCGGTGGCGGCGGCCCTCTCCTTCCACGGCCTGGTCGGCTTCGGCGAACAGAACCTCGGACTGAGCGACGGCTGGCAGTACCTGGTGCCGTTCGGACTGGACGGCGCCGCGATGTTCTGCTCCGTCCTCGCCGTGCGCGAGGCGAGCCACGGCGACGCCGCCCTCGGCTCCCGGATACTCGTATGGCTGTTCGCCGCGGCGGCGGCCTGGTTCAACTGGGTGCACGCGCCCCGGGGCGCGGGGCACGCGGGCGCCCCGCAGTTCTTCTCCGGCATGTCGCTGTCGGCCGCCGTGCTGTTCGACCGGGCGCTGAAGCAGACCCGCCGGGCCGCGCTGCGCGAGCAGGGCCTGGTGCCGCGCCCGCTGCCGCAGATCCGGATCGTCCGCTGGGCGCGGGCGCCCCGCGAGACCTACCGGGCCTGGTCCCTGATGCTCCTGGAGGGGGTGCGCAGCCTGGACGAGGCGGTCGAGGAGGTCCGCGAGGACCGGCGGCACAAGGAGGAGGCCCGGCAGCGCAGACGCGACCAGCAGCGCGTGGAGCGGGCCCGGCTGAAGGCGATCAGCCGGGGACAGCGCGGCTTCGCCGGCCGGAGTGCCGGACGGCAGGCCGACGTGCAGCCGGTGGAGCGCGCCGCCGCCCCGGCGGCGGCCGCGGAGCCCGCCATACCCGCGCCGGAGCCCCGGCCGGTGCGCGCCCGGCCCTCTCTCCAGCCGGTCCGCGGCACGGCTGAACCGCTGACCGTCGACCTCACGGCCGAGGACGACACCATGGCCCTGCCGCGCCTGGACTCCCTGGAACGCAAGCTCAAGGACCTGGAGCAGCAGCTCGGCTGACCGCCGGCCGGCACCACGGGGGCGTGACCACGGCGGTCACGCCCCGCCCCGTCACCGGTTCACGCGGCCTCGGCACCCAGTTCGAACCACACCGACTTGCCCACGCCGTGCGGCCGTACTCCCCAGGCGTCGGCCAGGGACTCGACCAGGACCAGGCCCCGGCCGTGGGTGTCGTCGTCGGTTTCCGGGGTGTGCCGCTCGGGTCTGCGGGCCACGAAGTCCCGTACCTCCACGCGCAGTCCGTCCGGCTCCAGCACCGCCGTCAGGACGGCGTCGTGGTCGGTGTGGACGATGGCGTTGGTGACGAGTTCGCTGGTGAGCAGCTCGGCTATGTCCGAGCGGCCCGGTTTTCCCCAGTGTCGCAGCAGTTCGCGCAGCGCCCGGCGGGCCTCCGGCACCGCTCTGAGGTCCGCCCGGCCCAGCCTGCGCCGAAGCCGTCGCGCGTCGTCGGTGATGGTGTCCGTCTGGTCCCCCGCTGTCGCCGAGTAGGCCTCGACGGTCATCGGACCGCCCCCTCGCGCCTGCCTCTTCATGACCCCCGCCCGCACGCCGCCGGTCCTTGCCCCTCCTGGTCGAACACGTTCACGGGGGGATGCTTGCCCAGCGGACACCGGGGCAGTCCTGGCGTATGCCCGATGACCGGCGGTTCGGCCATGTCCGCACAGCGCCCCGGCCGTCCGGGGCACCGCTCCGCCACCACGCACCGGGCGCCACGGACGCCGCAGGACACCACGGACGCCCCGGGACGGCGGCCCGGCCCCCTCCGGCACCGGTGGTCGGCACGCCGTCACGCCCCGTGAAACTGGCCGAAATACGCTCCCCCGTCGGGGCGCTCACGGGCGTGGCACGTTCCGCAGGTTGGAGCGGGCCATCTGGAGCATCCGGCCGACGCCGCCGTCCAGCACGATCTTGGAGGCGGACAGCGCGAACCCGGTGACCATCTCGGCGCTGATCTTCGGCGGGATGGACAGGGCGTTGGGGTCGGTGACGATGTCCACCAGGGCGGGCCCCTTGTGCCGGAATGCCTCCTTGAGCGCCCCGGCGAGCTGCTTGGGCTTCTCCACCCGGATGCCGTGGGCGCCGCAGGCCCGGGCCACGGCGGCGAAGTCCGGGTTGGTGTTGGCGGTGCCGTACGAGGGCAGGCCCGCGACCAGCATCTCCAGCTCGACCATGCCGAGCGAGGAGTTGTTGAACAGCACCACCTTCACCGGCAGGTCGTACTGCACGAGCGTGAGGAAGTCGCCCATCAGCATGGAGAAGCCGCCGTCGCCGGACATGGCCACCACCTGCCGGCGCCGGTCGGTGAACTGGGCGCCGATCGCCATCGGCAGCGCGTTCGCCATGGACCCGTGGGAGAACGAACCGATGATCCGGCGGCGGCCGTTGGGCGTGATGTAACGGGCGGCCCAGACATTGCACATGCCGGTGTCCACGGTGAACACGGCGTCGTCGGCGGCGACTTCGTCGAGCACGGCGGCCACGTACTCGGGGTGGATCGGGACGTGCTTGTCGACCTTGCGGGTGTAGGCCTTGACCACGCCCTCCAGCGCGTCGGCGTGCTTCTTCAGCATCCGGTCGAGGAAGCGCCGGTTCGTCTTCTCCTTCACCCGCGGGATGAGGCACCGCAGCGTCTCGCGCACGTCGCCCCAGACGGCGAGGTCGAGCCGGGAGCGCCGGCCGAGCACCTCGGGCCGCACGTCGACCTGGGCGATGCGCACGTCGTCGGGCAGGAAGGCGTTGTACGGGAAGTCGGTGCCGAGCAGGATCAGCAGGTCGCACTCGTGGGTGGCCTCGTAGGCGGCCCCGTAACCGAGCAATCCGCTCATACCCACATCAAAGGGATTGTCGTACTGAATGAACTCCTTTCCCCTGAGCGCGTGGCCCACCGGTGACTTGATCTTGCCGGCGAACTCCATCACCTCGGCGTGCGCGCCGGCCGTGCCGCTGCCGCAGAAGAGGGTGACCTTGCCGGCCGCGTCGATCATCTCCGCCAGCCGGTCGAGCTCGGCGTCCCCGGGCCGCACGGTGGGCCGGGAGGTGACCAGCGCGCTCTGCGCGGCCTTCTCCGGGGCGGGCTCGGCGGCGATGTCGCCGGGCAGCGACACCACGCTCACCCCCCGCTGCCCGACCGCGTGCTGGATGGCGGACTGCAGCAGCCGGGGCATCTGCTTCGGGCTGGAGATCAGCTCGCTGTAGTGGCTGCACTCCTGGAACAGCCGGTCCGGGTGGGTCTCCTGGAAGTAGCCGAGGCCGATCTCGCTGGACGGGATGTGCGAGGCGAGCGCGAGCACCGGGGCCATGGAGCGGTGGGCGTCGTAGAGGCCGTTGATCAGGTGCAGGTTGCCGGGTCCGCAGGAGCCGGCGCAGGCGGCGAGCCTGCCGGTGATCTGGGCCTCGGCACCGGCGGCGAAGGCGGCCGTCTCCTCATGGCGTACGTGGATCCAGTCGATGGCCGCGTTGCGGCGGACGGCGTCCACGACCGGGTTGAGGCTGTCGCCGACGACACCGTAGAGGTGGCGCACACCCGCGCGGACGAGGATGTCGACGAACTGCTCCGCGACGTTCTGTTTGGCCATGGCTCGCGTCTGCCCCTTCGCTCCCGGAATACGGCCCTGCCGTTCCATCAATCCACAGGGGCCGCGGTTACGCCTCCCACACGGCCGCCGCCGTACGGTCGTCGGCGTACCCCTTCACCCGGGTCCCGGTGTCGGCGAGGAAGGCGGCGAGGCCGGGCGGGGTGCCGCCGGACCAGCGGCGGGCCAGGCGGGCGCGCAGGGCGTCCTCGCCGCGCAGCGGGTCGGCCAGGCCCGCCGTGCACAGCAGCAGGACATCACCCGGGCGGGCTACCGAGGCCCGGAACCGGAACGGCTCGCGGGACGGTGCTCCCGGGGCGGCCCCGCTCGGGTGCGGGACGCCGAGGTCCAGGGACGCGCGGTCGGCGCCGGGCTGGTCGCCGGTGCCCCCCGTGCTGCCGTCGGTGAGGTCGTGGGCCGTCGGGTGCGGCTCGATGTCCTGCCAGGCACCGTCGCGCAGCCGGAACAGTCCGCCGTCGCCGACGCCGAAGAAGACACGGACGCGGCAGTCCGGGTCGGCGGACAGCAGCAGGCACCTCAGGCTGACTGGGGAAGCGGGCGGCTCGGTGCCCCGCCCGGCGGCGCCCGTCCGCAGCCGGCCGAGGGCGTGGCCGGCGAGCCGGTGCAGACCGGACCTCAGATCGCCGCGCCGGGCCGCCCGGACGTCCTCCGCGAGCCGCTGGTGACTGCGGCCCACCGCCCGCGCGATCCCCCGGCACGCCTCGGCCGCCGCCAGGTGCGCGCCGGGCACGGCCCGGGCGCCGGCCGCCGTCGCGACCAGGACCAGCGCCCGTTCCCCGGTCCCGAACCGCGCGGTGAGCAGCGCGTCCCGGCGGGGCTCGCCCCGGTAGCGCGCCGAGTCCCCGCGCAGGGACGCGGCCCGCAGCGTGCACGGCCCGTACCGGGCGCCGTCCAGCACGGTGTCCGGGACCAGTTGGCCCAGTGCGTCCGGGTCGGCGAGCGGGAGGGCGGTGGGTTCGGGGTCGTAGGTGGGCGGTCCGGAGCCGACGTAGTCCGACCGGTCGGCGTCCTCGCGCGCGGCCGAAGGCCCGGCCGGGCGCACCGGCACCGCCGTCGCCGGTTCCCGGTGCCGCGGCCCGTGCGCCACCGCGTCGCGCGCCGAGGCGAACCGGTCGTCCAGGGAGTCGGGGGCCGGCGCGGGGCCCGTGTCCGGGGCGGGGTCGTCGTACAACTTCCCCCACCAGTCGTCGCTTTGACGCGCGGGACACGCTCCCTGCCGGCTCATGGCCCCGATTGTCCACCGCACGAGCCGGGGCAGCGGGGGGACCGGGAAAATCCGGTGGCCCGCACGCGGATTACGGCGTGTCGAGTGAAGTTCCGAACACCGTTGCCCCATACGCCTGTTGGCCGCCGGGCGGCCCCACCCCCCACGGGAGGGCCGCCCGGCGACGCGCGACGCGGCCCGGTCCCGGATCCCCTGCCACGCGTTCGCACACGTTCGGGCCCGGGCCACGACACCGGCCGGGTTCCCCGGGACCGCGCCCGTGAACCAGGTGAACGGCCGTGTGTTCCGCGGCCGCTGTCACCGTGGCAGCCGCGCAGGACCGACGGGCCGGACCGGGACGGCGGGCCAAGCGGGGACGACTGGCCGGAAAGAGGCGGTGGGCCGCAGGACACCCGTGGGCCGGTGGGTCAGGGCGCGGTGGACGGTGTCGGCCACGGCGGCCATGCCGGTGTCGTTGAAGTGGAGGTGGTCACCGGGGTCGTAGGCGGGCAGGATGCGCGTGGGGTCGGCCGGGTCGCGGACGGCGGCGTCCGCGTCGGCCACGGCGTCGAACGCGCCGCCCGTACGGATGAAGGCGTTCACCCGCAGCCGTACCGCCTCGCCGGCCGGGGTCCAGGCGGGATAGCCGCCGTACGGGGTGAGGGTGACCCCGACGACCGGGATGCCGCGGGCGTGGGCGCGGGCCACCAGGGCGCGGTAGGCGTCCGCGTAGGCGGCGGGGTCGTACGCCGGCGGGGTGCCCTTGATGTCGTTGACGCCCTCGAAGACGACCAGGGCCCGCACCCCGGACCGGTCGAGGGCGTCGGCGTCCAGACGGGCGAGGGCGCTCGGTCCGGTGCCGTCGCGCAGCAGGCGGTTGCCGCCGATGCCGGCGTTCAGGACACCGATGCGGTGGCCGCGCAGCCGCTGGGCGAGCCGGTCGGGCCAGCGGCGGTTGGTGTCGGGGGTGGAGCCGTCGCCGTCGGTGAGCGAGTCGCCGAACGCGACGACGCTGCCCGCGGCGGACCCCCGGACGTCGACTCCGGTGACGTAGTACCAGCGGCTGGTGGTCCGCGTGTACGCGGTGCCGTCCTCGTCGGCGGCCCGGCCGGCGCCGGCGGGGGCGAGGTAGCTGGTCTGGAGGGCGGTGCGGTGGCAGGTGGCGGGGCCGGAGTCGTCCGGGGTGTACACGGTGACGAGCAGGTCGGCGGCGGGCGGGACGGTCAGCGGCAGCGCGTCGGTGACCGCGTCCGCGCCCGGCGGGACGGTCGCCTCGGGGGCGCCGTGGAAGGTGGCGGTGCTCAGGGTGCCGGGCAGGGCGTCGGGGCCGGCCGCCCGGCGCAGCGCGACGGTGACGGCGCCGAGGCGGAGCGGCCGGGTGCCCAGCCGGTTGCTGAGCCGGACCCGGACGGCCGTGCCCCCGACGCTGAGGTGGACGACGTTGCGGACGGCGGCTCCGGGCAGCGCGGCGGCGGTGCCGGAGGGTGCCGTCTCCCAACTGCCGGTCCAGGACGACGGCGGGGCCGGTGCGGCGACGGCCGGGGCCGGCAGGACCGCCGGCAGGACCGGAAGGAGGACCGCGAGGACCCGTACGACCTTGGCCATGTGTCCCCGCCCTTCCCGGAAGGCCCTTCGCAGCCGAAGGTGCCACATCCCGGGCCGACACGCCGTACCCCGCCCCCACATCCACCCGTTCGGCGCAACGGGCCCCCAGGGAAGGCGACGGACCTAGGGGAGGACGCCTTCCAGGGTGAGCAGCCGGACCTTGCGCTCGAGTCCGCCCGCGTATCCGGTCATCGACCCGTTCGCGCCGATCACCCGGTGGCAGGGGCGCAGGATGAGCAGCGGGTTGGCGCCGATCGCCCCGCCGACGGCGCGTACCGCGGCTCTGGGGGCGCCGGCCCGGGCGGCGATCTCCCCGTAGGTGACGGTGGTGCCGTAGGGCACCTCGTCCAGCGCGGCCCACACCCGCGCGCGGAACTCGGTGCCGGAGGCCCGCAGCGGCAGGTGGAACTCCGTCCGCTCGCCCGCGAAGTACGCGGCGAGTTGCTCGGCGGCGGCCCGGAACGGCCCGGGATCCGCCCGCCAGCCGTCGCCCACGGTCCGTCCGCCCTTCTGCCCGGGCACGGACAGCGAGGTGAGCGCGCCGTCCGCGTCCGCGGTGAGCAGCAGCGGCCCGACGGGGGCGTCCAGGTGGGTGTAGTACACGGTGTTCATCGGGCCGGTGTTCCTCGCTTCGTGAGTGTGGGGGCGGATGGGTTCCGGGTGGGCCGGCGCTCAGGGGATCCGCTCGCCCGCCACCCGCAGGTGCCGGACTGCGTACGACCGCCAGGGCCGCCAGGTGTCGGGGAGGCAGGCGCCGGGCGGGGCCACGTCGGGGTCGCCGAGGGCGCGGACGCGGAGGGTGGCGACGGTGTCCGGGTCCATGCCGGGCAGGGCGAGCAGGGCCTGTTCGGCGGTGTGCCGGTCGGCGCCCGGGTCCAGCCGTACCGTGCCGTCGGCGAGGGCGGTGGCGAGCGCGCCCAGCGGGCCGCCGGGCTCGGCCTCGGCGAGGACGGCGGGCTCGGGGAAGAGGTGGGTGAGGGCGCCGTGCGGCGCGTCGAGCGGTTTGCCGTACCGGCGCACCAGTTCCCCGGCGCGTTCGGTGCCGGCCAGGGCGCGGACGGCGGGCTCCAGCGGGTCGACGGCGCCGGGCGAGCGCAGCCCGGGGCGGGCGACGACCAGCGGGGCGAGCCGGGGATCGCCGCCGAGCCGTTCGTCGACGGCGTACGGGTCGGCGTCCAGGTCGAACAGCCGGCGCAGCCGTTGCACGGCGGTGGTGAGGTCCCTGGGGTCGGTGAGGCGGAGCCGGGCTTCGAGCCAGCCGCCCGGGTGGGTGCCGCCGCGGGGCCCGGCGCAGTGGGCGCGTTCGCGGACGGCGGCGATCCCGGTGCCGTAGGGCAGTCGCAGGGTGCGCCGGTAGGCGCGGGCGCCGGGGGCGCCGGTGACCTCCTCGACGCCGGGGACGGCCTCCCGGGCGAGCTGGTCGAAGAGGGCCGCCGCCTGGTAGGGGCCGCGGTGGGCGAGCCGGAGCGGGATGCCCGCGCCGGGCTCGGCGCGGCGGGCCGCCCGGTCCCGGCCGGTGGCGGCCCGCAGCTCGGTCGGGGTCGCCGCGTACACCTCGCGGATGGTGTCGTTGAACTGGCGGACGCTGTTGAAGCCGCTCGCGAACGCGATCTCGGTCACCGGCAGGCCGGTGGTCTGGAGCAGCACACGCGCGGTGTGCGCGCGCTGGGTCCGGGCGAGCGCCACGGGCCCGGCGCCCAGCTCGGCGGTGAGCTGGCGCTGTACCTGGCGGGCGCTGTAGCCGAGCCGCGCGGCGAGCCCGGCGACGCCCTCGCGGTCCACGACGCCGTCGGCGATCAGGCGCATGGCCCGGCCGGTGACGTCCGCGCGGACGTTCCACTCCGCGGAGCCGGGCACGGTGTCCGGCCGGCACCGCCGGCAGGCCCGGAAGCCGGATCCCTGCGCGGCGGCGGCCGTCGCGAAGAAGCGCACGTTGTGCCGTTTCGGCGGCACGGCCGGGCAGCTGGGGCGGCAGTAGATGCCGGTGGTCTCGACGGCGAAGAAGAACACCCCGTCGAACCGCGCGTCCCGGCTCCGTACCGCTTCGTACCTGCTGTCCTCGTCCTTCACGTGTCCCAGTGTGGGCCGGACGGGGAGGCCGGGGCCAGCGGAAATCGGACACCGAACTGAGGCATCCGGAACGGCCCCCGCCCCCCGCGCTCGGCGACTACCCCCGGCGTCCGCGCTTGGCCTCCATCGCCGCCCTGCCCTCGGCGCCCTTGCGCTTCCAGTCCCGGCGCAGTTCCGCCCGCACCCGGGCGTCGGTCTTGGCCGCGATCCACTGGTTCTCCCGCATCAGCTTGCGGTAGCTGTCCAGTCGTCGCCCGGGGAGTCCGCCGTCCGCCACGGCGGCGCGCACCGCGCATCCCGGCTCGCTCTCGTGCGCGCAGTCGTGGAACCGGCACCCCTCGGCCAGCTCCTCGATCTCGGCGAACACCTGCCCGACGCCGCCCTCCGCGTCGTAGAGGCCGACGCCGCGCAGCCCGGGGGTGTCGATGAGCGCACCGCCGGAGGGCAGGACGAGCAGGTTGCGGGTGGTGGTGGTGTGCCGGCCCTTGCCGTCGACGTCCCGGGCCGCCTGTACGTCCATGACGTCCGCGCCGAGGAGGGCGTTGGCGAGGGTGGACTTGCCGGCGCCGGACTGGCCGAGCAGCACGCTCGTACCGGAGCCGACGAGTGCCACCAGCACGTCGAGCCCGTCGCCGTGCAGGGCGCTGACGGTGAGCACGGGCACGCCGGGCGCGCTGGTCTCCACGTCCCGCACGAGGTGGGCGAGGGTGGCCGGGTCGGGCACGAGGTCGGCCTTGGTGAGCACGACGACGGGCTGGGCGCCGGACTCCCAGGCGAGGGCGAGGAACCGCTCGACGCGGCCGAGGTCGAGTTCCACGGCGAGGGACACGGCGACGACCGCGTGGTCGACGTTGGCGGCGAGGATCTGTCCCTCGGACCGCTTGGAGGAGGTGGAGCGGACGAAGGCGGTGCGGCGGGGCAGGTAGGCGCGCACGTAGCGCGGGTCGCCGTCGGGGTCGACGACGGCCCAGTCCCCCGTGCACACGACCTTCATCGGGTCGCGGGGCACGACGTACTCGGTGTCGGCGCGGACGGTGCCGTCCGCGGTGACGATGTCGCACTGGCCCCGGTCGACCCGTACGACCCGGCCGGGCACGAGCCCGTCGGCCGCGTACGGGGCGAACGCGGCGGCCCAGTCCTCGTCCCAGCCGTAGGGAGCGAGCGCGGTGGACACAGCAGAGGTGGAAGACAAGGGGAAAGACCCTTCACAAGGGCGGCCCCGGACACACGCGCTCGACGCGCGGTGGATTCAGCCGGCGGCCACGGAGGTGGACGTGACGAGTTCCTGGATGAGGGCAGCGCCCGGCACAGTGACAGCCATCGGTCGACACCTCCTCTTCCTCACTCGCGCGTTCGCACGCCACCTCGGCGTGTGCGCCAACTGTAGCCCGCGCGCGGGCCCGTGCGTCAAAGGGTTTTTCCCTGGTTCCTCAACTCGCCGTGCCACTCGCCCCGTCGAGCTGCCGCTCGCCGTCCGGCCCGGCCGCCGGCAGGCTGTCCATGAAGGAGCTGACGGAGAAGACGGCGCGGCCGGGGCCGGGCGGGCCGTAGCCGGGCGGGGAGGACAGGCCGAAATCGTCCATGGTCTGCCGGTAGGCCTCCAGCAGGCGGATGTGGTACTCCAGCGGCGCGCCCTGCGGGTTGGCCTTGCCGAGCGGGGTGGTGGGCTCGGGGCACCAGGTGGTGAAGCGGGGCGTGATGCCGTGCGACATGAAGAAGCGCAGGCCCTCGGTGGTGGAGGCGATGGCCTCGTCGACGGTGGTGAAGCCGAACGGCTCGGCCATCTCCACGCCCGCCACGAAGTTCGGGATGACGTTGCGCGCGCCGAACACCTCGGCGGAGTCGAGGATGCGGCGGTGCCACTCGTCCCGGCCGACGTAGCGTTCCTTGCCGGGGCAGTACAGCTCGAACAGGCGGCGGTCCCACACCTCGAAGTTGGGGTGGTAGATCTGCACGCCGTAGTCCTTGAACCGCTGTACGTCCGCCTTGGGCAGTGCCTGGGCGACGACCTTGCCGATCCAGCGGCCCGGGAAGCGCTCCTCGATGGCCTTGGCGTAGTGGCCGTAGAAGTCGGCCTCGTCGCGGCCCGCCACCTTGGAGGTGATCGCGCCGCCGGTGAGGGTGTAGGCGGTGGACGCCTTCTGGGTGTCGTACCGGTCGATGATCTCCAGGGCCTCGAGGACCTCCTCGACGTCCTTCACCCCGGTGTAGGGCCGGCCGGCCGCCTTGTGCTGGCGCCAGTTGTGATTGATGTCGCAGTACTGGCACTCCTCCTTGGCGCCGAAGTACTGGCAGACCCGGAAGACGGTCAGATAGATCAGGTAGCCCCACTGGATGGTCGGCGCGACCTCCATCACGGACTTCCCGTTGGAGAGGGTGTGCCGGTAGTACTCGGGCATCGGGGGTACGCCGACGTCGGCGATGCGGGTGCCGTCCAGGTAGAGCCCGAGCAGTCCCTCCTCGTCGGCGGCGACCCGGTAGGGCGAGGCGGGGTTCACGCGGACGGAGACGACCGTGCGCCGCAGGTCGTACGGTCCGCCGGTGAGGATGATCTCCTCCGGGGGCCGGCGCAGCGCGGCCTCGCCCAGCTCGGGCAGGGTGCCGTGGTCGAAGGAGAAGATGAAGTAGGACTTCGGCTTGACGTCCCCGCCCTCGTTGTCGCTGAGGGCGGACCTGTCGAAGGCGACACCGCCCCGCAGCAGGTCCTCCTTGAAGACGGCCTCCCGCGGGACGTGCGGGAACCGCTCCATCAGATCCTCGACGAGCGCGGTACGGCTGCCCATTCGTCTTTCTCCTCCCGGTTCAGGCGTACGACTGACACCGTATGCCCCCGCCCCGGGCTCAGCCGTGCCGGGTCCCCGCCCGGCGCGCGATGCGGTCCGGTACGGCGGTGCCGGGCGGCAGGGCCGGGTCGGGTACGGGGGCGCCCCACTCCTGGGTGACCTTGCGCGCGTCGCCGTGGATCACCGCGCTGCGGTAGTTCACCCCGTGCTCGAACACGGACCGGGCGAGGACCAGCCCGTCGACGTGGGTGACGGTCACGCAGACCGGGAGACCGCCGGCCAGGCTGCGGCCGGCCACGGAGCCGTGCACGTAGAGCTGCCGCTCGTCCCGGCCGTAGACGGTGGGGACGACCAGGGGCCGTCCGTCGGTCACCACGCCGAGGTGGCAGACGAAGCCGGCGTCGAGGATCGCGTTCAGGTCGGCCCGCTCCAGGCTGCCCTGCGCGCGCAGGCGGCGGTGCCGGGTGCGGCCGGTGTCGGGGAGCCGCGAGGGGAGGACATCGGAAGCCATGCCGGGAAGCTATCGAAAGAGTCGCAGGGGAGCCTGGTTTTCTCGGATTCCATTGATCCGGCAGGGATGAACAACGGAATCCGTATTCGATCAGGCGGTTCGTTCCAGCACCGCCGGGTCGACTGCGTGCCGCAGCGCCGCGCCGGACGTCAGCCGTTCGGCCTCCTCCACCATCGCCCGGCCCAGGCGGGCCACCTCGTTGCCCAGCGAGCCCGCGAGGTGCGGGGTGACGAAGGCGTTCGGCAGGTCGTAGAGCGCGGAGCCGGGCGGCAGCGGCTCCGGGTCGGTCACGTCCAGGACGGCGCTCAGGCGGGCGGAGCGCAGATGCGCGACCAGCGCGTCGTGGTCGACCAGGGCGCCGCGCGCGGTGTTGATCAGCACGGCTCCGTCGCGCATCAGGCCGAGCCGGCGGGCGTCGACCAGATGGCGGGTCTCGGCGGTCCGCGGGGCGTGCAGGCTGACGATGTCGCTGGTACGCAGCAGGTCGTCCAGCGGCAGCAGGCGTACGCCGAGCCGGGCGGCCTCGGCATCGTCCACGTAGGGGTCGGCGAGCGTGACGTCGAGGTCGTGCGGGCGGAGCAGTTCGATCAGGCGGCGGCCGACCCGGGAGGCGCCGACGATGCCGACGCGGCGGCCGTGGTTGCCGATGCCGGGGAGGACGCCGTCGTGCGGGAAGGCGCGCCGGGCCCGCATGTCGTCGCGGAGGGCGAAGACATCCTTGCCGGCGAGCAGGATCATGGCGAGGGCGTACTCGGCGACGGGCCGGGCGTTGGCCTCGGCGGCCGAGGAGACGGCGATGCCCCGCCGCCACACCTCAGGGGTGACGAACCCCTTGACCGAGCCGGCCGCGTGCAGCACGGCCCGCAGGCGCGGGGCCGCGTCCAGTACGGCCGGGTCCAGGCGGGGGCAGCCCCAGCCGGTGACCAGGACCTCGGTCCGGGCGAGGGCCTGCCGTACCCGGGGGGCGGTGAAGTCCTCGGCCACCAGGGCGGGATCGATGTCCACGCACGCCCGCAGCCGCTCCAGCAGCCGGGGCGGGAACACCGCCGGCACGTTCCGGGCCGTCATGGCGAACAGGGCACGGGGCCGCTCGGTCAAGGAAGGGGCCTCCCGGCTCGGTGACGCGCGGACAGCAACCGTTCTCTACGGTAGGTCCCGGCCGATCAGAGGGTCAATGGATCACCACTCGCGGGAGACAGGATGACGGACGTGACACAAACGGTCACCAACTGGGCGCGCAGCATCACCTACGCGGTCAAGGAGTTCCACCGCCCGGACTCCTTCGAGGCGCTGCGGGCGGTGGTGGCGGGCAGTGCGAAGGTGCGGGTCCTGGGCAGCGGGCACTCCTTCAACCGGATCGCCGACCCCGGGGACGAGGGGGTCCTGGTGTCCATCGCCGGGCTGCCGCCGGTGATCGACGTGAACAGCGCGGCCCGTACGGTCCGGGTCTCCGGCGGCGTCCGGTACGCCGAACTGGCCCGGGCGGTCCACGCGCGGGGGCTGGCCCTGCCCAACATGGCCTCCCTGCCGCACATCTCGGTGGCGGGCTCGGTGGCGACCGGCACCCACGGCTCGGGGGTGGGCAATGGTCCGCTCGCGGTGGCCGTACGGGAGGTGGAACTGCTCACCGCCGACGGCTCGACGGTGACGATAGGACGCGGGGACCCCCGGTTCGACGGGGCGGTGACCTCGCTCGGCGCCCTCGGCGTGGTCACCGCCCTCACCCTGGACCTGGAGCCCGCCTACGAGGTCGAGCAGTACGTGTTCACCGAACTCCCTCTCGACGGGCTGGACTTCGAGGCGGTGGCGGGGTCGGCGTACAGCGTGAGCCTGTTCACCGACTGGCGGCGCCCGGGCTTCCGCCAGGTGTGGGTCAAGCGCCGGACCGATCAGCCGGCGGTGGACTTCCCGTGGGCGGAGCCGGCGCGGGAGGCGCTGCATCCGGTGCCGGGGATGCCCGCCGCCAACTGCACGCGCCAGTTCGGCGTGCCGGGGCCCTGGCACGAGCGGCTGCCGCACTTCCGGGCCGAGTTCACGCCGAGCAGCGGCGAGGAGATCCAGTCGGAGTATCTGCTGCCGCGCGCGGCCGCGGTGGACGCGCTGCACGCGGTGGACGCCGTCCGGGAGACCGTCGCCGGAGTGCTCCAGACCTGCGAGGTGCGCACGATCGCCGCCGACGCGCAGTGGCTCAGCCCCGCCCACGCCCGGGACTCGGTCGCGCTGCACTTCACCTGGGTGCGCGACGAGGCGGCGGTGCTGCCGGTGGTGCGGCGGCTGGAGGAGGCGCTGGCCCCGTTCGATCCCCGGCCGCACTGGGGGAAGGTGTTCGGCATCCCGGCGGCGGACCTCCGGGAGAGGTACGCGCGGCTCGACGGCTTCCGGGCGCTGGCCCGGGCGCTGGATCCGGCGGGCACGTTCACCAACGGCTTCGTGCGCGAACTCCTCGGGGAGTGACGGGCCGGCCCGCCGCGGTGACCTGCCCCGGCGCAGGGGCCCACTTCCTCCAGCCCCTTTCCTAAGCCCTTGTCGAACGTCCCTCCCAGCCCATAGCCTGACGCCCGCGCCGGTGCCCATGCCGCCCCGGCCCGGGTCCGCACGGGAGGGGAGGGGCTGCCGCGTGAAGCGCACATCGCGCGACATCCGCACCGCGAACCGCTACGAGGTGCTGCGCCAGATCATCGCCGAGTCCCCGGCGTCCCGGCAGGAACTGGCCGCGGCCACCGGGCTCAGCCTGGCCACGGTGGCCACGCTCGTCGGCGAGCTGCTGGACCTCCGCATGATCACCGAGGTGGGTTTCGAGGACTCCGCCGGGGGCCGTCCCCGGGGGCTGGTCGCCGTCAACGCGTCGGGGGGCGCGCTGATCGGTGTGGACGTCGCGGAGACGTACGTCCATGTCGAGCTGTTCGACCTGGCGCTGAACGTGCTGGCCCGGGCCGACGAGGGCATGCGGCCCGGGGAGAGCCGGCCCGAGCGGGTGGTCGGTCAGGTGGCCGCCGCGGTCGGCTCGGTGGTCGCCCAGGCCGGTGTCGAGGCGGCCCGGGTGCTCGGCGTCGGGGTGAGCGTGCCGGGCCAGGTGGACCGGGGCTCGGGGATCGCCGAGTACGCGCCCAACTGGGACTGGCACGACGTGCCGTTGCTCGATCTGCTCGCCCGGCACATCGCCTACCCCCTCCACCTGGACAATCCGCTGCGCGCCTGCGCGGTGGCCGAGCTGTGGTTCGGGGCGGCGCGGGGCCGCGGGGACGCCGTGGTCGTCAACCTCGGCACCGGGGTCGGCGCCGGGCTCGCGCTCGGCGGCGGGCTGCACCGGGGGGTGAGCAACAGCGCCGGCGAGTGGGGGCACACCACGCTGGTGCTGGACGGCCGGCCGTGCCACTGCGGCAACCACGGCTGTGTGGAGACGTACGTCGGCGCGCCCGGCATCATGCGGAACCTGCGCGAAATCGACCCGCGTTCCCCGCTGTTGCACCCCGAGGACCAGACGGCAACCATCGACGCGCTGGCCCGCGCGGCCGCCGCACGCGACCCGGTGGCGCTCGATGCGGTCCGGGACACCGCCCGTTACCTCGGCGCGGGCATCGCCGACCTGATCAATCTGCTCAACCCCGAAGTGGTGGTGCTCAGCAGCTGGGTGGCCGCCCGGCTGGGCGAGCCGCTGCTCACCGAGGTCCGCCGGGCGGTCGCCCGGCACGCGCTGCGCCGGCCGCTGGCCGCCACCGAGATCGTCCTCTCCCCGATCCCCACCGACCCGGTGTCCCTCGGCGCGGCCACGTTCGCGCTGGAGGGGGCGCTGCGGTCGGTCGGACAGCGGGCGGCGGTGCGACGCCCGCGGGAGGGGAGCCGTACGGCATCGTCGGCCTGACGGCCGTCGAGCCCGTACGGCCCCGGCCGCGTCACGCGGCCGGGGAGCGTGGGCCGCTCCCCAGCCCCCCGCTCCCCCTCTCCCCCGCTCCGGCGGCCCCTCCTCGCCGTAGCCGAGTACTCCCAACTCCCTTGCGTTCCACCGTCGTTCGCGATCCCGGACCCCGTGCAACAACTCGTACGGGCTTCGTCCAACCCCTTGCCGAAGGATTGGGCGAAGGTTAGCGTCCCGCACCACGCCCCCTTCGGCGCCCGTCCTCCGGGCGTGCGAGCCGCAGCCGCATTCGACCAGACAAGGACGTCAGCATGTCGGCACACAGCAGCACCTGGGACCGCCGATCGATATTCCGGGCCGCCGCGGGCCTGGCCGCCGCCGGTGCGCTCGGCGCGTGCGGCGGCAACAACGGCCGCGGCGGCGGCCCGGGTTCGGGCAAGCGGCTGGTCCAGTACTTCCACGCCTACGGCGAGCCGGGCACCGAGCAGGCGATCAAGCGGTACGCGAAGGCGTACTCCGAGGCGGACGTGACCACGCAGTGGATCACCGGCTCCAACTTCGAGAGCAAGCTCTTCGCGTCCCTGCTCACCGACCAGGCGCCGGACGTGTTCGAGTTCCACCCGCAGATCCAGCTCGTCCGCAGCGGCCAGGTGGCGGACCTGACCGACCTCGTCGCACCGGTCAAGGAGGACTTCAACCAGGCCGACATCCGGTCGCACACGGTGGACGGCAGGATCTACGGCGTGCGGATGCTCGACGACCCGCAACTCTTCTTCTACCGCAAGTCGCTGCTTCAGAAGGCGGGCGTCGAGCCGCCGCGGACGCTGGACGAGCTGGTGGAGGCCGCCGCCAGGCTCACCACGAGCAAGGTCAAGCGCCTGTTCCTCGGCAACGACCTGCACGCGGTGATCAACCCGCTGATCTGGTCGGCCGGGGCGGACACCCTGAACGAGAAGAACGAGATCGCCTACCACACGGACGCCGTGATCGCGGGCCTGCGGACGATGCGCGAGCTGTTCACCAGCGGCCATCTGCTGCTGGACGCCCCGGCCGACTTCTGGGACCCGTCGGCGCTGAACCAGGGCCTGTGCGCGATCCAGTTCTGCGGGATGTGGGCCATGCCGCAGTTCCAGCAGGCCCTCGGTGACGACCTCGGGATCATGCCGTTCCCGAAGGCCGGCGACGCGGGCCGGCCGTCCGTCTACAACGGCGGCTGGTCGATGTTCGTCAACGCCAAGGGGAAGGACGTCGACGCGGCCAAGGAGTACGTCAAGTGGCTGTGGCTCGACCGGAAGGACTACCAGGAGGACTGGGCGACGTCGTACGGCTTCCACATCCCGCCGCGCACCTCCCTCGCCCGGTCGACGGACAAGCTGGGGTCGGGCCTGCCGGCGGAGGGCGTGCGACTCTTCACCGAGTACGGGCACTTCGACAACATCGGCTGGACCCAGGCGATGATCACCGCCACGGAGGACCTCTTCGCCGGCTGCGTCCGCAAGGGCGGTGACCCCGAGGCCGCGCTCGACCGGTGCGACAAGACGGTGAACGCCGAGCTGAAGAAGCTGTTCGGATAGGCCGCCGGACGGATCCGAGATGCAGACCACCACGCGCGCGGTCCCGACGCACGCCACCGAGGCCCGGCCCCGGCGGCGCCTGCGCGGCAGCCGCACCCTCGCCTTCTGGCTGTTCACCGGCCCGTTCCTGCTCGGGCTGGCCGTCTTCGTCTACGTCCCGATCGGCTGGAGCCTCTACCTCAGCTTCTTCGAGGCCCGCTTCACGGTGACGCCCAGCGAGTTCGTGGGGCTGGGCAACTACCGGGAGATCCTGTCCGACAGCGGGTTCATGGGCTCGCTCGGCACCTTCACCGTGTTCGCCGCGTTCATCGTGCCCACCACCTGGGCGCTCTCCCTGGGCCTCGCGCTGCTGGTGAACCGGCTGCGGTTCATGCGGGCGTTCTACCGCTCGGTGTTCTTCCTGCCGACCGCGTGCAGCTATGTCGCCGCCTCGCTGATCTGGAAGATGTCGATCTTCAACGGGGTGCGGTTCGGCCTGGCCAACACCGTCCTCGGGCTGTTCGGCGTGGACAACACCGCCTGGCTCGCCGACCCGGACCCGCCCTGGTACTGGCTGGTCGTCATCACCGCCCGGCTGTGGCTCCAGTCAGGCTTCTACATGATCCTGTTCCTGGCCGCGCTCCAGAACATCCCGCGGGAGCTGTACGAGGCCGCCGCCATCGACGGGGCCAAAACCGGCTGGCAGACATTCCGGCACATCACGCTGCCGCAGCTGCGGGCCACCTCCACCGCGGTGATCCTGCTGCTGCTCGTGGCCGCGTACCAGGCCTTCGACGAGTTCTTCAACCTGCTGTCCAAGACCACCTGGGGCCGTCCGCCGCTGGTCGAGCTGTACTACACCGCGCTCGGCCAGGACCAGAACTACGGCAAGGGCAGCGCGGGGGCCGTGGTGCTGACCGTGCTGATCTGCGTCGTCACCCTGTTCCAGGGCCGGATCATGGGCTTCGGCAGCAGGGAGGAGTCCACGTGACCACCACCGCACCCGGGAACCGGGGCCGGGACCGCGCCCGGCGCGGCGGGGTGATGAGCTCCACCGGGCTGTACCTCGCCACCGGCGTCGCCGCGCTGCTGTTCCTCGTCCCGTTCTACCTGCTGGTCCGCAACGCCCTGTCCACCGACCCGGAGATCACCGGCGAGAACTGGAAGTTCTTCCCCACGCACGTCCAATGGGGCAACGTCACCGAGCCGTTCGAGGACCCGACGGTCGACTTCGGCCGGTCGCTGTGGAACTCGCTGGTCGTCGGCGTCCTCCACACGGCGGGCACGCTGGTCGTGTGCTCATCGGCCGGTTACGCCCTCGCCCGGATCCCCTACCGGCACGCCGACAAGGTCTTCCACGCGGTCCTGGTGACCCTGATGGTCCCGGCCGCCGTCACCTTCGTGCCGAGTTTCGTGCTGGTGTCGTCGCTCGGCTGGGTGGACAGCTACCGGGGTCTGATCATCCCGGGCCTGTTCAGCGGTTTCACCTGCTTCCTGTTCCGGCAGTACTTCCTCGGGTTCCCCAAGGAGCTGGAGGAGGCGGCGCGCGTGGACGGACTCGGCCACTGGGGCGCGTACTGGCGTGTCGTCGTGCCGAACTCGCTGAACTTCTTCGCGGCGATCGCCACCATCACCTTCATCGGCGGCTGGAACGCCTTCCTGTGGCCGCTGGTCATCGGCCAGGACCCGGGCGCCTGGACCGTACAGGTCGCGCTCTCGTCGTACATGACCAACCAGACCGTCAACTACCACCTGATCTTCATGGCGACCGCCATCTCGATCCTGCCCCTGCTGTTCGTGTTCCTCTTCCTCCAGCGCTGGCTGGTGCAGGGGATCGCGCAGACCGGCATCAAGGGCTGAGCTAGGAGACCCATGTCCGTGACCACGACCACCGAGTACGTCGAGGACGTCTCGCCGGGCTCCGGGGCACTGCCGCCCCGCGCCTGGTACGCGTCCTCCGACGCCTCCTCCCTGTCCCTGAACGGCACCTGGCGGTTCCGGCTGTCGCGGACGGCCGACGCTGAGGGCGACTCCTTCGCGGCCGGGGGGTACGACGCCAGTGGCTGGGCGGAGGTCTCGGTGCCCGGCCACTGGGTGCTCCAGGGCCACGGTTCCCCGATCTACACCAACCACCTCTATCCGTTCCCGGTCGATCCGCCCCGGGTGCCGACCGAGAACCCGACCGGCGACCACCTGCGCGTGTTCGACCTGCCCGGCGACTGGCCGGCGGACGGCGGCGCGGTGCTCCGCTTCGACGGCGTGGAGTCCTGTGCCCGGGTCTGGCTGAACGGCACGGACCTCGGCGAGTTCAAGGGCTCCCGGCTGCCGCACGAGTTCGCGGTCGGCCACCTGCTCAGGCCCGCCGGCAATGTGCTGGCCGTCCGGGTGCACCAGTGGTCGGCGGGCTCGTACCTGGAGGACCAGGACCAGTGGTGGCTGCCGGGCATCTTCCGGGACGTCACCCTGCTGCACCGCCCGGCGGGCTGCGTCCTCGACTTCTTCGTGCACGCCTCCTACGACCACACCACCGGGGCGGGCACGCTGCGGGTCGACTCCGACACGGACGGCCGGGTGACCGTGCCGGACCTGGGCATCGACGTGCCCACCGGGGAACCGGTGACGGTCCCGGTCGAGCCGTGGTCGGCGGAGACGCCCCGGCTGTACGACGGGGTGCTGGCCACGGAGGGCGAGCGGGTGCCGCTGCGCATCGGTTTCCGCACGGTGGAGCTGTCGGACGGCCTGGTCAAGGTGAACGGCAGGGCGGTCCTGTTCAAGGGCGTCAACCGGCACGAGTGGCACCCCGAGAGGGGCCGGGCCCTGGACCTCGCGACGATGCGCGAGGACGTGCTGCTGATGAAGCGGCACAACATCAACGCGGTCCGCACCTCGCACTACCCGCCGCACCCGGCCTTCCTCGACCTGTGCGACGAGTTCGGGCTGTGGGTGATCGACGAGTGCGATCTGGAGACGCACGGCTTCACCGAGCAGGGCTGGCGGGACAACCCGGTCGACGACGACCGCTGGACGCCGGCCCTGCTGGACCGGGCGGCCCGGATGGTGGAGCGGGACAAGAACCATCCGTCGGTCGTGATGTGGTCGCTGGGCAACGAGGCGGGCACCGGGCGGGGGCTGACCGCGATGGCCGGGTGGATCCGCGACCGCGACGCCTCCCGGCTGCTGCACTACGAGGGCGATGCCCACTGCCGTGACACGGACGTGTACTCACGGATGTACGCGAGCCATGCCGAGGTGGAGCGGATCGGCCGGGGCCTGGACGGCGGACCGCGGCGGCGCCGCGAACTGCCCCTCATCCTCTGCGAGTACGCCCACGCCATGGGCAACGGGCCCGGCGGACTCGCCGACTACCAGCGGCTGTTCCGGTCCCACGACCGGCTCCAGGGCGGCTTCGTCTGGGAGTGGATCGACCACGGCATCGCCCACCCCGGGCTGGGGTTCGCCTACGGCGGTGACTTCGGCGAGGAGCTGCACGACGGCAACTTCGTCTGCGACGGCCTGCTGTTCCCCGACCGGCAACCCTCGCCGGGCCTGGCCGAGTTCAAGAAGGTGATCGAGCCGGTCGCCCTCACGGGCGGCGGCACGGAGGGCACCGTCCGCGTCACCAACGGGTACGACTTCGCGGACCTGTCGGCGCTGTCGTTCTCGTGGTCGTACGAGGTCGAGGGCGAACCGGTGGGCTCCGGCACCCTGCCGGTGCCCCCGCTGGCCCCGGGCGAGTCGGCCGAGGTCGAGCTGCCCGCCGTACCGGCCGGGGCGCCCTCGGGCGAGGCGCTGTGGACCGTCCGCGCGCGGCTCGCCGCCGGCACCGCGTGGGCGCCGGCGGGCCATGTCGTCGCCTGGGGCCAGGTCCCGGCGGCACCGCGCCGGGTGCCGTCCGTCGTCGCCGGCGCCCGGCCGGTGGCCGGTGACGGGCTGATCAGGCTGGGCCCGGCCGCCTTCGACGCCCGGACCGGGGCGGTGCGCACGATCGGCGGGGTGCCCGTGACGGAGCTGCGGCTGGACGTGTGGCGGGCGACCACCGACAACGACGACGGCGCGGCCTGGCAGAGCGACCCGCGCCACGGGCTGCTGTGGCGGAAGCTGGGCCTGCACCGGATGCGGCACCGTCTGGACGCGGTGGAGGCGGGCGCGGACGCCCTGACGGTCCGCACCCGGGTGGCGCCGGCCGCCCGGGACCTGGGGCTCACGACGGTGTACCGGTGGACGTCGGACGGCGACCGGCTCCGGCTGACGGTGTCCACCGTCCCGGACGGTGACTGGACCGTGCCGCTGCCCCGCCTCGGCATCCGTTTCGGCCTGCGCGCCGCCGACCGGGTGCGGTGGTACGGCGGCGGGCCGGGCGAGGCGTATCCGGACACCCGGGCGGCGGCGCTGACCGGCCGCTGGGAGGCCGACGTGGACGACCTCCAGACGCCGTACGTCCGCCCGCAGGAGAACGGCGCCCGGATCGACGTGCGCTGGGCGGAGCTGGGCGGCCTGCGGATCGAGGGCGACCCGGCGTTCCTCCTCACCGCCCGCCGCTGGACCACCGAGCGGCTGGACGCCGCCGCCCACCGCACCGACCTGGTGCCCGGCGACACGGTCTGGATGAACCTCGACCACGGCCAGCACGGCATCGGCTCCCAGTCCTGCGGCCCGGGCCCGCTGCCCCGCTACCACCTGCGGGCGGAGCCGGCACAGTTCTCGTTCGTCTTCTCCGCGATCGACGGCGTTTCCTCAACCACCCTTTGAAAACAGCCGGGTTGACGTGACCATGGGTCGCATGCGCCCCATGGGACGACTCCTCGGCACCCTCACCGCCGGCCTGCTGGCCGGGGCCGGGCTCACCGCCTCCGCCGGCACGGCACAGGCCGCCGCCGGCTCCGGGACCTTCAGTGTCCTGACGTACAACGTGGCCGGACTGCCGGAGGGCCTCAGCTCCAGCCATCCGGCGGCCAACACCCCGCTGATCTCCCCCAGGCTGGCCGGCTACGGCATCGTCAACGTCCAGGAGGACTTCAACTACCACGCGGCGCTCTACGCGGGCGACCACCACCCCTACCGCACGGCCACAAGCGGTGGCGCGGGCCTCGGCGACGGCCTCAACACCCTGTCCGCCCACCCGCTGGAGGACTTCGAGCGGGTGAGGTGGAACGACTGCGCCGGCACCGACTGCCTCACCCCCAAGGGCTTCACCCTGGCCCGGGTGCGGCTCGCCGAGGGCGTGTACGTCGACCTGTACAACCTGCACCCCAACGCCGGCGACAGCGCCGCGGCCCTGGCGGCCCGGCGGGCCGACATCGCCCAGTTGTCGGCCTTCGTCCGGGCCAACTCGGCGGGCAACGCGGTGATCGTGACGGGCGACACCAACACCCGCTACACCCGCGCCGGCGACAACATCCGCACGCTGGTCGAGGAGAACGGCCTGACCGACGCCTGGGTACGGCTGGTCAAGGGCGGTACGGCCCCCGCGCAGGGCGCGGATCCGCTGCTGTGCCCGGCCGCAGCGCCGCCCGACGACTGCGAGGTGGTCGACAAGGTGCTCTACCGGAGCGGCCCGCTGCTCTCCCTCACCGCGACGCGCTACCACGACGAGTGGGCGACGTTCCTGGACGCGGCCGGCGGCAACCTCTCCGACCACTTCCCGCACACCGTCGACTTCACCTACACGCCGAACCCCGGGCTCCGGGCCGGCGACTTCTTCGGCGGCCCGCACGGCACGGCCTTCAACGACGCCGACGGCCTGCCGGCCACGCCCGCCCCGCGCACCCTCACCCTGCGCGGCGCCGCCCGCCTGGACGCGGTGGCCCTCACCCACGACGACGGCACGGTCCTCGGCCACGGCGGCACCGGCGGCACGGCCGTCTCGCTCACCCTCGCCGCCGGGGAACACCTCACCTCGGTGAAGCTCACCCGGGGCCAGAAGGACGGCCGTACCCGGATCTTCTCGGCCGCCTTCACCACCGACCGGGGCCGGACGCTCTCGGCGGGCACCGCGACCGCCGACGGCATCACCCTCACCGCCCCGGCGGGCTGGCAGATCACCGGCTTCACCGGCCGCTCCGGTGACGAGATCGACAAACTGGGGGTGCTGTACACACCGATCCCCTGACGCACCGCTTTCCTAGATGCTCTAGGCTATACCCTTGGAACCCAAGGGAGGTGGCCCATGGCCCGGGCGGGACTCACCGTCGAGCGGCTGGTCGCGGCGGCGGCGGAGCTGGCGGACGAGGCCGGTTTCGACCGGCTCAGCGTCTCCGCGCTGGCCCGTCGCTTCGGCGTCAAGGACGCGAGCCTGTACTCGCACGTCCGCAGTCTCCAGGACCTGCGCACCCGGCTCGCCCTGTACGCGGGCGGCGAGCTGATCGACCGGATCGCGGCGGCCGTGGCAGGCCGGGCGGGCAAGGAGGCGCTGACGGCGTTCGCCGGCGCCTACCGGGACTACGCCCTGGAGCACCCCGGCCGGTACGCGGCCACCCAGATCCGCGTCGACCAGGCCCTCGTCGCCGACTCGGCCGCGCTGCGCCGCACCGCCGAGATCACGTACGGCATGCTGCGCGGCTACGGCCTCGCGGAACCGGACCTGACGGACGCGGTGCGCCTGTTGCGCAGTACGTTCCACGGTTACTGCGTCCTGGAGAGCGCGGGCGGCTTCGGCGCCGACCGGGACGTACGGGCCTCCTGGGACAAGGCCGTCGACGCCCTGCACCTCGCCCTCACCCACTGGCCCCGGGAGGCCCCGAGCGATGACTGAGACAGCGACGGCCGAGACGCCGTACCACGACATCACCGGCCGCGGTCCGGTGCTGCTGCTCCTGCCGGGCGGCGCCGGGCACCCGATGGGCCTCGGACCGCTGACCGAGCGGCTGGCCACGCGGTTCACCGTGGTGACGTACGACCCGCTGGGCCTCGCGCACGGCCGGCTCGGACAGCCGGTCCCCGAGCAGCGGGTCGCGGACTGGAGCGAGGGCGCGCGGCGGGTGCTGGAGGCGGTGGCGCCGGCGGGCGGGCCCGCGTACGCGTTCGGCACCAGTTCGGGTGGCATCGCGGCCCTGGACCTGCTCGCCCGCTGTCCCGGACGGATGGCGCACGTGGTCGCGCACGAGCCGCCGTGCGTGACGGTCCTGCCGGACGGGGCCGCGCGGCGGGCCGAGCTGATCGAGCAGCTGGACGGGCCGGGACGGCTGCCCGCCGAGGGCGGGTCGGCGACCCCGATGGGCGTGTTCCTGGCCCGCGTCCTGCGCCCGTTCACCGCGTACACCCCCACCGTCGCCCCGCCCCCGGGCCGGCTCACCATCGCCGCCGGCGCCCATTCGCGCGGCCAGGTCCTGCACCGTACGGCGGAGTTGCTCGCCACCCGCATGGGCTGCGCCTTCACGGAGTTCCCCGGCGGGCATCTCGGCACGCTGGATCATCCCGTGGAGTTCGCCGACGCGCTCGCCGGGACGCTGCTCCCCAGCGCGCGCACATCGGCGTAGGACGGGGTCGTACCGGCCGGGGCGCGCCCGGCCGCGATGCCGGCCACCGCGTCCAGGGCGGCGCCGATCGCCCTGCGGTACAGCAGCGAGCCGAGGCTGACCCGGCGCACCCCGAGGCCGGCGAGGTGGCCGAGCGTGGGCCCGGCGGGCGAGTAGAGGACGTTGAGGGGGACGGCGGTGTGCCGGACCAGGGCGGCGATGCGCTCCGGGTCGGTGACGCCGGGGACGAACACCCCGTCGGCGCCCGCCTCCTGGTAGGCGTCGAGCCGGCGCAGCGTCTCCTTCTGGTCGCCGTCGCCCGACCAGTACGTGTCGGTACGGGCGTTGACGAACAGGCCCGGTACGGCCGCCTTCACCGCCGCGATCTTCGCCGCGTGCCGGCCAGCCGGGCCGAGGCCGTCCTCCAGGTTGACGCCGACGGCCCCGACGGCCCACAACTCGACGGCGAGCCGGGCGACTTCGTCCGGGTCGTCGCTGAAGCCGGCCTCAGCGTCCACGGAGAGCAGGTACGGCTCGGAGCCGAGCGTCAGGGCGAGCCGGACGGTCTGCTCCCGGGTGGCGCCCGTGCCGTCGGGCAGTCCGGCGCCCGCCGCCACCGCCAGGCTCGTGGTACCGATGGCGGGAAAGCCCCGGGCGGCGAGGGCGGCGGCCGAAGCGTGGTCCCAGGCGTTGGGCAGCAACAGCGGCCGGCCCGGGCGGTGATGGAGGCCGGCGAAGGAGTCGGGGGCGGGCTCTGTGGTCATACGGCCATGCTGGGCCACGGACGGTTCGGCGCCCGCCGAACCGTCCCCTCCCCGGCTCAGCCGGACCGCACCGACCACCCCGGGCCCGTGGCCGTGAACCGGAAGACGGCACGGTGACCGCCGGACCAGCCGATCCGCACCTCGCGCCCGTCCTCCCCCACCGTCACGGACACCAGCTCGGTGACCGGCCGCGGGTCCGCCTCCCCGGTGAGCCGGGCGAGCGCCACGAAGAGGGTGGGGCCGCCGTCCGCCCGGGTGATCCCGGTCAGCTCCGCCGACAGACCGTGCACCGGGGATAGTTCGGCCCTCACCCCGTCCTGCTCCGGCCAGCCCGTCACCCGCACCGGGGTCCCCGGTGCCGCGCCCGCCACCAGATGGGCCCGCACCTCCACGGCACCGCGCACCGCCACCAGGCTGGTGACGGTGGTCCCGGTGCCCACGGTGTGCCGGGAGGCGATCCAGCCCTCGCCCGTACCGAGCGGTTCGATGCCCGTACGGCCCGGATCGCCGCCGACGATCACGCTGTTGTCGTACGACGGGCCGGGCGCGGTGACCGTGGAGTAGGCGAGGCGGGTGTAGTAGGGGTCGTACCGGACGTCCTCGCTGCCGTGGTTGTGCAGCCGGACCAGCCCGTCCGCGGCGGTGGACTGCAGCAGCCAGTTCGGGGCGGGCACCGGATGGGCCGCGTCGGCGCGTTCGGCGGGGGCCGCCTCCTCCCGTGCCGTCCACACCTCGTGCCCGGGCGGCAGCAGCAGGCCGAGGAAGCCCTTGCTCGCCCAGTACGGCGAGGCGGGGCCGGAGTAGCTCTGCACGAGAGAGGTGTCGGGGGTGAGCCAGCCGAGCGGCAGCAGGCCGCGCTCGTCCACCGCGCCGCCGTCCAGGAAGTACCGCAGGGCGCCCGAGGCCAGGCGCCGGGTCTGTCCCGGGGGCAGCGGGGTGTGCCCGGTGAGCGCGCCCAGCCAGAGCGGGGCCGTGGTGGCGAACCGGTAGGTGAGGGACCGGCCCTGGCGCAGCGGGGCGCCGTCGCCGCCGAACAGGCGGGCGTAGTCGGCGAGATGGCGGGAGAGCCGGCGGCCGTAGCGGTCGAGGAGCCCGGTGTCGCCGGCGAGCCAGGCGTGCAGCACCGGGTAGAGGTGCATGGCCCAGCCGTTGTAGTAGTCGAACTTCCGGCCGTCGCCGTCGGTGTACCAGCCGTCGCCCACGTACCAGGTCTCGATCCGCTCCAGGCCCCGGTCGACTGCGGCGCGGGCGGCCTCCTCGTGGTGGCCGGTCTCCGCGAGGAAGCCGCCGACGGTGACCGGGAAGAGTTCCCAGTTGCACGGCCAGGGGGCGGCGGTGAGGGCGTCCGCCAGCCAGTCGGCGGTGCGCCCGCGCACGGGGTCGGGCAGGCGGTCCCACAGCAACGGCCGGGTCAGCCGCAGGGCCAGCGCGATGGAGGCGGCCTCCACCAGCGGCTGGCTCCGGTCGGTGATGCGCGGCCAGACCCCGCCGGGCCCGGTGGCGAGGCCGTCGGCGTACCGGCCGAGGGCGGTCTCGTCGCGGCGGAACGCGGCCAGCAGCAGGGTGCGGGCGTAGCCTTCGAGGCCGTCGGAGAGGCGGCCGGAGTGGCTCACGTGGTCGCCGGGCAGGTGGTAGAGGGCGCGGTCGGGGCTCGCGTACGGCTCCACGGCGGCGAGGAGCCGGTCGGCGGCCGTCTCCCAGTGGGCGCGGGTGTAGCCGGTGTACGGGCTCGACTCACGGTCGTCGGCGGGGAGTTCGATCACGGCGGTGGGTGTCCTTCCTCGGCGGGAACCCGGGACGCCCCGGTTCCGGTCGGGGCGCCCCGGGGCCTATCCCACCCGTATCCTGCCCTCGGGGACCAGGTGCCGGGCGAGCAGTTCGTCGCGGACCAGGCCCGCGAAGACGGTGGCGCCGCGCTCGGAGGTGTGCGTGTTGTCGCGCTTCTCGTCGTACAGGTACAGCGCTTTGGAGGCTTCCGGGCCGAGCGACTCCACCAGGGCCCTGGTCTTCGCGGTGAGGTCGATCAGCGGGACGTCCTCGGCGGCGGCGACCGAGCGGATGACGGCCGGGTGGTCGACGCCGAGGCCGTTGACGAGCAGCGCCGTGTCGTTGTTCAGGGTGCCGTCAGCGTTGAACCAGCGGCGCACGACGGGCGTGACGAGCACCGGCCGGCCGCCCCGGTCCCGGACGCCGGCCACCAAGGTCCGGAGGTTGGCGCGGTAGGTGGCCTCGTCGGTGGTCTTGTCGTTGTGGGCGAGCTGGACGAGGACGAGGTCGCCGGGGCGGATCAGCGGCTGGACGGCGGCCCACAGGCGGGGGTCCTGGAGGTAGGTGACCGTGCTCTCGCCGGAGTCGGCGTGGTTGGCGACGGACAGGCCCGCGCGCAGGTACTGCGGGAGCTGCTGGCCCCAGCCGGAGTAGGGGGCGGCGGGCTGGTCGCAGACCGTGGAGTCGCCGATGAGGAGGATCCGGCGGGCGATGGGGGTCCCCCCGCGCGAGCGAAGTCGAGCGTGGGGGAGGGCGGGGGTGACCCGGATGGCGTCGAGGGCGGGCGCCGAGCCGCCGAGTACCAGGTCCAGGCCGGGGGTTCCGTCGGCACCGGTCGGTTCGCCCTCGGGGGTGCGGACGTCGACGGTGAAGCTGCGGGTGGCGTGCTCACCGGCCGGGACGGCGGTCTCCGGCAGCAGTGAGCGCCGGGTCTCGCCGGTGATGCGGGTGCTGGACGCGGTGGCGGCGCCGAGCCGGACGGTCACGTCGTAGGTGCCGGGCGGGACGTCGAAGTGGCAGGAGGTGGCGGTGCAGTGGTCGATGCCGGGCGGCCGGCCGGTGTGGGCCCGGGCGGGGGCCGCCGTGAGGGCCGCGCTCACGGCAAGGGCGGTCAGGGCGGCGCCGCGCAGGGCGATGAAACGTCTCACTGAGGCCTCCTCGGCGGTCGGCAGGGTCCGGCGGTCGGACCCTACCGGCGCCGACAAGCGCTTTCTAGCTCTGCGACACCAATTTCCGCGCTCACTGACCTGATGGCGTGAAAGCCCTTTCGCGAAAACGATTCAACTGTCACCCTGCCAGACACCCGCACACCCGGACCTCCCGAAGGAGGCACCCCATGTCCGGATCCCCCTCCCCCGCGGTCACCCGCCGCGCCTTCGTCGTCGGCGGCGCGGCCGTCGCCGGCACGGCCGCCCTCGCCGGTCCGCTCGCCGGCGCCGCCGTCGCCGCCGGCTTCGGCTGGCGCGACGACGGCTCGAACTATGTCGTCGACACCGGCGCGGACCTGGTGTTCAAGGTCTCCAAGTCCACCGGCGACCTGACCTCGCTGGTCCACAAGGGCATCGAGTACCAGGGCTACGGCGGCAAGAACTCGCACATCGAGTCCGGCCTCGGCAACTCCACCGTGACTCTGGCCCAGTCCGGTTCCACCCTCCTGATCTCGGTCACCCACGGCACACTGCGCCACTACTACGCGGCCCGCGCCGGGGAGAACCACGTCTACCTGTGGACCAACAAGGCCGACTCCTCGGTCAGCGCGACCCGCTTCATCCTGCGCGTCAGGGCGGGCCTGTTCCGCAACGACGAGCCCGACTCCTACACCTACACGACCAGCACCATCGAGGCCTCGGACGTCTTCGCCAAGCCCGACGGGCAGACCCGGTCCAAGCACTACTCCAGGGTCCGGGTCATCGACTACGACTACACCGGCTGGTCCGCCGGCGGCGTCGGCCTGTGGATCGTGCGCAGCAACCACGAGAAGGCCTCCGGCGGCCCCTTCTACCGCTCGCTGCTGCGCCACCAGAGCGCCGACGGCGGCGGGTTGTACGAGATCCTGTACTACGGCGAGAACCAGACGGAGCCCGAGCGCTACGGACTCCAGGGCCCGTACGTCATCGCGTTCACCGACGGCGGCCCGCCCCCCGCCGCCCTGTTCCCCAGCACGCTGACCACCCCGTGGGCCGACTCGCTCGGCATCGCCGGGTACGTACCGGACAGCGCCCGGGGCCGCGTCGCCGGGGTCGGCATCGCCGGCCGGGACACGGCGTACCCCTACACCGTGGGCCTGGCCGGCCCCTCGGCCCAGTACTGGGCTCCGGCGCGCGCCTCGGACGGGTACTTCTCGGTCTCCCGCGTGCTGCCCGGCACGTACACGCTGACCGTCTACAAGGGCGAACTGGCCGTCCACAGCACCCAGGTGACTGTCACGGCGGGCGCGACGACCACGCTGAACACGCTCACCGTCCCCTCGTCCAACGACCCGTCCCGGGCGAGCGCGATCTGGCGGATCGGCGACTGGGACGGCACCCCGGGCGGGTTCAAGAACGCGGACCTGATGACGTACGCCCATCCGTCGGACGTGCGGGCCGCGCCCTGGACCGGGAACGTGGTGATCGGCAGCGGCACCGAGACGTCCGGCTTCCCCTGCTATCTGTGGAAGGGCGTCAACAGCGGCCTGCTCGTCCACTTCCGGCTCACCGCCGCGCAGGCCGCCGCCGCGCACACCCTGCGGATCGGCGTGACGACGGCCTACGCGGGCGGCCGGCCGCAGGTCACGGTGAACGACACCTGGACGTCGGCGATCCCCGCCCCGCCCGCCCAGCCGGCCACCCGCTCCCTGACGGTGGGCTCGTACCGGGGCAACAACCACACCTTCACCTACAGCGTCCCTGCCGCCGCCTGGCGGACGGACCCCGGCCAGTACAACGTGCTGCGGATCGACGTGGTGAGCGGTTCGGGGACGACGGGCTTCCTCAGCGCCGGCACGGCCGTCGACGCCATCGACCTGCTTGCCTGAAGGTGCGTCAGGTGCCGCGCGTCCACTGCTGGTTGGCCGCGCCGGTGCACGCGTAGGTGATGACCGCGACGGAGTCGGCGGCGGATCCGCCGGAGACGTCCAGGCACTCCCCGCTCGCGCGGGATCTCACGGTGACGTACGAGCCGGAGGCGGTGACCGACCACTGCTGGCCGGTGGCGCCGGTGCAGTTCTCCTGGGAGACCCCGCCCGCGTTCTCCTGGAGGCACAGGGAGCTGCCCCGGCCCACCAGCGCGCGGTAGCCGTTGCCGAGGTCCTTGAACCACCATTTCTGGTTGGTGCCGCCGTTGCAGGTGTACTGGCTGATCGCCACCCCCTGCCACAGCGACTGGCTCGGCACGTCGGCGCACTTGGAACTGTGCCGCGCGATCAGCGTGTTGTAGGCCGCGGCGGTGCCGGTGACGGTGCCGGCCGTGGTGTCGACGGTGACCTCCGGGTACCAGGACATGGTCATCGAGGTGGCGGTGGGGAAGGCCAGCGGCAGCCACACGTAGCGGGAGTCGTTCACCGTGCCGCCGAAGGAGTTGCCCCAGCGGTCGCCCAGGTACAGGTACGAGGTGCCCGAACCGCCCTGCACGGGAAGGACGTAGGCGGTCTGGGAGCCGTAGGCGGTGGAGTCGCCGACGGCCTTCCAGGACGTCCAGGGGCCGGCGAGGGAGGCGGCGGTGGCGTACTGCTGCTGGTTGGGGTTCCAGCCGGTGGCGCCCGAGGTGAGCATGAAGTACACGCCGCCCCGCTTGAACAGGGCCGGTGCCTCGCGGTGGCCGCCGGGCCAGGGGTTGGCGACCAGGCCGGCGATGCCCGTGTAGTCGGCGGTGAGCCGGTAGATGTGCAGGTCGTAGTTCTCGTTGGCGGCCGAGACCAGGTAGCCGGTGCCGTCCGTGTCGACGTAGGCGGTCAGGTCGCGGGACATGTACTGGCCGAGCGGGCGGAAGCTGCCCCGGTAGGTGTAGGTCCCGTCGACCGTGCCGGAGACGGCGACGGCGGCGCGCGCCTCGCTGTAGTCGGTGCCGTTCTCCTTGTGCATCCACATCACGAACGTGCCGGTGGCCGCGTTGTAGACGACCTTGGGGCGTTCTATGTAGGCGGTGGACAGTTCGGCGGCGGAGGACCGGGTGAGGACGTGGGCGCGGAACTCCCAGTTCCTCAGGTCGGTGGAGCGGTAGGCGTCCACGGACCGGAAGGTGTTGTCGCTGTCGCGGTCCTCACCGAACCAGTAGTAGTAGTCGCCGACTTTGATGACGCCACCGCCGTGGGCGTGCACCGGGCTGCCCGAAGTGTCCGTGAACTGCGTGCCGTTGGTGACGGTCGCCGGTGCGGCCCGGGCGGGTCCGGCCGTCAGCAGGGCGGCGGCGAGGGCGCAGCACAGGGTGAGGAGCAGGGCGTGAGCACGCCTCATCTCACGCTCCTTCCCGCACGGTGTCGGCCACGGGGACGCCGAAGTCCGGGGTGCCGTCCGGCTTCCAGCGGAGCTTCTGGATGCGGGTGTGCCGGTTGGGGTCGTGCAGCGGGTCGCCGGTGATCTCCTTGTACTGGCGGGCGTGGTAGACGAGGACGTCGGTACGGCCGTCCTCGGCGACGGTGAAGCAGTTGTGCCCGGGGCCGTACTGGCCCGTGGTGTCGTCACTGGTGAACACCGGGACGGGCGACTTGGTCCAGCTGCGCGGGTCCAGCAGGTCGCCGCGGGCGTCGGCGGTGAGCAGGCCCACGCAGTAGTGCCAGTCGGTGGCGCTGGCCGAGTAGGTGAGGAAGACACGGCCGTTGCGCTGGAGGACGTACGGGCCCTCGTTGACCTTGTAGCCGACGCACTCCCAGTCGTACTCCGGGGTGGACAGGCGGACTTGGGGGCCGGTCAGGGTCCACGGGCCGGCCATCTCCGAGATCCACAGGGCCGTGTTGTTGTCCATGCCGGGCTCGTGCTGGGCCCAGACCAGGTAACGGGTGCCACGGTGCTGGAAGGTGGTGGCGTCCAGGGCGAAGGTCTCCCAGGCGGTCTTGATCTGCCCTCGCTCCACCCATGTGCCCTTGAACGGGTCGGCGTTCGCGTTCTCCAGCACCCAGATGCGGATGGCCCACACGTCCTCGGCGGGGGCCGAGGCGAAGTAGATGTACCACTTGCCGCCGATCCGGTGCAGTTCGGGCGCCCAGATGTGGGCGGCCATCGGGCCGCTCGGGTGAGCCCGCCAGATCACCGACTCGGCGGCCGTGGACAGGCCGTTCAGGGTGCGGGCGCGGCGCAGCACGATGCGGTCGTACTCGGGGACGGTCGCCGTGAAATAGTAGACGCCGTCGGTGTGGCGGGTGATGTGCGGGTCGGCGCGCCGGGGGACGAGGGGGTTCACGTACGGGGCCGTCTTCGGGTGCCGCTCCGGGTGCGGCTCGGGGCCGGTGCCGTGCGCGGGGGCCGCCTGGGCGAGGCCGGGGGCGGCGGCCAGGGCTCCGGCGGCGAGCGCGGCGCTCTTGAGCACCACTCTGCGGCCGGGCGTGTCGGGCAGGTCGTGGTCGCGGCTCATGCGGACTGCCTCTCGGTCGTTCGATATGTCGCACTGCATCTGTGATTCCGAACGCCGAAAAGGTAAGTGCGGGCCACGGGAGGGTCAATGGGGCGGGCGCGAGGACCTCCGGTCCGGTCCCGTTCCGCTTGGACTAGCGTCGTGACCATGACCAGCGACACCTCCCCCAGCCTCGCCGACGCCCTCGCCGCCGGGACCGTCGTGCTCGACGGCGGCCTGTCCAACCAGCTGGAGTCGGCCGGACACGACCTGAGCGACGGACTGTGGTCGGCGCGGCTGCTCGCCGAGCGGCCCGAGGCGGTCACCGAGGCCCACCTCGCCTACTTCCGGGCGGGCGCGAGCGTGGCGATCACGGCCAGCTACCAGGCCACCTTCGAGGGCTTCGGCAAGCGCGGCATCGGCCGGGCCCGGGCCGCCCGGCTGCTCGCGCTCAGTGTGGACCTGGCCCGCACGGCGGCCCGGCAGGCGGCGGACACGGGCATCCGGCGCCCGCTGTGGGTCGCGGCATCGGTCGGACCGTACGGGGCGATGCTCGCGGACGGCTCCGAGTACCGGGGCCGGTACGGGCTGAGCGTGACCGAGCTGGAGCGCTTCCACCGGCCCCGGATCGAGACGCTGGCCGCCGCCGGGCCGGACGTGCTGGCGCTGGAGACCGTGCCGGACGCCGACGAGGCCGCCGCGCTGCTGCGGGCGGTGCGGGGGCTGGGCGTGCCGGCCTGGCTGTCGTACACGGTCGACGGGCGGCGGACACGGGCCGGCCAGCCGCTGGAGGAGGCGTTCGCGCTCGCCGCCGACATGGAGGAGGTGATCGCGGTCGGGGTGAACTGCTGCGCGCCCGAGGACGCCGGGCCCGCCGTGGAGATCGCGGCACGGGTCACCGGCAAGCCGGTCGTGGTCTATCCCAACAGCGGTGAGGGCTGGGACGCCGGGGCACGCGCCTGGCGGGGCGGGGCGACGTTCGGCGCCGGCCGGGTCACGGCATGGCGCGAGGCGGGGGCGCGGCTGATCGGGGGGTGCTGCCGGGTGGGCCCGGAGAGCATCGGCGAGATCACGCGGACACTGAACACGGCCTGAGCGCAGTCCCCCACCGGGGGGATGCGGAGGGGCCAGGGGCGCCGGGAGAAGCACCGGTCGGCGCGCGGTGCGCCACGGGCGCCGACGGCGGCTCCCCCGGGCGGGCAATGACACCGGGCGCCGATGACGTTACGTACCTGATCTCGTACGGTGAGTGTCTGATCGTCGGCGGCTCCCGGCCGACCACGCGCTCAAGCTCCGGCCGCCCGGACCCTCCCACCGGGCGGCCGGCTCGTTCCGTCCCCGCGGCGCGGCGGTCAGCGGCGCGGCACCCGTCCCCGCGGCGCGGCGGTCAGTGGCGCAGGACGCCCACCGAGCGGCGGAGCCGGCCCAGGGCGGCGGCGAGTTCGGCGCCCGGGGCGCGCGGGACGGAGTGCCGTGGCGGCGGCGGGACGGCGGGGGCGGTGGCCCACAGGGCGACTTCCGCGTCCCGTGGCCCGTGGACGACGCGCGGTCCGCCCGCATCGAAGATCCGCACCGGGTGGGTGGCGTCCCAGGCCGCCCAGCCGGGGTCCCCGGTCGTCGCGAACCGCACCCACGCGCCGTGCATCGCGTCGCACAGCTCCTGCGGCGCGCCCTCACCGGCCAGCTTCTTCGACTCGGGCACGCCCCCGGTGTCGAAGACGAACCCCAGCTCCAGGGCGTGGCAGGCGCCGAGGCCGGGCAGCCGCGAGGGCCACGCGAACTCGTACAGGTGACTGGCGCCGGGCCGGGCGTCGGCGAGCCGGTGCAGCGGTACCCGCAGCAGATGGTCGGTGACCATCTGGCCGACGATCTCGGCGGTACCGGCACCGGGGTGCAGGGCCCGGTAACCGCGCGGGATGTCGTGCCCGGCGTGGCAGCGGGCCATGGCCCCGGCCAGGGCGACCGCGCCGAGCCGGTCGACGCGCTCCACCAGCCCGCCGGGCGCCAGCCACAGCCGGTATTCGTCCCGGGTCCAGCCCATCAGCAGCTCGACGCCGGGCGCCGCGGTTCCCTCGGTCAGCGCCTTCAGCGGGTCCCGGGGCACGAGGTCGCCGTCCACGACGATGCCGAACGCGGGTCCGCCCAGCACCGGGCTGCCGAGCCGCCCGGCCTCGGCCTGGGTGCGCAGCAGCAGGTCGCGGTCGACGGCGGCGAACGCCTCGGCGGTCGCGGGGACCTTCAGCCGGGCGGCCATCCGGCGCACCATCCGCCGTACCTTGTCGCGCTCCGAGACCTCGGGCGGTCCGCTCTGCAGCACCGCCCGCCGGATCAGTCCCTGTGTCTGCGGCGCGGCGAGCAGGGCGCCGGTGCTGATGGCGCCGGCCGACTGCCCGCACAGGGTGATCCGTTCCGGGTCGCCGCCGAAGGCCGCGATGGTCTCGTGCACCCAGAGCAGCGCGGCGAGCTGGTCGCGCAGTCCGGGGTTCGGCGGCGCGTCGGGGAACAGGCCGTAGCCCTCCACGCCGAGCCGGTAGTTGACCGAGACGCAGACGACCCCGTCGCGCGCGAAGCCGGTGCCGTCGTAGACCGGCACGGCCGAGGAGCCCCGGGTCAGTGCGCCGCCGTGCAGCCAGACCAGCACCGGGAGCCGGGCGCCGGGTCCCGGCTCGGGGGTCCACACGTTGAGGTTGAGGCAGTCGTCTCCGGGGATGTCGGGGTCCGACAGATACGGGGCGAACGCCTCCGAGTACGGCGGTTTCGGCGCGGTCGGCCCGAAGGCACCGGCGTCCCGCACCCCGTCCCAGGGCTCGGGCGGCCGGGGCGGGCGGAACCGCAGGGCGCCGAAGGGCGGGGCGGCGTACGGGATCCCCCTGAAGACCGCGATGCCCCGTTCGTACTGGCCGCGTACGGCCCCGTAGGGGGTTCTGACCACGGGCCCCGCCTGGTCTGCCGTCATCGCCACCAGCCCTTCGCCGCGCTCGCGCACCGCTCACCGGTGCGGACACCGTGCACATCAGAGCATTCCGCCGCCCGGCCGTATTCCCGTGCACGCACCGCCCCTCGCTCGTTCAGCCTTGCCCGCCGGCTCCCGGCGCGGAGGCCCGCCGGGCGGTGTCCCGGCGGGCGATGGCGTCGGCCACCTCGTCGACGGCGGTGCGCAGGAGGGTGCCGTAGGCGTCCCGCGGGAGGGCGGGGACGTGCCGCCGGGCCGCGGTGATGTGGGCGGCCGCGACGTCGAAGGAGCCCAGCCGGCGGTAGAGGTCGGCGAGGTTGAGGTGCAGGGAGGGGCGGAAGCCGGCCAGGCTCAGGCCCTCGTGGTGGGCGCTCAGCCGCTGCTGGGTCAGGGCGTCGGCGGCGTCCAGGGCGCGGATGTCCCAGGCCAGGGCCTGGGCGGGGTCGTCGTAGAGATCTGCCAGGTGGTGCGCGAGGGTGCAGCGGTGCAGCGGGTCGCCGGTGACACCGATCGCGGACCAGAGGTCCAGGAGTGCCCGGCGGGCGGCGGCCAGGTCACCGGCGTGGCCCTCGGCGACGGCCCGGCCGATGGCCTCCATGGTCGGGTCGGGGGTGGCGGAGGCAGCGGGGGCGGCGGGGGCGGCGGTCATCGCCGTACGTCCTTGTCGGTCGGGCTTGCCGGTCGGGTGAAGTGCGCGGGCTTGCCGGTCAGGTGGAGTGGCCGGGCTTGTCGCCCGGGCTCACCGGTCAAGCGAAGCGCCCGGGCCTGTCGGTCAGGCGAAGCGCCCGGACTGGCCGGTCAGGTGGAGTGGCCGGGCCGGACCGGCAGGTGGAGTGGCCGGGCCGGACGGGCATGGCCAGGGTGGTGAGGTCGCCGCGGTCGGCGGAACGGATGGTGACGGGCCGGTCCGGGCCGCGCAGGTCGAGCAGCACGTCGGGGCCGACGGCCGTGCTGAGCGCCGGGTAGAGGGTGGTCAGCTCGAAGGAGATCCGCAGCCCGGGCCCGGTCACGCGGGCCGGGAGCGGAACGCCGGGGCCTGGGCCGTCGGCCGGCTGGAGGCGCAGCCCCTGGCGGGTCACCCGGAGCGTGCCGCGCTCCCCCGGGAGTTCCTCCAGCGCGCGCAGGAGCGGATCCTTCACGACGGTCGCCCGGGTGGTGACCTCGGGCAGCGAGGCGAGCATCAGCCGGTGGTCGGGGAACACGGCCGTCAGCAGTCGGCAGTGCCGGTCCGCGCGGCCCGCGCCGTACAGTCGGATCGCGTGCGGTGTCGCCTCGATGCGCAGCAGCGGGCTGCGCCGGATGTGGGTGAGCGCGGTGCGCAGTTCGTCGCCGTCGACGGTGGCGGCCCAGCGCGCGGTCGCGGGTTCGGCGGGAACCAGGGTGCGGGTCGCGAGCCGGTAGCGGTCGGTCGCGGTCAGGGTGACCGCTTCCGGGGTCGCCTCCATCCGCAGTCCGCCGAGCACCGGCATTCCGGGGTCGTGCGCGGTCGCGGTCAGGACCTGTTCGATGGCGTCGGCCAGCACGGGTCCCCTCAGCGCGGCGACGGGCAGGCTCGGCGGGCCGGCGAGCGACGACTTGATCACGGCCGCCTTGCGCCGTACCGCTTCGGCGTCCGCGAGGGCCTTCGCCACATGCGCGTCGATCAGCCGGGCCGCCTCCCCGGGTTCGGCGTCGAGGACGGCCTCGGCGGTGGCCAGGGGCATGGCGATCTCCCGGAGCCTGCGCAGGCCGGAGGCCCGGGCCACCTGGTCGGCGCGGTAGTAGCGGTAGCCCGTGACCGGGTCCACCTCGGCGGGGGGCAGCAGCCCGGAGTCGGCGTAGAACCGCAGCGCGCTGGGGGTCAGTCCAGTGCGCCGGGCGAAGTCCCCGATCGGCATCAGCTCAGCGTTCGGCACGGCGTCATCGTGGGGCTTCGACCCACTCGAAGGTCAACACCGGGCGGTCGGCACCACCTGGCTCGGCGCCGTGCGCGGGTTCCGGGTCCGCCCGGCTGGGGCCGTGCCCGGGTTTCCGGTCCGCCGGTCCGGAGGTTCCGAAGTCGCCGTCGGCGCCTTCCCGTGAATTCCTCTGTCTTCCCGCCGTGTTGAGGCACACCTATCGTAGGAAGCGCTTTCTTTCGCCGGGCGGTGCCCCGGCCGGGAAGGCGCGTCGGTCGCAGATGTCGATGGCCCTCGGACGGGCCGGGAAGGCGGTTCTCCATGGCCCGCACGCGGAGTCCGCAGCCGGTGGCCGGGCCGACGCTGGCGGTGGTGGCCCGGGAGGCGGGCGTGTCGGTGCCCACCGCGTCCAAGGTGGTCAACGGCCGGGAGGACGTCGCGCCGGAGACCCGCCGCCGGGTGACCGAGGCGCTCGACCGGCTCGGCTATGTGCGCCGGCCGCGCTTCACCGGGGCCCGGGCGCCCGGTCTGGTGGACCTGGTGCTGCACTCGCTGGAGAGTTCCCGCTCGGGCGCGGTGCTGCGCGGGGTGGAGGCGGCGGCGTACGAGGCGGGCCTGGAGGTGGTGGTGTCGGCCGCGCCCGTCCGGGGCCCGGACGCCGGCCTGGACGCCGGCCCGGAGCAGGACCGGCTGGACAGACTGACCGCGCGCGGCTCCTCGGGGGTGCTGTTCCACCTGGCGGAGCTGTCCGCCGCCCAGTACGCCTGGCTGGACCACCATCGCATCCCTTATGTGCTCATCGACCCGGCGTACGAGCCGCCGGCCCAGGTGGTGTCGGTCGGGGCGGCCAACTGGCAGGGCGGGGTGTGCGCGACGGAACACCTGCTGGAACTGGGCCACGAGCGGATCGGGGTGATCGCCGGGCACCGGCGCACGATGGACGGCGAGGCGCGGCTGGCCGGCTACCGCTCGGCGCTCGCCTCGGCGGGCGTGCGCCTCCGCCCCGAGTATGTGCGGCACGCGGGCTCCGACGAGACCAGCGCCCGGCTGCGCACCCACGAACTGCTGGACCTGCCCGAGCCGCCGACCGCGCTCTTCGTGTGCGCGGACCGGATGGCGCTCGGGGTCTACACGGCGCTGGCGGAGCGGGAGGTCCGGGTCCCGGAGGAGATGAGCGTGGTGGGCTTCGACGACCTGCCCGAGGCCCGCTGGGCCGCGCCGGCGCTGACCACCGTCCGCCAGCCGCTGGCGGAGATAGGGGCGACGGCGCTGCGGCTGCTGGTGCGCATGACGCACGGGGAGCGGCCCGAGGGCACCCGGACCGAGCTGTCGACCCGGCTGGTGCGGCGGGCGAGCACGGCCCCGCCGCCGGCGGTCCGGCCCAGGAAGTACCGGCCCGACCCCGCGGAACGGCCGACCGCGTGACACCGGGGGCCGGTCCGGTCGTCGTACGGTGACCCCGCCCGGCGGGGATCGTTGGCCGGGCATGAACCACAGCACGCGTACGGCCGCGGCCCTCGCCGTGGCCGCAGTAGCCCTGACCGCCGCCTACGGCACGGCCCATGCCGCCCGGCACACCCTCGCCCCCGCACAGCGGCACGCCGCGGTGGCCCCGTCCGGGGCCGCTGCCGCGGCCGCGCCCGCCGACGAGCACGACCCGAAGGAGGACGTCGAACTGGACGAGAACGGCCGCCCCGACCTCGGAGAGGACTGAGCCCGGCCGAGTTCGTCACACATCGACGGCCGGGCGCCCCGCACGGGGGTGCCCGGCCGTCGTTCGTGTGCGGGTGTTCTCCCGGCCCCGGGTCCCGCCGCGCCGCGCTCAGTCCTCCTCGTCCTGGTCCGGCCCGGCGAGGAGAGCCTCCACCACGTCCACGGCGCTGCCGTCGTGGTCGCTGCCGGCGGTGCCGCTGCCGTTCTGGAGGTTGGCGGTGCGATCGACTTCGAGCCAGGAGTCGGCCTCGGAGTTGTCGATCACGGTGATCAGGCTGTCGGACGCCACGGCCGGCGCGGCGCCCGCCCCGAGGAGCGCGACGACGACCGCCGCGGCCGTCCCGAGCCCGGACACGGCACGGGTCACACGCCCACACCCTCGGGGACGAGCCGGTCGGGGGCGATGTTGCGCTCCAGCAGGCTGGTGGAGGCCTTCACCCCGACGCCGCTCGCGGGATCGACCTCCGGCAGCCGGCCGTCGGCCGCCTTGAGGCCGGCGAGCGCGGTGTCCATCGCCTCGTGCGCGGCGAACAGGCATGGGGTGCTGTAGATGGCGACGTCCACGCCGAGGTCGGACAGCTCACCGAGGGACAGGCGGGGCGACTTGCCGCCGGCGATCTGGTTGAACAGCAGCGGCTTGTCCCCGACGACCTTCCGGATCCGCTTGATCCACTCGACGCTGCGCACGCCGTCGACCAGCACCACGTCGGCGTCGGTCGCGGCCAGCCGCTCGGCGCGGTGCAGGATGTCGTGCTCGTCGGTCGCGTCCGTGCGGGCGACGACGACCAGGTCCTTTCGGGTCTCCAGGACCTTGTTCAGCTTCTCCAGGTACTCCTCGAGCGGCAGCACCTGCTTGCCGTCGGCGTGGCCGCAGCGACGGGGGCGCTTCTGGTCCTCCAGGATCACCCCGGACGCACCGATGCGCTCCAGCCCTTCCACGACGTGGCAGGCGACCTCGGGGTCGACATACCCGTCGTCGATGTCCACCAGCAGGTGGTGGTGCGGGAAGGCGCCCCGCAGCCGCTGGACGAAGGCCACCATGTCCGGCCAGGCGATGAACCCGATGTCCGGCAGCCCGTAGTACGAGGCCGCGAAGCCGAAGCCCGAGACGAACATCCCGTCGTAGTGCTTGGCCGCGATCGACGCCGAGTACATGTCGTACACGCCGATCAGCGGTGTGGTCCCGGGCCCGGCGATGCGCTCGCGCAGCTTCTTACCGTAGGTCAAGGTCCGGCTCCTTCTGTGGGTGGGTGACGCGGGCGGATGGGGTCACGCGTCTCGACGCCCTTTGCCAAGACGAGAGCATCTCTAGATACACACATGACCATCCCTCTACGCGAGCTTTAGTCACCCCATCGGAGGAAGCGGTTCACCGCAGAAACGTTACTCAGCGCCTCCGGACACCCAGATGAGTCCGCCGTTCAGGTGAGTCAGGTAGTCCGGGTCCCGGTACGCGGCGGAGGCATGGCCAAGGGCTGTGTAAAAAACCCGGCCGCCCGCCGGACCCCGCTCGCGGCACCAGGCCAGCGGATGGTCCGCGCCCATCCCGCCGCCGTCGTACGACGTCTCGTCCGCGCGCAGCAGCACCCGGGCCGGGCGGCCCGGAGCGCGGTCGAAGTCGTACCACTCGTCGGTGAACTCCCACGTCGGCGGCAGCTGCCGGGTGGCGGGGTGGCCGGGGTCGGCGACGAGGGCCCGGCCCGGCTGACAGGCGGGGTGCCGGGTGAAGCGGGCGCCGAGAAGCTCGCCGTAGTACGGCCACCCGTACTCGGTGCAGGCCGCCGCGTGCACCCCGGCGAAGCCGCCGCCCTGCCTCGTGTACCGCTCCAGCCGCGCGCGCCCGGCCGGGGTCAGCACCTCCCCGCTGGTGGACAGGAACACCACGGCCGCGAACCCGTCCAGCGGACGTTCGAGGTCCAGCGGGTCCTCGGTGTGCTCGACGGCGAACCCGCCCGAGGCCCGGATCGCGTCGACGGCGTCCGGGATGGAGTCGTGACGGTAGTCGGCGGTACGGGTGTAGAGGAGAAGACGCGGGGGCATGGCGGGGTGCTCCGGGGGCGGGGGCGGGGAGGCGGGTCAGCTGCTTCCGGGGACGCTGTTGTCGGGTGCACCGTCGCCGTTGGGCGGGAGGTCGCCGCGCTCCACCGGGGCCGTTGCCGTGCGGGGCGCCGGCAGGAGCGGGACGAGTTCCCCGGGGCTGGGACGGTGGATGGCGTCGGCGGCCCGGCGGAGCACGTCGGCCCCGGCCTTCTCTCCGTAGACGCGCACCACTTGCCCCTTCGCCGGTGCCCGGCAGACATGGCCCTGGGGACAGTCGGCGGCGCTGCCCCGCTCCGCGTACAGGTGCAGGACGGCACCGTTCTCCGCCCAGTACGAGACGGAGAAGCCGTCGTCGCCGTTCACCCCGATCGACTGCTGCGCGATCGTGAAGCCGGGCACCTCGGTGACGTACACGAGTTCCGGCGCGATGCCCAACGCCCGCAGGCGCTCGTCCATTTCGGCCTGCCCCGGGGCGGCGGACACCTGCCCGCTGCCACTCCCCGCCGCCGTCCGCCCGGAACCCGAGGCCGCCGGCTCGAGGCCGGAACGCGCCTTCTCGGTGCCGCACGCGGTGAGCAGCGCGGGAAGGACCAGGAGCAGCGGCAGGGCGCGTGCGGTACGGATCATGCCGCCCATGGTGCCGCACAGACGTACTACGGGGCACTCCTGATCCCGCACAACCTCTGTGCCGGTGGACGCCGTTCGCAGGGGGGTGGCCGCAACAGTGCGTTGAGACGAAGCGGCATGCCGGTCGCAACAGGCATGCCGCTGTTCCGCTGGTGCCGAGCGGAGCCATGGTGGCAGGGGATGCCCGGATTGTCGCGGGGGGGGGCCTTGCGCTCGTGAGCGAGCGGGGGTGTCAGGCGGGGGAGTCAGGCGGAGGGGGCTGTCCGCAGGTGCATGTCGCGGGGGCCTGCCCCCGCCTTGTTGACGCAGGAGTGGTTGCCGGGGCTCTGCGCGAGCTTGAGGCCCAGGCAGGTGCCGAGGGCGAGCTGGCCGTAGTAGTTGGGGTGCAGGGACTCCTGCTGCTGGCCCTGGCCGACTCCGGACGTCACGAAGCGCACCCATTCGCTGGTGCGGCCTGACGGCCGCTCGTCGGGGCCGGCGTGGACGGTGGTGCTGGAGCAGACCTCCCGGCCTTCGAAGGCACGGGACAGGTCCAGGAACTCCGCACCGGCTGTGCGGGCCGCGGCGGCGAGGGCGGTGCTGATCTCCGGGACGAGTTCGTCATGGGCCCAGGTGAGGTCCTTGTCGAAGAAGGGACAGCCGCCCTGGCTCAGCCGGTCGTACTTCTCCCCCGGGTAGCGCACCCGCGCGCCGTCGGGCAGGGGTGAGGGGTAGGACTGAAGGATCAGGCGGTAACTGCCTTTCGGGTGGCCTGCCCGCTTCATGGCGGTGGTGACGTCGCCGAGCGCCTTGACGGCCGCGGTGCGCATCGCGGGCAGCCGGTCCCGGACCTGTGATGCCAGAGCCGGAGCGCAGGGGGTGGCTCCGATCGGCGTGACGAAGTTCTTGGCGCAGGTGGTGATGACGCCCTCGAAGCCGAGGTCGTTGCCGCCGACGGAGACGACGACCGCCCGGACGGGATGGCCGGTCACGGCGTCCGTGAGTTGCCGGGCCTGGGACGGTTCGCCCTTGAAGGGGCCTCCGCCGTGCTCCGGCAGGAGGATGGCGGTGGACGTGGCGCCCGAACAGGCGAGGTTGACCCGACGCCCCCCGACGGGCGAGGAGTTGACTTCGGCACTGTCGGAGCGGTTGCAGCGGTCGTCGTAGGACGTGCCGTACACCCGGTGCGGATCGGTTACTTCCGTGGCGGGGTCGAAGGCCCGGTCGGTGCGTGCGTAGCCGTCGGCGCTGACGTTGCTGTTGCCCGCCCAGCGGCCCGCCTCGCCGGAGATGAAGCTGTCACCCAGCGACACCACCCAGGGTGCCTCCGCGGCCTTGCCCTGTGTGCCTGCGGCGCTGGTGGGCGTGGTGCCCGCCAGGCACAGGGCGGTTGCCGCCACGGCGGTCAGGGCCGCCGGGCCCCGCCGATGCCAGAAAGGATTCATGCCCTGTGAATCCTCGGTGGGCGGAAAAGGTCACCCTTCCAACTCCGGTGTCCCTCCAACGAGTGCAGTGCCCCGTTCCACCGGCTCCGGCCCGGCCCGCCCCCGGCGCTCCGTCCCTCACGGAGCCCTCGACGCCCTCGCTCCGCACCCGGCCAGGCCGCCCTGCGCGCCGTCCTGGGCCACCTCGGCGTCATCCCGCCCCGCCACGGAACCCTGGCCGCCCCTCCAGCCCTGCCTCGAACGCACCCTCGCCGTCAAGAGGCGGCGGAAGTGAGCGGCAGCGGGCGGACCGGCCGAAGGCATCAACCGAGGGGGCAGTGCTCTCGGATCAGCCTGTGCTGGAGATCGATCGCCGCACGGCAGTAGGAGTTGTCGCGCTCCTGGTCGATGGTGACCGTCCGCCCGATCGACGCATACGAGAGAACGGACTCATAGCACGAGGAGAGGACCTCCAGGATGTCGTCCGGATGGCCCTCCCCGACCAGGAACTCCGAGTACTGCACCAGTCCTTGCACGAGCGAGGCCGCTGTGAACGGCGCGTTGCCGTCCTGCCAGTCCCAGGCGTCGGCCAGCAGTTCCTCCCACGGCTGCGGAGTCTCCGACAGCGGGCCCGGCACCGCCCCGAACTCCGCCACCGCCGCGCGGAACAGCGCGACGGTGGCCGGGGTGAACACCTCCTCCAGCGGGCGCCCGAAAAGCCCCGGTGTCTCCTCGATCACCTTCAGGCCGAGCGACCGCAGCGCGCCCCAAGAGCATTTCTCCAGTCCGCCCGCACACCGATCGGCGACCTCGACATCCCACAGCATCAACGACCCACCGCTCCCGCACACGAACCCGACGACCGCAGCACCCTAGTCTCACCCGTGCGTAACGACACGGGTCGAGCCGGCACTCTGCCTCCGAAGGCGACCCCGGTACCGGTGGTGCGGCTCAGCGGAAGAGTGCTTCCGTGCCGTGCCCTCGACGCGGGCCCGGGGAGCCGGTGCCGGTCTCGGTGACGAGGGCGCGGGTCAGCCGCCCTGGCCGGCGCTTCCGATCGGGCCGGCCTTCACGGGGGAGCCGGAACCGTCCGTGACGGGCAGCGTGGCGGCGCCCGGCCAGTCGAGGGTGACCGACTTGGTCTCGTCCGGCGGGGTCACCACCAGCCCGGTGACGCGGACACCGGAGCCGCCCGAATCGTTGATCGGGTAGGTGATACCGAAGGCCACCGACCCGCCGTCCTTCAGGACGATCCGGCTCGCCTGCTGACCGGTCCGCTTCGCGGACAGCGTTCCCGCACTGGTCTTCAGGTCGACGCCCGCGTAACCCGACAGCACGCAGTCCCGACCGCCGCCGTTCGTGAACTCCACCACGACGGTGCCGCCCGGGTCGCCGTCGATGGTGTTGTCCGTCGCCTTGACCTGTAGTTCGTCGGTGCGGCACTTGCCGAGCTTGCCCTCCTTGCCGGAGCCGGTCCCGGCGTTCGCGCCCTGTCCCTCGCCCGAGCCCTTCCCGGCGGAGGCCTGCGCGGTGCCCTGAGCCGAGCCGCCCGATGCCGGACTTCCCTTCGTCGCACCCGGTCCCGGATCTCCGTGCGAAGAAGTCGTTGCGGGCGCTGCGGACGAGTCGCTCCGGTCCGTGGCGTCGCCGTCGCTCTGGCAGGCGGCGAGCGAGAGGCCCGCGGCAAGGGCCAGGGCTGCGACGGTGATCTTGTTGGCACGCATGGTGTCATCCTCGGTAGCGGTGGGGGGCCGGCCCGTCGACACGGGCGAGCTTCTCTGAGCACCAAGAGGCACCCGGCCCGCTGCTTCGTTTCACCCGACTACCCGCTGGTACGTCCCTGTTACCGGCGGAGACGGGCACGGTACGGCACACCGCACCGAATACGTCGTCGGCCTGCCGGAACGGCGGTTCCCGCACCATTCCGCGACTGTCCCCCTTCGCCGTCCGTCGCCGTCCGTTGGAACAGACTCATGACCCGGCGGTCCTTGACCACAGGGGGCTTCGCACGCGAAGGCGAACGCCCCTCACGTGGACCGGAGAACGGGGGCGGCCCCAGCACGGCCGAACCGCCACGGCCGGACCGCCACCGCCACGCCCGCCGTCCGATTTCTTCAAGACCGGCCCGCCGACCGCTGCCTACGGTGACCGCATGACCGTATGTATCGCCGTGATCGGCCTGGTCAGCTCCGACCTGGCCGCCTCGTTCCCCTTCCATCGCCGTTTCGGGCTGGTGTTCCCCGAGGGAGCCGAGGATCAGCCGCGTGTCGAGGCCCGGTTGCCCGGTGGGCTGGTGCTCGTCCTGGACACCGACGATGCCCGTCCTGCCGTCACCGACGCCGGGGTGCCGAACAGCGGCAGGGTGTGGCGTCTGCGGAAGCGGCGGGCGTAGCCGGCGGTGGTTACGGCGGCCAGGGCCAGCAGGGCGAGGGAGACGGCTCGGTCGAGCAGCGGCACCGTGTCGGGCGGCAGGGTGGCGGCGGCGAGCGCGCCCACGCCTCCGTCGAGGAGTTGCTCGGCTCCCCAGACCAAGGTGAGGACACGGAGCCCGCGGCGGAAGGCGGCACTGTCCTGCCATATGCGGTCGCGGGCGCGGGCCGCGTCGCCCCGGTGCAGCCGCTGGCCCAGGTGGAACGCCAGGGGTTTGCGGGTGAACGCGGTGGCGAGTGCCCAGGCGCCGACCGTGAGGGACAGCGCCGCGTTCTTGAACAGCAGGACGCGGGGGCCGCCGCCGATCAGGGACACCAGCGCGGCGGTGACGAGCAGCGCCGTGAGGAACAGGTCCACACCGTCGACTCGTCGGTGTCGCACGGTGCCGGCGAGCAGGCGGAGGGCCGGCGGCGTGCCGCTGAGCAGCAGGGCCGGGACCTGATCGGCGCCGAATGCGCGGGCCGTGTAGTAGACGAGGAGCGGCAGGAGGATGTCTCCGGCGAGGGAGAGCAAGGGGCCGCGGAGGGTGTCGGGGGGCCTGGACGGCTTGGGTGGCCTGGATTGCCTCGGTTGCCCAGGTGGCCGGGGTGGCTGGTACCGCGTCGGTGGCCTGGGTTGCCTGGGTGGCTCGGATTTTCTCGGTGGTCGTGGTGACTCGGGGAGCCTGTTCCGTTCGGTCGGATCGGCTGTCTTGGTGGACTGGGGCGGTTCGGGCACCTCGGACGCCGTAGCCGACGCGGTCACCGCGTGCACCGGCAGGCCGCGCGTCCCGGTCACCCCTGTCACCTCGGCGGTGACGATCGCCCCCACGGTCCCGGTCGCCCTCCCCGTCCTGCCGCCCTGTCCCCCGCGTTCCCTTCGCTCCGCCATGTCCGCTGCCTCCTTGCCCGAATGCCGAATGCCGAAGCCGCACCGGGCGATGCTGCGACGGTGGCGGCGCCCGGTTGCCGTGCTACGGCCGGATGGTTCCGGCCGGTGCAATCACGCTAGGCGCGGGGCGGGGTCCCCCGGATCGGAGCAGGGGTGGAGTGCCGGGTGGAAAAGCGAGGACGGGCAGCGGGGCGTTCTCCACCGAAGGATCTAGCCCTGAGGGTGGAGACAGCCAGCCGTCGGGGACGGCGGCCGTCAGGTCGGGGACGGCGGCCGTCAGGTGACGGTGGCCGTCAGGTACGGGACGGTGGCCGTCAGGTGACGGTGGCCGTCAGGTACGGGACGGTGGCCGTCAGGCGGGGCGACCGTCGAGTGGGCAGCCAAGCGGCTCGTACTCCCCGCTGGGGCGGACCCGCCGGAAGACAGCCACGCGGCTCAACCGGGGTGGAAAGGGCCGACGGGGCCGGCCGGGGCGGAGAAACATGCCGCCGCGTTCATGTGCCCCTGCGCCACGCGGACGCCGGGTGACCGGCTTGGGGCTCGACCGCCCGACCGCCCGACCGTCCCAACCGGCCCCCCGCGCGGGCCCACAGCTCACGGACCCCCGTCCCCCATCCCCGGTCCACCGTCGCCCTCGCCCCGTAACCCCCCGCCCCCCGCCCCTCGCCCCTCGCCCCTCGCCAATCACCACTCAGGATGCGCCGGGCTCCTGCCATCCCCACTGCCGTCCGCCGCACCGCTCCCGTCGGTGCGGCCGCTGCCGTCACCGTTCCAGTAGCCCCCGCCACCCCCGGCCCAGTACCTCCCGTCCCCGCCGAAGCCGCCGCCCCCGGCCTCTCCACCCCCGTAGAAGTCATCGCCCCCGAAGCCACCGCCAGAGCCGTCGGCACCCCCGAATCCACCGGCACCACCGGCACCACCAGCCCCGCCGGCACCCCCGCCACTCCCCGTGCCGCCCCCACTGCCACCGAAGCCCCCACCGCCACCACGGCCCTCAGGCCCCCCGGCGTTCCCGTTCTGTCCCTGCCCCTGCCCCTGCCCCTGCCCCTGCCCCTCACCCTTCCCGTTGCCGTTCCCGTTCGCCCGGTGCGCGTGATGCGGGTTCCGCGCATGGCTGCGCAGGCGTGCCGTCACGTCCTCCGGGGGCAGGAAGCGGGACCAGCGCTCGGGGTACTCCGAGGGCATGTCGGGATCGTCGGGGTCGGCTTCGCGGGCCGCCGCCGCGGCGCGGGCCACGTACTCGGCGACCTGGGCCTCCCGCATCCGCTCGTTGGCCTCGCGCGCGGCGGCCGTGGCCGCGGCCGGCCAGACCCGGTCGATGGCAGCGTTCACGGCCGCGCCGACGAGCACGGCGAAGGCGCCCACCCCGATCCAGAGCAGGACCGCGACCGCGGCGGCCAGGGAACCGTAGATCGTGGCGCCCTCGATGGTGTGCTGGAGGTAGATGCGCAGCAGGAAGCTGCCCAGCACCCACATCGCGAGGGCGACCAGCGCGCCGGGCACGTCCTCGATCCACGGGGAGCGGACCGGCACCGACACGTGGTACAGCGTGGTCAGGAACGCGATGGACAGGAGGATCACGACCGGCCAGTACAGGACCTGGACGACCGTCTCCGACCAGGGCACGATCCGCACCACCGCGTCCGGCCCCGCCACCATCAGCGGCAGCGCCACCGAGCCGATCAGCAGCGCCACGATGAACAGCAGGAATGCCATGATCCGGGTCTTCACGATGCCCCGGACGCCGTCGAGCCCGTACATGACGGTGATGGTGTCGATGAAGACGTTCACCGCGCGCGAGCCCGACCACAGGGCGAACAAGAAGCCTATGGAGATGACGTCGGGCCGGCCGCCCTTCATCACGTCGTGCAGGATCGGCTCGGCGATCTCCTTGACGCCCTTGTCGGACAGCACCGTGCGCGATGCGTCGAGGAGGTTGGTCTCCAGGCTGTGGATCGTGTCCGCGCCGGTCCAGTCGTCGACGTAGCCGAGCAGGCCGATCAGGCTCAGCAGCAGCGGCGGCACGGACAGCAGCGAGAAGAACGCCGCCTCCGCCGCCAGGCCGAGGATGCGGTACTCCATACAGGAGTTGACGGTGTCCTTGAGCAACAGCCAGGCGGTCCTGCGCTTGGAGACGTTCCGATAGAGGGCTCTGGCCCGGTGGAAGCGGCCGGCCGGGCGCTCGGGGGTTTCACTTGCTGGCTGCACGACCCAAAGGTATCCGCAGCACGGGACCGCCCTCACCTTCCGGGGCCCGCGACCGGTTCCCCGGGGTGGCAAGAGGCGGTTCCGGCCCGCCGCACGGCCGTGCCGTGCCACTCTGGGAGCCATCACCGCGGCCTTCCCGGGTAGGTTCCCCCCATGGCAGGCACCCCCACCCACACCGTGACGAACCAGCCGCCTCCGCTGGCCGGCTACGACGTCTTCACCGCCGACCGCGCCCTGGCCGAGGCCGTCGACCGGTACACCGGCGCGGACGTCCTGGACGAGGTGCGCGCGGAGCTGTCCGCGCTCGGCCGGGCCGTGGGTTCGGTCCAGGTACAGGACTGGGCGGTACGGGCGGACGAGCGCCCGCCCCGGCTGCGCAGCCACGACCGGTACGGCCACCGGATCGACGAGGTGGAGTTCGATCCGGCCTGGCACCGGCTGCTCGGCAAGGGCGTCTCGGCGGGGCTGGCCGGCGGCGCCTGGACGCGGCCCTCCGGGCACGTGCGCCGGGCGGCCGGGTTCCTGCTGTGGACGCAGGCCGAGGCGGGCACCTGCTGCCCGCTGTCGATGACGCACGCGGCCGTGCCCGCGCTGCGCGCGGACGCGGAGCTGGCCGCCGAGTGGGAGCCCCGGCTGGCGTCCACGATCTACGACCCGCAGTTGCGGGTGCCCGGGCAGAAGCCGGGGGCGCTGTTCGGGATGGGGATGACGGAGAAGCAGGGCGGCAGCGACGTCCGCGCCAACACGACCGTGGCCACGCCGCTCGCGGAGCCGGGCACGTACCTGCTGACCGGGCACAAGTGGTTCTGCTCGGCGCCCATGTCCGACGCCTTCCTGGTGCTCGCGCAGGCCCCGGGCGGGCTCACCTGCTTCCTGGTGCCGCGGGTCCTGCCGGACGGGAGTCGCAACGTCTTCCTGATCCAGCGGCTGAAGGACAAACTGGGCAACCGCTCGAACGCCTCCGCCGAGGTCGAGTTCGACGGCACCTGGGCGCGCCGGGTGGGCGAGGAGGGGCGCGGGGTGCGCGTGATCATCGGGATGGTCGCCGCGACCCGGCTGGACTGCGCGCTCGGCTCGGCGGGACTGATGCGGCAGGCGGTGGCCCAGGCGGTGCACCACAGCGCGCACCGGGAGGCCTTCGGCGGCAAGCTGATCGACAAGCCGCTGATGCGCAACGTGCTCGCGGACCTCGCGCTGGAGTCGGAGGCGGCGACGGCGCTCGCGCTGCGGCTCGCCGCGGCCTGCGACGACGGCGGCGAGCAGGAGCGGGCGTTCCTGCGACTGGCGGTGCCGGCCGCCAAGTACTGGATCACCAAGCGGTGCGCGCCCGTGGCCGTGGAGGCGGCCGAGTGCCTGGGCGGCAATGGGTACGTGGAGGAGTCCGGGCTGCCCCGGCTGGTACGGGAGTCGCCGCTGAACTCCGTCTGGGAGGGCGCGGGCAACGTGCAGGCGCTGGACGTGCTCCGGGCACTGCGCCGGGAGCCGGGCGCGCTGGACGCCTGCCTCACCGAGATCGGCCGGGCGCACGGCGCGGACCACCGGCTGGACCGGGCGGTGAAGGACCTGTTCACCGAACTCGCGGACCTGGAGGGCGTCGAGGGACGGGCCCGGCGTGTGGTGGAGCGGCTGGCGCTGGTGCTCCAGGGGTCGCTTCTGGTGCGGCACGCGCCGGCGGAGGTGGCCGACGCCTTCTGCGCGTCCCGTCTGGGCGGCGACCACGGCGCGTCGTTCGGCACGCTGCCGGCGGGCCTGGACCTGGAGCCGGTGGTCGAGCGGGCGCGGCCGGTCTGATCCGCCCCGGCCGGACCGGCAGCGGCAGCGGCAGCGGCAAGGGGTGGTGCTGCGCCGACACGGCACCACCCCCACCGCGCGGGCTGGTTGAGCCCCCGCGGACGCGCATCGCGTCGTGGTCAAGTCTCGGCCGCCGCCCGGTGGTCCACCAGGGTTGCAGGGGGTTGCAACTCATGGGGGCACATGCGCGGAGTCTGTGCCTCCGCCATGAGCGGAGCGGCACTATGTGAGGACAGTCGGACCGGAAACCGCCGCCCGGACGGCTTGACAGGAGTGTTCGACGCCTTCCGGGAGGCCGCAGTGGGGAACCCGCCGATGAATCTGGTGCGCCTGGCCGCGCGGGACGCGGCGCAGGCGGCGCGGGTGCTGAGCGAGGTGCGCGAGGCCGCGCTCGCCGGGCGACGTGCGCGGATCGAGCCCCGGCCGGTGATCGGGCAGTCGTGGGACCGGGTGCTGCGCAGCGGTGTCGATCCCGAACGCGACGTCCGTTCCGGGCTGTTGTCCTGTGACGAGGTACGGCGGCGACGGGAGGAGTCTCCGCTACGGCACGTTCTGCCGGTGCTGCGGGAGGGGCTTGTTTCGGTCGCGGACGCGGCGCAGCACATCATGGTCGTCGCCGACGCCGAGGGGCGGGTGCTGTGGCGGGAGGGCGCGCCCCCGGTGCTGCGCAAGGCCGACGGGCTGGGGTTCGAGGTCGGCGCGGACTGGCGGGAGGACGTCGTCGGCACCAACGGGGTGGGCACGCCGGCGGTGGTACGGCGGCCCGTCCAGGTGTTCGCCGCCGAGCACTTCGTACGGTCGCACACGTCCTGGACCTGCACGGGGGCGCCGATCACCGATCCGCGGGACGGCCGGCTGCTCGGTGTGGTGGATGTCAGCGGCCCGCTGGAGACGATGCACCCGGCGACCCTCGCCTGGGTGGACTCGGTGGCCAAGCTGGCCGAGGCCCGGCTGCGGGAGCTGCACCTGGCCTCGCTGGAGCGGTTGCGGGCGGTGGCGGCGCCGGTGCTGGCCCGGCTGGCGGGGCGGGCGGTGGCGGTGGACCGGGACGGCTGGACGGCGGCGGTGACCGGGATGCCGTACGTGCGGCGGGTGGTGCTGCCCAAGTCGCTGGCGCCGGGCCACCGTTGGCTGCCCTCGCTGGGCGCGTGCGCGGTGGAGCCGCTTGCCGGGGGGTGGCTGCTGCGGGCGGAGGACCGGCCGCCGGCCCCGGCCGTGTGCCGGGTCGTGCTGGACCTCGCCGGGCGGGACCGGCGTACGGTCACGGTCACCGGCTCGACGGGTTCCTGGTCGCGGGAGTTGAGCCCGCGCCACGCGGAACTGCTGTTCCTGCTGGCCGAGTACCGCGCCGGACGTGGGGCGGCGGAGCTGGCCGGGGATCTGTTCGACGATCCCTCCCGGACGGTGACGGTACGGGCGGAGATGTCCAGGATCCGGCGGTATCTCGGGGAACTCCTACGGCATCGGCCGTATCGTTTCTTCGAGGATGCGGAAGTGGAAGTCCTCTGGCCGGACGACCCACTTGACCTGCTCCCCGAGTCGACGGCGCCGGCTGTGGTCCGGAGACGGAATGCGCGCCGCGAGGGCCGCGGCGAACGGCCGCCGGCGTAGACATCCCCGTGTCCGGTGCGCGCCCGGTCTCGCGCGGTTGCCCCCTGCCGGGCGGTCCCGGCCCTGTCCGGTGCGTTCCTGCCGTAGCATCCCGTACGGGCCGCACCACCTGCTCCTCGCGTCAACGTCCGGCTCACCAGGCGCGGTTGGCCCGGCCTCTGGAGGAGAGATGAAGCATCGCGGCAGACACCGGCGGCGCAGGCGGGGCGCGGCTCTGCGTGCCGTCCTGACCGGGACCGCGCTGGCGCTCACCGCCGCCGCCACCCTGATCAGCACCTCCCAGGCCAAGGTCGCCGAGGACCCCGGCGCGCTCACGCCGCTGACCTCACCGGCGGACACCGGTCGGCTCCGGCTCCAGGAGCACCGGGTGCCGGAACGCTCGCTGAACCGGCTCGCCCGGGCGATGGGCCGCCCGGTCGGCGTGGACGCCGTGCTGCGCGGCGCCGACCACCGGCTGCGCGAGGCGGGCGACTGCTCCGCCGACGACCGCGCGTCCCTGCCGGTCGCGCCGGCCGCCGCCCGCGCCTACTGCTGGGACCCGGCCGACACCGGCGGCGACTGGCGGCCGGCCGCGGTGACCACCTCCGGGGACGCCGACGACGACGGCGCCCGGGGCGCCCACCGGGTGATCCTGGCCGGCTGGACGCACAGCACCACCGCCGGACGTCCCGGTGAGCGGGGCCTGGCCCGGGTGGCCTTCGTCGACGCGGACGACCCCGCGCGTCTCGCCTACCGCTGGGCCCTGCTGGTGGTGCCGGTGGACGACGGCCGCGACTACCGGGGGCTGGCCTCGGGAATCTCCGGCCTGGTCTGGCACGAGGACAAGCTGCTGGTCACCACCTCGTCCGGCGGCGCCGACGCGCTCTACGTCTACGACCTCGACCGCATCCAGCGCACCACGGTCGACGCACCCGCGATCGGCCGGGTGCCCGGCGGCTGGTCCGCGGGCGGCTACGGCTATGTCCTGCCCGCGGTCGCCTCGTACCGCTTCACCGCCGGTCCCTGCTCGGCCTCCGGGCCGCCCTGTCCCGGAGCGCTCGCCCTGGACCGCGGCAGGTCACCCGGCAGCCTGGTGGCCGCGGAGTGGACCGCGCCGGGCGCCGACCGGCGTGCGCGGTTGTGGCGGTACGCGTTCAGCGCCGACCCGGCGCGCCGGGGGCTGCTCGCCGCGGACTCCGCGGGGCGGGTGGACGCGGTGGAGGCGTACGGCACGCGGGCGGCCGGGATCCGGGGCGTGCTGTCGTACCGGAAGGCGGGCGCGGACCGGCCGTCCTGGTATGTGGGACGGCTGCCCGATACGCAGGACGGCCACGGCGGACTGTGGCGGCAGGACACCGGGCGGACCCGGACGGCCCGCTGCGGCGCCGACGCCTCGGACCGCTGCTGGGCCCGGGACGCGGGCTCCCTGTCCTACTGGAGCGGGACCGGCGAGGTGTGGTCCCTGTCGGACCGCATGCTCTTCGCGCTGCCCCTGGCCGACCTGGACCGTTCCCTGGACTGACGGACCGGGACCGGCGGACGGGGCCGGCCGGGCCGGGCTGCGCGAGTCGGCCGGCGGAGAACGGCCGGCACGGCCTGCGGACATGGCCGGTCGCGGTGGGTCAGTGGCGGCCGGCCGACGCCGCGTCCGCCGCCGGAACCCGGGCGGGGACAGCGGAACCCCGGGGCATCCGGCGAGCCGTCGGCCGGCCCGGCCTCACGACCGGCACCCGGCGGGCGCCGGTCAACCGCCCCTCAGCCCTCACGGGCCTGCCGACGCCGCACCCCCCGCCCGAACCGCGGCAGGGCCGCAGCGCATCCCCGCCGACCCGCGAGCCGCCCCTTCCAGCCCCTCACCCCCGGCACCGGGCGCGAGCCGGCCGGCCGTAGGCCCGCCTCGAGCCTGTCGGCGCCGCGCCCGCCGCCGGACGCCCGGACGGGGTCGGCTGCCAGGCGGTCCGGGCCCACCGCCGACTCCCCGGGCCGCGCCGGCACGGGTCGCCCTCTTCGAACCGCCGGCCGGTCCCGGCCCGCACCGGCCCGCCGGAGCCCCGGGTCCGGCCGCGTCGTCCCACGTCGACACAGCGGGGGGCGGGATGATTGCCTGGCCCGTATGAGCAGCGTTCCTGTCACCACGTGGTCCCTGGAGCAGACCTCCCCGGCCGACCTCCTGCCCGCCGCCGCACCCGACGGCGAGGTCCGGATCGTCCGCGCCGAGGTGCCCTCCCCCGAGTTCAGCCGGTTCCTGTACGCCTCGGTGGGCGGTGACATCCACTGGACGGACCGGCTGGGCTGGACGTACGCGCGCTGGCGGGAGTACCTGGAGCGGCCCGGCGTGGAGACCTGGGTGGCCTACGACCGGGGCACCCCGGCCGGTTATGCGGAACTGGAAGCGCAGGACGAAGGCACGGTCGAGATCGTGTACTTCGGACTGATCCCCGCCTTCCGCGGCCGGCGCATCGGCGGTCGCCTGCTGGCGTACGGCACGGCCCGCGCCTGGGACCTGGCCGAGCGGTGGCCTGGACGGACGCCGACGAAGCGGGTGTGGCTGCACACGTGCAGCAAGGACGGCGAGCACGCGATGGACAACTACCTGCGGCGGGGCTTCAAGCTGTTCGACACCAAGGTGGAACCGGAACCGGAGGCGGCCACCCCGGGGCCGTGGCCCGGCGCATACCCCGCCTGACCTGCCGGGACAAGCCTCCCGGCGGCACATGTGAGCGACACCACCCCCGTTTCACATTTCGGGACACCAATGTCCGCATGATGGACGAAGCTGGACTGTGTCCAGAGCGCCGTGACACGCTTCCGCCATGTCCGGAACTGGAATTGCCTTGGTGAGTCGGCGGCACGTCGACCTCGGCCGCATGTCCAGCGCCATCTGTCCGGCGGGCTGACGCCTCCCAGCGCCGCCGCACACCCCCGTCCCCTCCCTCCCGCGCAGGGACGCGCACGCCTGCCCGCGTGCGCGCGTCCGCGCAGGTCAGAGCTGTTATCCCTCGGTCCCGAAGGACGTAGAACCATGGCCGCCACCCCACCGAACCCCGCCGCCTCCGCGCCCCGCCGCAAGGTGAGCCGTCACCGCGGCGAGGGCCAGTGGGCCGCCGGCCATTTCACGCCGCTCAACGGCAACGAGCAGTTCAAGAAGGACGACGACGGTCTCAATGTGCGGACACGCATTGAGACGATCTACTCCAAGCGCGGTTTCGACTCCATCGATCCGAACGACCTGCGCGGCCGGATGCGCTGGTGGGGGCTGTACACCCAGCGCAAGCCCGGGATCGACGGCGGCAAGACCGCGATCCTGGAGCCCGAGGAACTGGACGACAGCTACTTCATGCTGCGCGTCCGCATCGACGGCGGGGCCCTGACCACAGGCCAGTTGCGGGTCATCGGCGAGATCTCGCAGGAGTTCGCGCGCGGCACGGCGGACATCACCGACCGGCAGAACGTCCAGTACCACTGGATCCGGATCGAGGACGTGCCCGAGATCTGGGACCGGCTGGAGAGCGTGGGCCTGTCCACGGTGACCGCCTGCGGTGACACCCCGCGTGTGATGATCGGCTCCCCGGTGGCGGGCATCGCCGAGGACGAGATCATCGACGCCACGCCGGCGCTGGAGGAGATGAAGCGCCGCGTCCTGAACAACCCGGCGTACTCGAACCTCCCCCGCAAGTTCAAGACGGCCATCTCGGGTTCGCCGCTGCTGGACGTGGTGCACGAGATCAACGACGTCGCGTTCGTCGGCGTGCGCCACCCCGAGCACGGGCCGGGCTTCGACGTGTGGGTGGGCGGCGGTCTGTCCACCAACCCCAAGCTCGGTGTGCGGCTGGGCGCCTGGGTGCCGATCGACGAGGTGCCGGACGTCTACGAGGGCGTCATCTCGATCTTCCGCGACTACGGCTACCGGCGGCTGCGCAACCGCGCCCGGCTGAAGTTCCTCGTCGCCGACTGGGGCGCGGAGAAGTTCCGGCAGGTGCTGGAGGACGAGTACCTGGGCGGGCGCAAGCTCATCGACGGGCCCGCGCCCGAGCAGCCCGTCCAGCAGTGGCGCGACCACATCGGTGTGCACCGGCAGAAGGACGGCCGGTTCTACGTCGGTTTCGCGCCGCGGGTCGGCCGGGTCGACGGGGCCACGCTGACCAAGGTCGCCGACCTCGCCGAGGCGCACGGCTCGGGACGGGTGCGCACCACCGTCGAGCAGAAGATGATCATCCTCGACGTCGAGCAGGACCGGGTCGACTCGCTGGTGGAGGGCCTGGAGGCGCTGGACCTCACCGCCCGGCCGTCCTCCTTCCGGCGCGGCACGATGGCCTGCACCGGCATCGAGTTCTGCAAGCTCGCCATCGTGGAGACCAAGCAGCGCGGCTCCCAGCTGATCGACGAACTGGAGCGCCGCCTGCCGGAGTTCGACGAGCCGATCACCATCAACCTCAACGGCTGCCCGAACGCCTGCGCCCGTATCCAGGTCGCGGACATCGGTCTCAAGGGCCAGCTGGTCCTGAACGACCGGGGCGAGCAGGTCGAGGGCTACCAGGTGCACCTGGGCGGCGCCCTCGGTCTGGAGGCGGGCTTCGGCCGCAAGGTGCGCGGTCTGAAGGTGACGTCGGAGGAACTGCCCGACTACATCGAGCGGGTGCTGAAGCGCTTCCAGGCGGAACGCGCGGACGGCGAGCGGTTCGCGGCGTGGGCGGCGCGCGCTTCCGAGGAGGCGCTGTCGTGAGCGAGCGGGCCGTGCCCTTCCACTGCCCCTACTGCGGCGACGAGGACCTGCGTCCGAGCGGCGAGGGTCACGGCGCCTGGGAATGCGGGGCGTGCAACCGCGCATTCCAGCTGAAGTTCCTCGGGCTGCTGGCCCGGGGCGTTCAGCGAGCCGACAACGGAGGGGACGAGCGGATATGACGACGACTCAGGACGAGCGGTCCGCCGAGGAGCTGAAGGCACTCGCCGAGCAGGCGGGCCGGGAGCTGGAGGACGCCTCCGCGCTGGAGATCCTCCAGTGGGCGGTGGACACCTTCGGCGACGGTTTCTGCGTCACCTCCTCCATGGAGGACGCCGTGGTCGCGCACCTCGCCTCGCGCGTGCGCAAGGGCGTGGACGTCGTCTTCCTGGACACCGGCTACCACTTCCCGGAGACCATCGGCACCCGGGACGCGGTGGAGGCCGTGATGGACGTCAACGTCATCACCCTCACCCCGCGCCAGACGGTCGCCGAACAGGACGCGGAGTACGGGCCGAGACTGCACGACCGCGACCCCGACCTGTGCTGCAAGCTGCGCAAGGTCAAGCCCCTCGAAGAGGGCCTGAGGAACTACCGCGCATGGGCGACGGGCCTGCGCCGCGACGAGTCCCCGACCCGGGCGAACACCCCCGTCGTCGGCTGGGACGAGAAGCGGCAGAAGGTCAAGGTCTCGCCGATCGCCCGCTGGACCCAGGACGACGTGGACGCGTACATCGCCGAACACGGCGTGCTGGCCAACCCGTTGCTGATGGACGGCTACGCCTCCATCGGCTGCGCCCCGTGCACCCGCAGGGTCCTGGAGGGCGAGGACGCGCGGGCCGGCCGCTGGGCCGGACGTGCCAAGACCGAATGCGGACTGCACGGATGACGAACGACTCGATTCAGGAGAACGACGTGACGACCGGAGCCACCGTCTGGCTCACGGGTCTGCCGAGCGCCGGCAAGACCACCATCGCGTACGAGCTGGCGGACCGGCTGCGTGCCGAGGGCCACCGCGTCGAGGTGCTCGACGGCGACGAGATCCGCGAGTTCATCTCGGCCGGCCTCGGCTTCTCCCGGGAGGACCGGCACACCAACGTCCAGCGCATCGGCTTCGTGGCCGAGCTGCTCGCCCGCAACGGCGTCAAGGCGCTGGTGCCGGTGATCGCGCCGTACGCGGACAGCCGGGAGGCGGTGCGCAAGCGGCACGCGGAGAACGGGACGCCGTATCTGGAGATCCATGTGGCGACCCCGGTCGAGGTGTGCAGCGTGCGCGATGTGAAGGGGCTGTACGCCAAGCAGGCCGCGGGCGAGCTGTCCGGGCTCACCGGGGTCGACGACCCGTACGAGGAGCCCGAGACGCCCGACCTGCGGATCGAGTCGCAGCACCAGACGGTCCAGGAGTCCGCGGCGTCGGTGTACGCGCTGCTCAGCGAGAGGGGACTGGCATGACCGAGGTCGCCAAGACGGACGGCGGCACGGAGAGCCCGTACGCCCTGTCGCACCTGGACGCGCTGGAGTCCGAGGCGGTGCACATCTTCCGCGAGGTCGCGGGCGAGTTCGAGAACCCGGTGATCCTGTTCTCCGGCGGCAAGGACTCCATCGTCATGCTGCACCTCGCGCTGAAGGCGTTCGCCCCCGCCGCGGTCCCCTTCTCCCTGCTGCATGTGGACACGGGACACAACTTCCCCGAAGTCCTCGAGTACCGGGACCGTGTGGCGGCCGCACATGGGCTGCGCCTCCATGTGGCCTCCGTCCAGGACTACATCGACCGCGGTGTGCTCAAGGAACGTCCCGACGGCACCCGCAACCCGCTCCAGACGCTGCCGCTGACCGAGAAGATCCAGAGCGAGCGGTTCGACGCCGTCTTCGGCGGCGGCCGGCGCGACGAGGAGAAGGCCCGCGCCAAGGAGCGCGTCTTCTCCCTGCGCGACGAGTTCTCCCAGTGGGACCCGCGCCGCCAGCGCCCCGAGCTGTGGAACCTGTACAACGGCCGGCACGCCCCCGGCGAGCACGTCCGGGTCTTCCCGCTGTCCAACTGGACCGAGCTGGACGTGTGGCAGTACATCGCCCGCGAGGACATCGAACTGCCGCAGATCTACTACGCGCACGAGCGCGAGGTGTTCCGGCGTTCCGGCATGTGGCTGACGGCCGGCGGGTGGGGCGGCCCGAAGGACGGGGAGACCGTCGAGAAGCGGCGGGTGCGCTACCGCACCGTCGGCGACATGTCCTGCACCGGCGCGGTCGACTCCGACGCCGACACCATCGAGAAGGTCATCGCCGAGATCGCGGCGTCCCGGCTGACCGAGCGCGGCGCGACCCGGGCCGACGACAAGCTGTCCGAGGCCGCGATGGAAGACCGCAAGCGCGAGGGGTACTTCTAGGCATGAGCACGACCACGACCGAGGCGCTCTCGGCCACCACCCTGCTGCGGTTCGCCACCGCCGGCTCCGTCGACGACGGCAAGTCCACCCTGGTCGGGCGGCTGCTGCACGACTCCAAGTCGGTCCTCGCGGACCAGCTGGAGGCCGTGGAGCGGGTCTCCGCGAGCCGCGGCCAGGACGGCCCGGACCTCGCCCTCCTCACGGACGGCCTGCGCGCCGAGCGGGAGCAGGGCATCACCATCGACGTCGCCTACCGCTACTTCGCCACGCCCCGGCGCCGGTTCATCCTCGCCGACACCCCCGGTCATGTGCAGTACACCCGCAACATGGTCACCGGCGCCTCCACCGCCGAGCTGACGGTCATCCTGGTCGACGCCCGCAACGGCGTGGTCGAGCAGACCCGCCGGCACGCGGCCATCGCCGCTCTGCTGCGCGTCCCGCACGTCGTGCTGGCCGTGAACAAGATGGACCTCGTCGGCTACGGGGAGCCGGTGTTCGCGCGGATCGCCGAGGAGTTCACGGCGTACGCGACCGAGCTGGGCGTCCCCGAGGTCACCGCGATCCCGATCTCGGCGCTGGCCGGGGACAACGTGGTCGAACCGAGCGCGAACATGGACTGGTACGGCGGTCCCACCGTGCTGGAGCACCTGGAGACCGTGCCGGTCAGCCACGACCTGGCGCACTGCCACGCGCGGCTGCCCGTGCAGTACGTGATCCGGCCGCAGACCGCCGAGCACCCGGACTACCGGGGCTACGCGGGCCAGATCGCGGCCGGCACCTTCCGGGTCGGCGAGGAGGTCACGGTGCTGCCCTCCGGGCGGGCCACCCGCATCGCCGGCATCGACCTGCTGGGCAGGCCGGTCGACGTGGCCTGGACGACGCAGTCGGTGACGGTGCTGCTCGAGGACGACATCGACGTGTCGCGCGGCGACCTGATCGTGCCGACGAAGGACGCCCCGGCCACCACGCAGGACGTGGAGGCGACCGTCTGCCATGTCGCCGACGCCCCGCTCACCGTGGGCCACCGGGTGCTGCTCAAGCACGGCACCCGCACGGTCAAGGCGATCGTGAAGGACATCCCGTCCCGGCTCACGCTCGACGATCTGTCCCTGCACCCGCACCCGGGCCGGCTCGTCGCCAACGACATCGGCCGGGTGAAGATCCGTACCGCCGAGCCGCTGCCGGTCGACGCCTACGCCGACTCGCGCCGCACCGGCTCGTTCATCCTGATCGACCCCGCCGACGGCACCACGCTGACCGCGGGCATGGTCGGCGAGTCGTTCGCCGCCCCGGAGCCGGTCAAGGACGAGGCCGACGAAGGCTGGGACTTCTGACATGAGGACACCCGACGTCTATTCGACGTTCGCGAAGGAGGGCGGCCGCGTCGGCAGCGGCGCCCTCGGCAGCGGGCAGGGCGGAGTGGCCCGATGTGTGCGCTGACGTACGCGCACCGCTCGCGCGCCCGCTCCCCCCACCCGGCGTCGTCCCGGAAGAGACGAAGACCCCTGCCGACCTCCCGGCCACGACCTGTCAGACCGTGACCGCCGGGCCAACGAGAGGAAACCCTCCCGTGCCTGCCATCAGCTCATCGCTCCTGCGCCGCGGCATAGCGGCCATCGCCGCTCTCCCCCTGTTCACGCTGGCCGCCTGCGGCTACGGCTCCGAGGCCAAGGACGACGGCGCCGCCAAGATCGCCGCCGGTGCCGAGAAGACCGACGGGCTCGACTCCGTCAAGATCGGGTACTTCGGCAACCTGACCCACGCCACCGCGCTGGTCGGCATGGAGAAGGGCTTCTTCCAGAAGGAGCTGGGCGCCACCACGGTCAAGCCCGCCATCTTCAACGCCGGTCCGTCCGAGATCGAGGCCCTCAACTCCGGTTCCATCGACATCGGCTGGATCGGCCCGTCCCCCGCCATCAACGGCTACACCAAGTCCCACGGCAAGAGCCTGAAGATCATCGGCGGTTCGGCCTCCGGCGGGGTGAAGCTGGTCGTCAACCCGGCGAAGATCAAGTCGCTGAAGGACGTCGAGGGCAAGAAGATCGCCACGCCCCAGCTCGGCAACACGCAGGACGTTGCGTTCCTCAACTGGGCCGCCGACCAGGGCTGGAAGGTCGACGCGCAGAGCGGCAAGGGTGACGTCACCGTCGTCCGCACGGACAACAAGATCACCCCGGACGCCTACAAGTCCGGTTCGGTCGACGGCGCCTGGGTGCCGGAGCCGACCGCGTCGAAGCTGGTCGCCGAGGGCGCCAAGGTGCTCCTGGACGAGTCGACGCTCTGGCCGGACAAGAAGTTCGTGATCACGAACATCATCGTGCGGCAGGACTTCCTGAAGGACCACCCCAAGGCGGTCGAGGCCGTCCTGAAGGCGTCGGTCGAGACCAACAAGTGGATCAACGCCCATCCGGACGAGGCGAAGGCCGCCGCGAACAAGCGGCTGGAGACGGACTCCGGCAAGGCGCTCGGGGCGAAGGTCCTCGACCCCGCCTGGAAGTCCATCCAGTTCACCGACGACCCGCTGGCCGCCACCCTCGACACCGAGGCCGAGCACGCGGTCAAGGCCGGCCTGCTGGAGAAGCCGGACCTCAAGGGGATCTACGACCTGACGCTCCTCAACAAGGTCCTCAAGGCCGAGGGCCGTCCCGCGGTCGACGCCGCCGGCCTCGGCACCAGCTGACGCCCCTGACCGACGCGTCCCCAGGAGGTGACGACCATGGCCACGACCCTCGCCAAGGCCGACGAGAGCGTCGAGTTCGCGGCACGCCTTGAGCACGTCTCGAAGTCCTTCGCGACCCCGGGCGGGCAGCAGCTCGTCCTGGACGACATCAGCATCGATGTCGCGCCGGGTGAGTTCGTCACCCTCCTGGGGGCCTCGGGCTGCGGCAAGTCCACACTGCTGAACCTGGTGGCGGGGCTGGACCGGCCGAGCGCCGGCTCCATCACCACGGACGGCCGTCCGGCCCTGATGTTCCAGGAACACGCCCTGTTCCCGTGGCTGACCGCGGGCAAGAACATCGAACTCGCCCTCAAGCTGCGGGGCGTGCCCAAGTCCGAGCGGCGCGGCAAGGCCGAGGAACTGCTCGAACTGGTGCGGCTCACGGGCGCGCACGGCAAGCGGGTGCACGAGCTGTCCGGCGGTATGCGCCAGCGGGTGGCTATGGCCCGCGCGCTGGCGCAGGAGAGCAACATGCTGCTGATGGACGAGCCGTTCGCCGCGCTCGACGCCATCACACGGGACGTGCTGCACGACGAGCTGACCCGTATCTGGGCGGAGACCGGGCTGTCGGTCCTGTTCGTCACCCACAACGTGCGCGAGGCGGTGCGGCTCGCGCAGCGGGTGGTCCTGCTGTCCTCCCGCCCGGGCCGGATCGCGCGCGAGTGGCGCGTGGACCTCCCGCAGCCGCGCCGCATCGAGGACGCGCCCGTGGCCGAACTGTCCCTCGAGATAACCGACGTACTGCGTGGGGAGATCCGCCGCCATGGCCAGCACTGAGACGACACCGGTCCAGGACGCCGGGAGCGTCGAGGCCGGCCTGGACGCGCTGGAGACCACGGCCACCGGCCGCCCGCCGCTGCGCGACACCCTCGTCAACAAGATCCTGCCGCCGGTCGTCGCGATCGCCGTGGTCCTCGTGGTCTGGTACATCCTGTACCCGGTCGTCGACGACCCGACGAAGCTGCCCTCGCCGGGCGCGGTGGGCAGCGCGTTCCGGGACGCCTGGCTGCGGGGCGATCTGCTCGGCTACATCTGGACCAGTGTCTCGCGCGGTCTGCTGGGCTTCGCGTTCGCGCTGGTCATCGGCACCCCGCTGGGTCTGCTGGTGGCCCGGGTGAAGTTCGTGCGCGCGGCCATCGGCCCGATCCTGTCCGGGCTCCAGTCGCTGCCGTCGGTGGCGTGGGTGCCGCCGGCGGTGATCTGGCTGGGCCTGAACAACTCGATGATGTACGCGGTGATCCTGCTCGGTGCCGTGCCCTCCATCGCCAACGGTCTGGTGTCCGGCGTCGACCAGGTGCCGCCGCTGTTCCTGCGCGCGGGCCGCACGATGGGCGCCACGGGTGCGAAGGGCGTCTGGTACGTCACCCTGCCGGCCTCGCTGCCCGGCTATGTGGCGGGCCTGAAGCAGGGCTGGGCGTTCTCCTGGCGTTCGCTGATGGCCGCGGAGATCATCGCCCAGTTCCCCGATCTCGGCGTGGGCCTCGGCCAGTTGCTGGAGAACGGGCGCACCGCCAGTGACATGGCGATGGTGTTCGAGGCGATCCTGCTCATCCTGTTCGTCGGCATCGCCATCGACCTGCTGATCTTCAGTCCGCTGGAGCGGTGGGTGCTGCGCAGCCGCGGCTTGCTGGTGAAGAGCTGACGTCCCGTGCGTACCAGGCCCGTTCTTCTCGTCATCGCCCACGGCAGCCGTGACCCGCGGCACGCGGCGACCGTGCACGCCCTCGTGGAGCGGGTGCGGTCGCTGCGGCCCGGGCTGCGCGTGGAGACGGGCTTCCTGGACTTCAACGTCCCGTCGGTGCACGGGGTGCTGGAGTCGCTGGCGGCGGAGGGCGTCCGGGACGTCGTCGCCCTGCCGCTGCTGCTGACCCGCGCGTTCCACGCCAAGTCCGACATCCCGGCCGTGCTGCGGGACGCCCCGGCGCGGCTGCGGATCCGGCAGGCGGACGTGCTCGGTCCGTCGCCGCTGCTGCTGTCCGCGCTGGAACGGCGGCTGTACGAGGCGGGGCTGACGCCCGCCGACAAGTCCTCGACCGGGGTCGTGCTGGCCTCGGCGGGGTCGTCCGACCCGGAGGCGATCGCAGTGATCGCAGACATCGCGCGGGAGTGGCGGGGCACCGGTTGGTGCGCCGTGCGGCCTGCGTTCGCCTCCGCATCCCTGCCCCGCACCGAGGACGCGGTGCGGGAACTGCGGCAGCTCGGCTGCGAACGGGTCGCCGTGGCCCCGTACGTCCTGGCCCCCGGCTTCCTGCCGGACCGGATCGCGCGCGGCGCGGCGGAGGCGGACGTACGGGGCGAGGTGCTGGGCGCGGCACCGGAGGTGGCCCGCGTCCTGCTGGAGCGCTACGACCGGGCCCGGCGGCCGACTCTGACGGCGCTCGGCGCGTGACCTCCGGACCGGCTGTCACCGCCTCGCCCGGCCGCGCACCGGCCGGCGCCGTGGTTCGCCGGCCGTGGGCGGTCAGAGGTCGAGGGCGTGCAGGAGGTGCCGGGTGTAGTCGAGGCTGGCGGTGCCGGCCGAGGCCGCGATGGCGATCGTCTCCAGCGCGGAGCGGATCCGGCCCCGGTTGGGCGGCAGTCCGTCCTCGGCGGACTGCGCCAACTGCTCCTGGATGGTCTCGCCGCTGTTCACCAGCCCGGGGTACTCGGCGCGCAGCGCCTCGGTGAGCCGGTCGGCGGCCTCCATCAGGGTCTCCAGGTCCGGGGTGGTGCGGTCGCCGAAGCGGGCCGCGCCGTTGACGTGTCCGAAGTTGTAGCTGCTCATGTCCTGTCCTCGCTCGCGGAGAATGCCGAGGCCGGCGGGCGCCGTGAACGTTGGCGTGATCTCGCCGGTGCGGTGCGGCCCGGACCGCGGAGTCCGGCAGCGGATGCCGCCCGGGCGGGGCCACGGGCCCGCGAGGGCCGGAAATCGCCACCCGTCCGAGTGAGCGGTGTCCGTTGACCGTCCCCCGCCGGAACCGGTGCGGAAGGGAGCGTGCGGCGGGCGCCGGCGGGCATACGGCCGTCCTGCGCGGCGGAGTCGCCCGCCAGGAGCGCGTGGGTGTCCGGGCGCCGGGTGACGGCGTGCTCACGGTGGCGTGGCGACGCCGATGGTGGTCTGTCCCGCACCCTCATCCGCCCCTTCCGGCCTTCGGTGGGCTTCACCCTAGGAACAGCCTGACGGGTTTGTCGCGCGCTTCGGTGAGCCGGACCACCGGGGGGCGGGTATGTGGTATCGGCGGCCGCGGTCCGGCGCTCCCCTGTGCCGTCGGACCGCGGCGGCGTCTGGTTCTGCGTCGGTCGTGGCCCGGATGTCACTGACGGGGTACGGCGACGGACGACTTTCGGCCAACTGTCCGCCGGCCGCTGTGCGGGACGCAGGGGCGGGCGCACGCGTACGGCCGCCGTGCCCCGTGAGGGCGGGCACGGCGGCCGGTGCCCGCGCCCAGGCGGGCTGCGCGAAACTCCGGCCGATGGGCGGGGCCCGGATCAACCTCTTCCCGCGGCTGTGACTTGTTCAACAAGGTGGCGTCATCACCAGGCGCGTCTCCACTGGCCGGGACGGACATCGGCCCGTGGGCCGCCCGGCGGGTCCTACGGCTCGCGGTGGCCGGGCAGTTCGGCCTCGATGAGGTCGGCGGCCCGCCGGGTGCCGCCCTCCTGGGCCATCTCCGCCTGGATCTCCTTGAGCCGGCGCGCGACCCCGGGGTCGTCCACCAGGGCGAGGGCGGCATCGCGGAGGCGGTCGGCGGTGGCCTCCTCGGTCGCCAGTTTCCGGGCAACGCCGAGCCCCTGGAGCATGTCAGCGTTGCCGAACTGGTCGACGGCCTGCGGTACGGCGATCATGGGCGTCGCGGTGGCCAGGCCCTCCTGGCTGCCGCCGGCGCCCGCGTGGGTGACGAACAGGTCGGCCTGGCGCAGGATCGCGAGCTGCGGCACCCAGTCGTGCACCTCCACGTTGTCCGGCAGCTCGCCCAGTTCGGCGCGGGTCACCTGCCGGCCGACCTGGAGGACGAGGTGCCAGCCGGGCAGGTCGCCGAAGGCACGCACGCACTCCCGGTAGAAGGCGGGCTGCTTGGTGAAGGCCGAGCCGAGCGACACCAGCACGACCTTCTCCGCGCCGGCGGGCCGCTGCCAGTCGCCTTCTTCGGCCCGCTCGCCCTGGCAGGCGCCGACGAAGGTGTACACGCGTTCGTCCACCCGGTCGGCGTGCGGCTGGAGCGCCTTCGGGATGAGGACCAGGGAGCGTGGCGGGCGGCCGGTGAAGGGGTCCGGGTGCTCGGTGATGCCGTTCTCCGCCAGCCAGGCCTCGAACCGGGCGTAGTAGGCCTGTCCGCGCTCGGTCTGCCGGGGCTCGCGCCACATCGGCTCGGCGACCTCCTCCTCGTAGCCCTCCCAGGCGACGAGGTTCGGGGAGAGGGAGATCGCCGGGACGCCCCAGCGGTGGGCGAGGACTCGGGCCGGGTAGGAGGTGATGTCATGCAGGACGAGGTCGGGCGTGTCGCCGGCGTAGGCCTCGGCGAGCTGCGGGAGCGCCTGGATCGCGTCGTTCAGGAACGGCTCGACGTTGTCCAGCAGGGTGCTGCCCCACGCCTCCGGGTCGGCGTCGGGGCCGGGCAGGGTGGAGTGGTACAGGACGGGCCGGGCGCCGGTGGCGGCCACCTTGTCGGCGAAGACCGGCGGGATGGCGTACGTGACCCGGTGACCACGGGCGACGAGTTCACGGATCACCTCCAGGCTGGGGTTCACATGGCCGTGGGCGGCGATGGAGAACATGGCGATGTGGGCGGGGGCGGTGTGCGCGGTCATGACGACGACCCTATGCGAGACGATACGTCTCGTCTAACGCTTTTGCCGTACGTGCGGTACGACCGGAGCCGGACGGTCAGCGCTGGTAGCGGGCCAGGACCAGGTTTCCGTCCCGCTCCAGGCGGTGGCGCAGCTCGGCGAGGGTGATGGCGCCGCTGTAGTACTCCTGGTAGGCGGGGGTGGCGACCTTGTCCTTCCATTCCGGGTAGCCGCGCACGGACTGGGCGGGCGCCGGGCGGAGGTGGGCCGCGAGGGCGGTGCCGGTGGCCCAGCCGTGCTCGGCGGTGTGCAGGGCCGGGTCCTTCAGGGCCCGGGTGCCGGTGGGCAGCATCCAGTCGCCGAGGGCGAGACGGACCATGTTCGCGGGCCGCAGCAGGAAGTCGATGAAGGCGACGGCCTCCTTCTTGTGCGGGCAGTCGGCGGCGACGGACAGCGTCTGCGGGCTGACGCCCTGGGTGAGCCCGTCGGCGCCGGCCGGGGCGGGCAGCACCTGCCAGTGGAAGTCCTCGGGGGCCTGTCGCACGATCTGCTGGCGGTAGGAGAAGCCCAGCGGGACCAGCGCGTACCGGCCGCCGAAGAGGCCGGGCAGGGTGTCCGAGCCGCCGCTGCCGAGCGTCGAGGCGGGGGCGCTGCGGTCGACGGCGATCTGGTCGTGGACGGTGCGCGCCACCACCGCGTCCCCGGCCTCGAAGCGGACGGTGACCTTGCCGTCCGCGCCCCGGTGGAAGAGTCGGCCGCCCGCCGACAGGGACAGGTTGAGCGTGGCGGACACGGGCTCCCGCAGCGGCCAGGCCACGCCGTACCGCCCGGGCCCGCCGAGCTTCTTGGCGACCTGCCGGAACTCCGGCCAGCTCCAGGGGTCTTCGGGCGTCGGTATGCGCACCTCGGCCGCGCGCAGCCGGTCGGCGTCGGCGATCAGCACCCGGGGCTCCTGGAGGAACGGCACGCCGTAGACGCCGCGGCCGAAGGTGGCCGACCGCCAGGTGTCGCGCGGGATGTCGGAGGCGAGCCGGGCGGGCAGCAGGCCGGTCAGGTCGGCGAGGTAGCCGCCGTAGGCGAAGTCGGCGAGGTCGTCGGAGGCGTCGTGGATGACGTCCGGGGCCTCGCCGCCCTCGAACGAGGTCAGCAGCTGGTCGTGCACGCCGTCCCAACTGCCCTGGACGTACTCGACCCTGACGTCCGGGTGAGTGGCGTTCCACTCCTCCACCAGGTGCCTGGTGACGGCGACGGACTCCGGCTGCCAGGCCAGGGACTGGAAGCGCAGGGTGACCGGGCCGCCGTCCGCGGGGCCGGCCGAGCAGCCCGCGAGGAGGAGCAGGAGCGCGGCGAGTGCCAGGGTGATCCGGGTGCGCATCAGCTCTTCACCGCCCCGGCGAGCAGGCCGCTGGTGATCCGTCGCTGGACCAGTGCGAAGAAGGCCAGGGAGGGCAGGGTGGCCAGGAACGCGGCGGCGGCCAGCGGGCCGAGGTCGGCCACGCCCTCCGCGCCGATGAAGTGGGTGAGGACGACCGGGAGGGTCTGCCGCCGCGGGCTCTTGAGCAGCACGAGCGCGAAGAAGAACTCGTTCCAGGCGGTGACGAACGCGAACAGGGCCGTCGCCGCGATGCCCGGCGCGAGCAGGGGCGCCGTCACCGACGTCAGCGTTCTCAGCCGTCCGGCCCCGTCGACGGCCGCCGCCTCCTCCAGTTCGGCGGGGACCGCGCGGACGTGCCCGGCGAGCATCCACAGCGCGAACGGCAGCGACCACACCACGTACACCAGCACCAGCCCGGTCAGGGAGTCGATCAGCCGCAGCCGCTTCAGCACCAGGAACAGCGGGATGATCAGCAGCACGAAGGGGAACGCCTGACTGACCACCACCCAGCCCGTGGCGGCGCGGGCCGCCCGGGTGCGGCGCCGGGCCATGACGTAGGCCATCGGGGTGGCGATCAGGACGGCGACGACGGCGGTGGCGAGCCCCACCAACAGGGAGTTGAGCGCGGCGTGCGCCAGCGGCTGCTCGGCGAAGGCCTGCCGGACGTTGGCCAGGGTGGGGTGGCGCGGGATCCAGGTGGGGTGCAGGGCGCCCAGTTCGCGCGGGGACTTGAGCGCGGTGGACAGCAGCCACAGCAGCGGGAAGGCGAGGAACAGCAGATAGGCGAGCAGCGCCGTGTACTGGCCGGCGCGGGCGGCGCGGCGGGTCCTCGGGGTGCGTGTGGTCCTCATGCGTCCTCACCGCCGCGCAGCCGGCCGGCCAGGAACACCGCGAGCAGGACGGAGACCACGGCGACGAGCACACAGCCCATGGCCGCCGCGTAGCCGAACTGGCCGTACCGGAAGGCCTCCTCGTAGGCGAAGAGCATGGGCAGCCGGGTCTTGCCGCCGGGTCCGCCGTTGGTGAGGACGTAGACCAGGGCGAAGGAGTTGAGGTTCCAGATCAGATTGAGCGCGGTGACGGCGAGGGCCACGGGTCTGAGCGCGGGCCAGGTGACCGTGCGGAAGCGGCGCCAGGCGCCCGCGCCGTCGACCGCCGCCGCCTCGTGGAGTTCGCGGGGCACGTTCTGCAGTCCGGCGAGCAGGGCGACCGTGGTCTGCGGCAGGCCCGCCCAGACGCCGACGACGATGACCGCGGGCAGCGCGGTGGCCAGGCCGCTCAGCCAGTCCCGGCCGCCCCCGAGGCCGAGGTCGCGCAGGGTCTCGTTGAGGACGCCCGCGTCCGGGTTGTAGACGAGCCGCCACATGATGCCGACGACGACCTCGGGCATCGCCCACGGCACGATGGCGAGGGCGCGGGCCAGGCCGCGCAGCCGTAAGTCCTGGTTCAGCAGCAGGGCCAGGCCGAGCGCCAGCAGGAACTGGGGCACCGTCACTCCGGCCGCCCAGACCAGGCCGATGCGGAACGACTCCCAGAACAGGGTGTCGTGCAGCAGGTCACGGAAGTTGAGGGCGCCGATCCAGCGGGTGGCGGCCGTCCGGCCGGACTGGGCGTCGGTGAAGGCCAGCAGGATGCCGTAGAGCAGCGGGCCGACGCTGAGCAGCAGGATCGGGAGGAGGGCGGGCAGGACGAGGAACCAGGCGCCGCGGTCGGCGGTCCGGCCTCCGGCGCGGGCATGCGCTTCGGCCACCTCTGTCACGGAATCAGCCCCTTTGCCTGCTCCGGTTGGCGTGTTCATGGTCGTCAAGGCCCGGTACCCCGTCAAGGGCCCGTGCACCGCCGCCGACCTGTACGGATGCGAGACTGGCCGGGTACGGGACGGACACGGCACGGGAAGACGGCACGGAGGCGGGACGATGGACGAGGCACGCGCGCGGGACGTACTGGCCGCGGCGGGGGTGCTGCCGGGACCGGCCCGGGACGCGCGGCTGATGGCCCTCGGCGAGAACGCGGTGTTCGCCGCCGGCGATCTCGTGGTGAAGGTCGGCCGGGACGCCGAGCTGCTGCCGCGGGCCGAACGCGAACTGGCCGTCGCCGCGTGGCTGGCCGAGGCCGGCGTGCCCGCCGTGCGGGCGGCCGAGGTGAAGCCGCTGCTGGTGGACGGCCACCCGGTGACCGTGTGGCACCGGCTGCCGGACGCCGTACGGCCGGCCGAACCGCGGGACCTCGCCGCACTGCTGCGCATCGTGCACGCTCTCCCCTCTCCCTCGTTCGCGTTGCCGCCCCGCGATCTGCTGGGCGGTGTGGAGCGCTGGCTGCGGCTGGCGGGCGACGCGGTCGACCCGGAGGACGCGGCCTATCTCCGGGCGCGCCGCGACGGCTACGCGGCGCGGGCGGCGGCACTGACGCCCCATCTGCCGCCGGGGCCGGTCCACGGCGACGCGCTGCCCCGCAATGTGCACGTCGGCCCGGACGGACCGGTCCTGGTCGACCTGGAGACCTTCTCCGCCGACCTGCGCGAGCACGACCTGGTGGTCATGGCCCTCTCCCGCGACCGGTACGGGCTGCCCGCCGGGGCGTACGACTCGTTCACCGGCACGTACGGCTGGGACGTGCGCGAGTGGGACGGCTGCGCGGTGCTGCGCGGCGCCCGGGAGACGGCCAGCTGCGCGTGGGTGGCCCAGCACGCCCCGTCCAACCCGAAGGCACTGGCCGAGTTCCGGCGCCGGGTGGCGTCCCTGCGGGACGGGGACGAGACGGTGCGGTGGTATCCGTTCTGACGGAGCCTCGCCCCTGAGCCGCGCGGGGCGCCGGGGCGCCGGGGCGCGCCCACGGACGACATCATTACGCGGGCTGGTCCTCGGTCAGCTCGCGGAGCGGCCACGCGCCGTCCACCACCGCGTCCGTCTCTCCCCTGCGCCGCAGGAACGCCTGGAAGTCCGCCGCCCATTCCGCGTACCACCGGATCTGGCACCGGTGCAGTTCCGCGGGGCCGAGGGCCGCGATCTTCGGATGACGGTCGGCTATCGCGGAGGCGAGGCGCGCCGCGGCGAGGGCGTCGGCGGTGGCGTCGTGGGCCGCGCCGAGGACTATGCCGTACTCGGCGCAGACCGCTTCCAGGTTCCGCTTGCCCCGGCGGTAGCGGTCGGCCCAGCGGTCGATGGTGTACGGGTCGACGACCGGGGCGGGTGCGGTGCCCAGCCGGTCGGTCAGGGACGGCAGGCCGTACCGGCGCAGCTCGGCGGAGAGCAGGGTGAGGTCGAAGGCCGCGTTGTAGGCGACGACCGGGACGCCCGTCTTCCAGTACGAGACCAGGACGTCGGCGATGGCGTCCGCCACCTGGTCGGCCGGACCGCCCTCGGCCGCCGCGCGCGCGGTGCTGATGCCGTGGACCGCGACCGCGTCGGCCGGGATCTCCACGCCCGGATCGGCCAGCCACTCCCTGCGGCCCATGGGCTCACCGGCCCTGACCTCGATCACGGCGCCCGTGACGATGCGCGCCTCGCGCGGATCGGTCCCGGTCGTCTCCAGGTCGAAGCCGATCAGCAGCTCCTGGTGCCAGCCCATGGGCGGCCCCCCTTCTCGGTGGTGCTTTCCCCCAGTGCCTCCACCATCGCACGCGCCACTGACAATCCACCGGCGGCCTTGCGCACCCGGCTCCGACGGGTCAGGACACCGGGCGCGAATCCGCCCAAGTCAGCTCGAATTCCTCGCGGTATGTCGGGAAAAGACCGGATTCTCCGGCCTCGTCGGCGGTGACCAGCCGGCTGCCGTTGCGCAGCACCAGCACCGGCGACTCCATCCCGCGCGCCCCGCGCAGATAGGACTGCACCACGGCGACGCCGTCCGCGCCGTCGCCGTCCACCAGGTAGGCGGTGAAGCGGGGGGTCTCGTCGTACACCTGGATCTCGAACGCGCCCGGGTCGCGCAGCCGGGACCGCACCCGGCGCATGTGCAGGATGTTCATCTCCACCGAGCGGCTCAGTTCGCCCCGTTTCATCCCCAGTTCCCGTTCGCGGCGCTTGACCGAGCTGGAGGCCGGGTTGAGGAAGAGCAGCCGCACCCGGCAGCCGGACTCGGCGAGCCGGACCAGGCGGCGCCCGGAGAAGTTCTGCACCAGCAGGTTGAGGCCGATGCCGATGGCGTCGAGCCGGCGGGCGCCGTCGAAGATGTCCTCGGCCGGGAACTGGCGCAGCAGCCGCACCCGGTCGGGATGGACCGCGACGACGTCCGCGTACCGGTCGCCGACCAGGTCCTCGACCGCGTCCACGGGCAGTCGGCGCGCGGAGGGCACGTCCCCGCCCGCGCCGAGCATCTCCAGCAGCCGGGCCGAGGCCCGCTCGGCCTGGCCGAGCACCGCCTCGGACAGCGCCCGGTTCCGGGAGACGACGTTACGGGTCACCTCCAGCTCGTCCAGCGCGAGTTCGAGGTCCCGGCGCTCGTCGAAGTACGGCTCGAAGCACGGCCAGTGCTGCACCACCAGCTCGCGCAGCTGGGGCAGGGTGAGGAAGCTGAGCACGTTGTCGTCGGCCGGGTCGAGCAGGTAGCCCTTGCGGCGGCTGACCTCGCGCACGGCGACCGCGCGCTGCACCCACTCCTGTCCGGCCGGTCCGGCCGCGGCCACCACCCACTCGTCGCCGTGCACGGGTTCGTAGACGGGACGCAGCACGGCGGCCACGACCGCGCGCAGCCGCTGCTCCACGAGGTTCAGCCAGATGTAGGCCCGGCCGGCCCGCTGGGCGCGGGTGCGCACCTCGCGCCAGGCGTCGGCGTCCCAGTCCAGCTCCGGTCCGATGGACCCCCCGTCCATCGGCCGGGCCAGGGACACCGCGCCGGGCGGGACGTCTGTGGAGTTCCCCTCGTGACCCTCGTCACCAGGAGGCAGCTCCAACCCTCCCGAGCCCACCCGTGCACCGCCTTCCGCTCCCGCGCCTTCCCGTCTCAACGATCAAGGAAGCCTACTCCGCGAGCGGTGGGCGGTGCAGCCGGATCGACAGGTCGGTTTCCCGGCCGCCCGGCTCAACTACGCGGTTGCCAGTGGCCGTTCTGCCATGCGAGTTCCTGGGGAGTGAGCGGATTCATAGCCGTGACGTCCCGGGGGGTGAGGGAGAAGCCCTGCCAGCGCACGGCCATGGGCTGCTGGTCCTCGTCCCGGGCGATGTGGTGGAAGCCGACGTTCACCCAGACCACGGGGTGGGTGAGGGGCCGCCCGTTCACCCACGTGTCGACGGAGCCCGGATGGCCGGACGCGCACGTGGGGTTGTCGTTGGCGAACAGCTCGCACTTGTCGTACTGGGTGACGTACAGGTCGTGCCGGGTGAAGGGGCGGCCCGGGTACTTGGCGGTGGGCCCGGGGACCAGTTCGTACGAACGGGGGTGCCCGTCCTTGTTCCTGCCGGTCGCGCTGACCGTCCGCCACCAGCGGCAGGGCTTGCAGTCGCCCGCGAACTCCTTGGCGGCCCTGGTGCGGGTGGTCCTGGCGGTCGGGCCCTCCCCGCGGCCGGAGGGCGCGCTGACCGTGGAGTCGTACTGCTCGACCTTGCGCACCCCGAGCCGACCGAGGCCGCGAGCGGCGCTCGTCATGGCCGCCGGGGCGCATCCTGGGCGTTGCGGTCCTCCCAGGAGAGGCTGCCGGTGGCGCCGGCGTTCATGGTGACCGTGCCGTCGTCCTGGAAGCGCCACTCGGTGATGTACTCGTACCAGCCGACCTGGTTGACCGCGTACACGAGCAGGATCCGGTAGGCATGACCACACGAACGGGTGGTCACGCACAGACCATTGACGTTCGGGTGGCGCGGGTCGCCGTCCGGGACCTCGCCGGTCTCGATGGTGCCGCCGGGGCACTCGGCCGGTGCCAGCGTCACCAGTTCCTGGGCGAAGTCCTGGCCGGTCAGGTCGTAGTGCTCGTGCTTCCGCCGCCCCGAGGGCCGCACCGGTCAGTGCTCTGCCCGGATGGCGGTGCACTTTCTCGCGCACTTCCTCCCCCTGCTCCCCCTCGGTCGCGGGAGTACGTTTCCGCCCCGCTGGTTCGGCGTGGGGCGGGTACCAGAATCGCCGCACGCACTGGTCACCTGAGAAGAGGCCGGCCGGCCCACGGGGGGTTGCCTCACTTTCGGACAGGACTCGGGGCCGAGCCGGCCCCGGGCGGACGGCACACCTGGGAGAGTCGTATCCATGCAGGTCTGGCCTGGAGAGGCATATCCGCTCGGCGCCACCTATGACGGCGCCGGAACCAACTTCGCGGTCTTCACGGAGGCCGCGGACCGAGTAGAGCTGTGTCTGCTGCACGACGACGGCTCGGAGACGGCGGTGGAACTGCGCGAGAGCGACGCGTTCGTGCGGCACGCGTACCTGCCCGGCGTGATGCCGGGACAGCGGTACGGGTTCCGGGTGCACGGCCCGTACGACCCCGGGCGCGGGCTGCGCTGCAACTCGGCGAAGCTGCTGCTCGACCCGTACGCGAAGGCGGTCAGCGGGTCGGTCCGGTGGGGCGAGGAGGTGTACGGCTACCACTTCGGCGCGCCGGAGCGGCGCAACGACCTGGACTCGGCGCCGCACACCATGACGTCGGTGGTGATCAACCCGTACTTCGACTGGGGCGACGACCGCCCGCCGCGCACCGAGTACCACCACACGGTGATCTACGAGGCGCACGTCAAGGGGCTGACGATGCGCCACCCGGGGCTGCCCGAGGAGCTGCGCGGCACCTATGCGGGTCTTGCCCATCCGGCGGTCATCGAGCACCTGACCGAGCTGGGGGTGACGGCGCTCGAACTGATGCCCGTGCACCAGTTCGTGAACGACCACCGGCTGGTCGACATGGGCCTGAACAACTACTGGGGTTACAACACCATCGGGTTCTTCGCCCCGCACAACGCGTACGCCTCCTGGGGCGACCGCGGCCAGCAGGTGCTGGAGTTCAAGTCGGCGGTCCGGGCGCTGCACGAGGCCGGGATCGAGGTCATCCTGGACGTGGTCTACAACCACACGGCCGAGGGCAACCACCTGGGTCCGACGCTGTCCTTCAAGGGCATCGACAACCCGTCGTACTATCGGCTCGCCGAGGATCCGCGGTACTACATGGACACCACGGGCACCGGGAACTCGCTGCTGATGCGGTCCCCGCACGTGCTCCAGCTGATCATGGACTCGTTGCGGTACTGGGTCACCGAGATGCACGTCGACGGCTTCCGTTTCGACCTGGCGGCCACCCTGGCCCGGCAGTTCCACGAGGTGGACCGGCTGTCGTCGTTCTTCGACCTGGTGCAGCAGGACCCGGTGGTCTCCCAGGTGAAGCTGATCGCGGAGCCGTGGGACGTGGGCGAGGGCGGCTACCAGGTGGGCAACTTCCCGCCGCTGTGGACCGAGTGGAACGGCAAGTACCGGGACACCGTCCGGGACCTGTGGCGGGGCGAGCCGCGTGCGCTGGCCGAGTTCGCCTCCCGGCTGACCGGTTCCTCCGACCTCTACCAGGACGACGGCCGCCGCCCGCTGGCCTCCATCAACTTCGTCACCTGTCACGACGGTTTCACCCTGCACGACCTGGTGGCCTACAACGACAAGCACAACGAGGCCAACGGCGAGGACAACCGGGACGGCGAGAGCCACAACCGGTCCTGGAACTGCGGGGTGGAGGGCGACACCGACGATCCCGAGGTGCTGCGCCTGCGCGCCCGGCAGATGCGGAACTTCATCGCCACGCTGATGCTGTCCCAGGGCGTGCCGATGATCAGCCACGGCGACGAGTTCGCGCGCACCCAGCGCGGCAACAACAACGCCTACTGCCAGGACAACGAGCTGTCGTGGATCGACTGGCCGGCACAGGACGGTGAGCTGCTCGACTTCACGCGCGCGATGGTGTGGCTGCGCCGGGACCATCCCGTGCTGCGGCGGCGCCGCTTCTTCCACGGCCGGCCGGTGGAGGGCACCCACGACGAGCTGTCGGACATCGCCTGGTTCACTCCCGAGGGCGCCGAGATGACCCAGCGGGACTGGGACTCGGCGCAGGCGTCCGCGCTGACCGTGTTCCTCAACGGCAACGCCATCTCCGAGCCCGGCCCGCGCGGGGAACGCATCACCGACGACTCCTTCCTGCTGATGTTCAACGCCTCCCCCGAGCCGCTGGACTTCGTGGTGCCGGTCGACCACGGCCGGCAGTGGCAGGTGGTGGTGGACACGGCCCGCCCCGAGGGGGTGGCGCCGGGGACGGGCGGGAAGGTCGCGGCCGGCGACCGCGTCACCCTGCCCGACCGCAGCCTGACGGTGCTGCGGCGCCCGGCGGAGTGAGCACGTGGCCCCTGGTGGGGCCGCGTGTCCGCCACGCGCGCGTGCGGCGCGTTCCCGGGCCGCACGCGCGGATCGTCGCGCGGGATGCCGAGGCGGGGGCGAAGGAGGTGCCATCGGGCCTGCGCGGCAGCTGCCGCGTAGGCCGGACGGGTGAGTACCGCGACCCGGCCGGCGAGCACCGGACCGGGGGCGCGCACACGTGCGCCGAGGGTGTCCGCGGAGGGGGCGCGGCGCCGGCCGGCGCCTTGCAGGCGCCCGGGCGGCGGGTGCGCGCCGGCGAGCGGCACCGGGGGCCCGGCCGGGCTCCCTCTCGGCCTCCGTCGCCCGGATCCGGACACGCGGGCGTGATCCGGCACCGGGCGATGACACGAAAGACGGCGAGCGGGGTACGTAGGTTTCCATGACTTCTGCGCGACCCGGACCGGCGGTGCCCACGGCCACCTACCGGCTGCAGCTCCAGCCCGCGTTCCCGTTCGCCGCCGCCGAAGCGGCCGTACCGTACCTGGCGTCGCTCGGCGTCTCGCATCTGCACCTGTCCCCGGTCCTGGAGGCCGTCCCCGGCTCCGTGCACGGCTACGACGTGGTGGACCACACGCGCGTGCGCGGGGAACTGGGCGGTGAGGAGGGCCTGCGCGCGCTGGCCCGCACCGCTCGGGAGCACGGGCTCGGCCTGGTGGCGGACATCGTGCCGAACCACATGGCGATGGTGCCCCGGTACAACCGCGCCCTGTGGGAGGTGCTCCGCGACGGCCCCGGATCGCCGTACGCGCGCTGGTTCGACATCGACTGGGAGGCGCAGGACGGCCGGGTGCTGCTGCCGGTGCTCGGCGGTCCGGTCGGCTCGGAGCTGGAGCGGCTGCGGGCGGACGGCGACGTGCTGCGCTACCACGACCACGTCTTCCCGCTCCGCCCGGGCACCGAGCGGCTGCCGCTGCCCGAGCTGCTGGACGCCCAGTGGTACCGGCCCGTGTGGTGGCGGCTGGCCCGCACCGAGCTGAACTACCGGCGGTTCTTCAGCATCTCGGAGCTGATCGGGCTGCGGGTGGAGGACCCGGAGGTGTTCGACGCCACCCACGCCACCGTCCTGCGGCTGCTCGGCGAGGGCGTGTTCGACGGGCTGCGGATCGACCACCCCGACGGCCTCGCCGACCCCGACGGCTACCTGGCGCGGCTGCACGAGGCGACCGGCGGACGCTGGACGGTCGTGGAGAAGATCCTGGCCGACGACGAGCACCTGCCGGCCGCCTGGCCCGTCGCGGGCACCACGGGTTACGACGCCCTGCGGCACATCGACGGCCTGTTCACGGACCGCACCGGGGCGTACGAGCTGCTGGGCCGCTACCGGGCGTACGCCGCGCCGCAGACGGACCGGGGCGGCAACTGGGAGGCCACGGTCCGGCGGGCCGCGTACAAGGTGCTCACCCACGAACTCGCCACGGAGGCGGACCGGCTCACCCGGGTGGCCGCCCGGCTGTGCGCCACCTCGCCCGACCTCTCGCTGCGCGACCGCGCCCCCTGGGCGCTGCGCACGGCCGTGGAGGAACTGCTGGTGCGGATGCGGGTCTACCGGCCGTACACCTCCGTCGACGCCGCCACCGTGATCACCGAGGAGGCCGCCGAGGAGGCCCGGCTGGCGTTCGTGGTGCCGGAGGAGGCCGAGGCCGTCTCCGTGGTGCGCCGGCTGCTGGTCGAGCCGCCCGACCCGGCGGCGCCGGACCACGCCGACCGGGTGGAGTTCCGTACCCGGTTCGCGCAGACCGCGTCGGCACTGCGCGCCAAGTCGGTGGAAGACACGGCCTTCTACCGCTATGTGCCGCTGCTGTCGGCGACCGAGGTGGGCGGCGACCCGGGCAGCCCGGGCGTGTACCCGGAGGACTTCCACGCGTACTGCGCGCGCGTGCAGCGCGACCGGCCGCTCACCGGGTCGGTGGTCACCACGCACGACACCAAGCGCAGCGCGGACGTGCGCGCCGCGCTGGCCGTGCTCACCGAGTGCCCGGACCGCTGGGCGCGGCTGCTCGCCGAGGTGACCCTGGCCGAGGAGGGCGCGCCGGACGGACAACTGGCCTGGGCGGCCTGGCAGACGGTGTTCGGGCTGGGCCCGGCGGAGGAGGACCGCGTCCAGCGGGCGCTGCTGAAGCACGCGCGCGAGGCGGGCATGTACACCAGCTGGACGGAACGGGAGCCGCCGTACGAGGACGCGGTGGCGGCCTTCGTGGCCGCCGGACCGTGCGGTCCGCCCGGCGAACGGGTGACCGCGTTCCGCAAGGCGCTGGAACCGCATGTACGGGCCAATGTCCTGGGCACCGCGCTGGTGCACCTGACGATGCCGGGGGTGCCGGACGTGTACCAGGGCACGGAGGGCGAGTACCGGGCGCTGGTGGACCCGGACAACCGGCGGCCGGTGGCGTTCCCGCCCGAGGTGCCCGGCGAGAAGGACGCGCTGACGGCGGCGGCGCTGCGGCTGCGCGCCCGGCGCCCGGCCGCGTTCGGCGCGGACGCGTCGTACGACCCGCTGGACGCCGAGGGTCCGGCGGCCGGCCACTGTCTGGCGTTCGCGCGCTCCGGCGAGGTGGTCACGGCGGTGACCCGGCTGTCGCTGCGGCTCGCGGAGGCGGGCGGCTGGCAGGACACGCTGCTGCCGCTGCCGCCCGGCCGCTGGGCCGACGTCCTCGTCCCGGGTCGCGAGTTCACCGGCCGCGTGCGCGTGGCCGACCTGCTGGACCGGCTCCCGGTGGCCCTGCTGGAACGCGTCGCGGGGGACTGAGGAGCGGCACGGGGTCCGGCGGGCCGCGCCCCGGCCCGGCCGGGGTACGGGCCCCTGCGAGGGCCCGCAGGGGGCTCCCGGGGCATCTGTCGTACCGGTAGTGCGCTCGTGGCACGCAGAGGTCCGGGCCCCGCCGTCTCCGCGCCCCCGCGCGCCCCCGAGCGCCTCCCCCGCCGACTGCTTGACAGTTCCCCCGCCGCGTGCGGGACTGGGAGGGCGAAGCCGGGCGGACGAAGTCGGGGGTGAGTCCTCTGCCGGAGCTGCGCTATCCCAGCGTTCCCGAACTGGTCGCCCGCGCCGAGGCGTTGGCGGCCCGGGAACCCGGGCTGTGCGCGCTGCGCCAGGTGGGTGTCTCCCGCGCGGGAAGACCCCTGCACCTGCTGTCGGTGGGGCACGCCCGCCGTGCGGTGCTGGTCGTCGCCGGCGCCCACGCCAACGAGCCGACGGGTGGTTCCACCCTGCTGGTGCTCGCCGAACGGGTGTTGGACGAACGGGAGTTGCGCGCTGACACCTCCTGGCACTTCCTGCTGTGCGCGGATCCGGACGGCGCGAGTCTGCACGTGACCCCGGCGCCGCGCAGCCTGCTCGACTACCACCTCGGCTTCTACCGGCCGACGGGCGCGGAGCAGCCGGAGTGGTCCCCGTCGGTTCTGCCGCCGGACCGGCTGCCGCCCGAGACCAGGACGCTGACCGGGGTGATCGACGAGGTGCGGCCGTACCTCCAGGTGACGTTGCACGGCACCGACCTGGGCGGCAGCTGGGTGCAGCTGACCAAGGAGGTGCCGGGTCTCGCCGAGCCGTTCGCCAAGTCCGCGGCGGCGCTGCACATACCGGTGGAGACGGGGGCCTCGGACGCGGCGGGCTGGCCGGCCTCCGGCCCCGGGGTGCATGTGATGCCCGGCCCGGAGACGGGCGTGCCCTATCCGAGCATGCCGGACGACGCCCGGCACAGCACCTGGTACCACGCCCACCGGTACGGCGGTCTGACCGCCGTGGTGGAGGTGCCGATGTGGGCCAGCGACCTGGTGGACGACCCGGCGCCGCACCCGGAACCCGCGGCGGCCCTGCGCCACCTGGCCGCCCGGCTGCTGCGGGACGCGCGGCAGGTGGAGCGGGTCCTCGGCGAGGCGCTGCCCCGGCTGGAGGGGATGGACGGGCCGCTGCTGCGGGCCGCGCGGTGGGCGCTGGAGCTGATCCCGGGCCTGGCCGAGGACTGGGCGCACACCTCGCCGGCGGGCACCACGATGGCCTACGTCGGGAGTGTGGACGCGTTCGGGCGGCGGCTGCCGCTGCGGGCCGCGGCGATGCTGCTGCGGGTGCTGCGGGAGGCGGACGACCGGGCGGCACCGCGTCTGGAGCGGCTCGTGGCCGCCTGGTGCGACGCCTTCGCGCAGCGGTTCCGGGCCCGTTGGGTGCCGCTGGAGCACCAGGTGGAACACCAGTCCCGGACGGTACTGGTGGCGGCGCAGCAGGCCCGGGAGGGGGTGGCCTGAGCCGGTGCGGCCCGCGCGCCGGGGCGCGCCGCCCGGTCGGGATCCGGCGTCAGCCGTCGAGGGCGAAGACGTGCCGGGTGCGCGCCCTCATGACGCACGCGCTGCTGTACGTCTCCCGGAATCCGACGGTCCGGCCGTTCCACCGCCCGAGCGCCCGGGTGGTCACCGGGGCGTAGATCATCGGGCAGAAGACGTCCTCGGCCGGGATGTGCCCGATGTCACCGCCGGCGGCGGCGAGTTCGGCGCACGCCTCGGCCGCGCGCGGATGCCGGCGGGGCGGGTCACAGCGCAGCAGCGTGCCGCGCGGTACACCGGCCCGGGTGGTGCCCTGGGTGACCGTCAGATAGAGCCAGGTGTCCGCGCGGGCTTCCCGGGTGGCCGCCCGGGCCGGACCCGCGGTGAGGAGGGCCGCGACGGCCAGCAGGGCACTGACGGCCGCTGCCGCTCTGGTGAGGTGAGTCATACCGGTTGCATCGGCACGGCGGACCGTCTTCCCGAGGGCCGCTCACCCGATCGTGACGGCACGAGCGCGTACCTGGCCGCCCGTTCGAACAGAACCGGCCGGCCTAGCTCACCGCGAGCCGGAACGCCGTGCTGCCGAAGGCCACCTGGTCGCCCTCGCGGACCACGACCGCGCCGGTCACCCGGCGGCCGTTGACGGTGGTGCCGTTGGTGGAGCCGAGGTCCCTGAGCACCCACAGGCCGTCCTGGCGGCGCAGTTCGGCGTGCACGCGGGAGACCGACTCGTGATTCAGGCGCAGCCCGTTGGCCGGGTCGCGGCCGATGCGCAGCGGATGGGTGTGGCCGGGGTGCGGCAGCAGCAGCTTGGGCAGCCGCTCGGCCTGCCAGGCGCGGCGCAGCCGCACGGTGAACCCGGACACGGCCTCCACGGTGCCGAGGACCGCGCGGGAGAAGCGGTTCTCCTGGGGCAGGTCGGCGACGAGGACAGCGAGTTCGTCGGAGCGGCGCGCGGCGAGCGCCAGTTCCATGCGGCGGACGAACGTGTCGTGCGAGAGCCGGCCCAGGGCGACGCCGTCGCGCAGCACCCGCAGCGCCTTGTCCCGCTCCGCGTCGGACAGCCGCGCGGGACAGGTGGAGAACTCGAAGGACGACGTCACGCTGGTGATTGTCGGACAGTGAACCCCGGGTGTCCAGAAAACGCGGAATCGGTGCCACCGGGGCGGTACTTCCGCGACACCAGTGCGCCGGGGGCGAATTGACGCGCGGAATGATCGTCCGGGACGGCACGATGGGGACGCGGGACATCACGGTGAGCAGACGAAGGGGAACCGTCCGTGCAGTTCGAGGTGTGGGCACCGCAGGCAGACCGAGTGACGCTCCATTGTGAGGGCGCCACGCGCCCGTTGGCGCGCGACCCCGCGCGCGAGGGGTGGTGGACGGGTGAGGCGGAGGCGGCGGACGGCGCGCGGTACGGCTTCGCGCTGGACGACGGCCCGGTACTGCCCGATCCGCGTTCGCGCCGCCAGCCGGACGGCCCGGACGGGCTGAGCGCGGTCGTGGACCACGGCCTGCACGCGTGGCGCGCGCGGTGGGCGGGGCGCGGGCTGCCGGGCGCGGTGCTGTACGAGCTGCACGTGGGCACGTACACCCGCGAGGGCACCCTGGACGCCGCCGCGGCCCGGCTGGACCATCTGGTGGAACTGGGCGTCACGCACGTGGAGTTGATGCCGCTCTGCCCCTTCCCCGGGCGGCACGGCTGGGGTTACGAGGGTGTGTCGCTGTGGGCGGTGCACGAGCCGTACGGCGGGCCCGCGGCGCTGAAGCGGTTCGTGGACCGGGCGCACGGACTCGGGCTGGGCGTCGTCCTGGACGTCGTCCACAACCACCTGGGCCCGTCCGGCAATTACCTTCCCCGGTTCGGGCCGTACTTCACGGACACGCACACCACGCCGTGGGGCACGGCGGTGAACCTGGACGCGCCCGGCTCGGACGAGGTGCGGGCGTTCCTCCTCGGCAGCGCGCTGGCGTGGCTGCGGGACTACCGGATCGACGGGCTCCGGCTGGACGCGGTGCACGCGCTGTACGACACGCGCGCGTGCCACTTCCTGGAGGAGCTGTCGGCGGCCGTGGACGCCCTGGCCGAGGAGGTGGGCAGGCCGCTGTTCCTGATCGCCGAGTCGGACATGAACAACCCGCGGTTCATCACCCGGCGCGCGGAGAACGGGCTCGGGCTGCACGCCCAGTGGAACGACGACTTCCACCACGCCCTGCACACCGCGCTGACCGGCGAGGCCCAGGGCTACTACGCCGACTTCGCGCGCGCGCCGTTCGCCGCGCTCGCCAAGACGCTCACCGGCGGTTACTTCCACGACGGCACGTACTCGTCGTTCCGGGGCCGGCACCACGGCCGTCCGCTGGACCGGGCGCGGGTGGCCGGGCACCGGCTGGTCGGCTACAGCCAGACCCACGACCAGATCGGCAACCGCGCCCAGGGTGACCGGCTCGCCGCGCTGCTCTCCCCCGGCCTGCTGGCCTGCGCGGCCACGCTGACCCTGACCGCTCCGTTCACCCCGATGCTGTTCATGGGCGAGGAGTGGGCGGCGGGCACGCCCTGGCAGTTCTTCACCGACCACACCGACCCGGAGCTGGCCGAGGCGGTACGGCGGGGCAGGCGGCGGGAGTTCGCCGCGCACGGCTGGGCCGAGGAGGACGTACCCGACCCGCAGGACCCGGCGACCCGGGAGCGGTCCTGCCTGGACTGGTCGGAGCCGGAACGCGAGCCGCACGCGCGCGTGCTGGCCTGGTACCGGCGGCTGATCGCGCTGCGCCACGCCCAGCCCGACCTCACCGGCCCCGACCTCGCCGCCACGCGGGTGGCCTACGACGAGGAGGCCCGCTGGCTGGCCTTCCGGCGCGGGGACGTGCGGGTGGCGGTGAACCTCGGCAAGCGGACCGCGGCGATCCCGCTGGGCACCGGCCGGGTGGAGGTCCTCGCGGCCTGGGAGCCGGTGCCTGAGCCGGACCCGGACGGCCTGCTCCACGTCCCCGGCGAGTCCTGCGTGGTCCTCACCCAGCCCTGAGCGTCCGGTGGTCTCCCGGGGCCGGGGTCGCGGCTCGCGGGGCCGGGGGTCTCCCCGAGAGCCCGGCCCTCGCGTCCCCGGCTCACCTCGGGGTTCCGGCCCGCCTCGGGGTTCCGGGGGGGGTTCCGGCGCGCCCGCGTACGGTCAGGGCCCCGGGCGTGCGGCACGGCGTACGGTCAGGGTTCCGGTTCGTTCTCCGGGAAGTCGGTGACCCGTTCCAGCAGGATCGGCTCCCAGGCGCGCCGCAGCCGGCTCCGCAGCAGGGGCGGGGAGCCGGCCGCGCGGCCCTCGAGACGGTCGGCGAACCGGATGACGGTGTCGCAGCGGGCCAGCCACAGTCCGCGCAGACAGGGGCGGGCGCCGTAGCCGGCGAGGGTGGCGGCGCGGACGGCCGCCGGGGAGCCGACGGCGACGGCGAGACCGGCGATGTCCTCGGCGGGATCGCCGAGGGCCGCCCGCGTCCAGTCCAGGACGCCCCGCACCCGGCCGTCGGCGCTGACCACCACGTGCTCACCGGTCAGCCCGTGGTGGATGAGGACGGTGCTGCCGGGCTGCGTGCTGAGCCGGGCCGCGTTCGCCGGCGAGAGCTGGTGCAGCCGGGCGGCGTCGAACTCGTCGGCGGCGGCGAGCCGTTCCGCCGCGTGCACGGCCATCCGGCGCAGCGCCTCCAGCGAGCGCGGTGCGGCGCGGGGCACGCCGAGCGCCTCGGCCTGGCGTACGGGCACCGCGCGCAGCCCGCCGAGCAGCCCGGCCAGGTCGGCCTCGCCGAGGGCGGAGACGTCGTACTCGTCGGCCGTGCCGCCGGGCACCCGGGTGTCCAGGCTGTAGGCGAGACCGGGCGCCCAGTCGCCGTGCGCGACGCTGACCGGGACGGCGACCGGCACGTGCGGGCGGACCAGGTCGCGCAGCCGCAGTTCCCGGCGGCGGCGCGTGGACGCCTCCCGGTCGGGCGCGAGGCGCAGCACATGGCGGGTGCCGATCCACCAGGTGTGCGCGCCCTCCTCCGGCACGGGCCGTACCTCGGGTCCCCCGGTGCCGTCGCCGCCGTCCTTGAGCAACGAGCGGACCAGTCGGCGGACGGTGTCCGCGGTGGGTGTCGGTGCCTGGGTCATGGGTGCGCGCGTCGCCGTTCCGGTGTCGTCGGGGTGGGGTCTCGCGGGGGTGTCTCAGTCCACTGTGACCAGCTCGCGGGTGGTGTTGTTCAGTCGCCGGCCGCCGTCCTCGGTGACCGTGACGATGTCCTCGATGCGCACCCCGAAGCGGCCGGGCAGGTAGATGCCGGGCTCCACGGAGAAGCACATGCCGGGCACGAGCGGCTGCTCCTCGCCCTCGATCATGTACGGCGGCTCGTGCGTGGTGACGCCGATGCCGTGCCCGGTGCGGTGGATGAAGTACGCGCCGTACCCGGCGTCGGCGATCACCGCGCGGGCGGCCCGGTCGACGTCCTGGCAGGCCGCGCCGGGCCGTACGGCCTGGTAGCCGGCCTCCTGGGCGGCGCGTACGACGTCGTGCACCCGGCGCTCCTCCTCGGTGGGTCCGCCGACGTGGACCGTGCGGGTGGTGTCGGAGCCGTAGCCGTCCTTCAGGCCGCCGAAGTCGAGGACGACCATGTCGCCGGGGCGGATGACCCGGTCGCCGACCTCGTGGTGCGGGTTGGCGCCGTTGGGGCCGGAGCCGACGATGGTGAAGTCGACCTGTTCGTGGCCGAAGCGGTGCAGCAGGGCGGCGAGGTCCGCGCCGACGTCGGACTCGCGGCGGCCGGCGAAGGGAAGCTTGCGGATCTCCTCGAACGCCTGGTCGGCGGCGGCTCCGGCGGCCGCCAGGAGGTCCAGTTCGGCCTCGTCCTTCACCGCGCGCAGCATGGGCAGGGCGTGGGTGAGGGCGGCGTACGAGGTGCCGGGCAGGGTCCGCTGGAGGCCCAGCAGATGCATCGCCCAGGTGTTGTCGCTGATGCCGAACCGGCCGCGGTCGTCGAGGAGGCCGGCGGTGACGGCGTACGGGTCCGTGCCGTCGGTCCAGTCGCGCAGGGTCAGCGCGGGGGCGCCGGGCGCCTGCTCGGCGTCCGGGGCCTCCAGGGTGGGCACGACGAGGACGGGGTCGCGGCCGGGGGCGAGGACGAGGACGGTCAGCCGTTCGGTGATCGCGGTGGGCGTGTAGCCGGTGAGCCACACCAGGTCCGGGCCGGGGGCCACGAGCAGTCCGGCGAGGCCGGCGCCGGCCGCGGACCGCACGGCGCGTTCCATGCGGGCCCGGTAGTCGGCGGCGGTGAAGGGCGCGGGCGTGGTACCGGTCATCCGGGCCTCCGGGCGCTGCTGGGGTCGGGGGGCGCTGACGTCTCGGGCAGCATCCTGCCCGCCCGGCCGGGCCCACGCGACCGGACCTTCGGGACGGGCGTCCCCCGGTGCGCGGCGAAACGGCTCGGCATGGGCCCATGATGACGCGTGGGACGGATGGTGACCAGGGGTTTCGCGGGGGTGTGGCGGGCCGCCGGGCCGGGTGCGGAGAGGTCAGGTGACCAGCCCGGGGGTCACCGTCAACTGCTGGTAGGCCCCGCTGTGGTGGCGCACGGTGAGGAGCACCGCCTTCCCGGGGCGGGACCGGGTGACGGCACGGGCGAGGTCGGCGGCGGTGTCCACGCGGGCCGCGCCGAGCTGGAGCACGAGGTCGCCGCGGACCAGGCCGGCCGTGTAGCCGGGGCCGGGCACGTGGACGGCCACCACCAGGGCGCCCGCCTTCTCGCCGTCGGCCACCTCCACGCCGAGGGTGGCGCCGGGCGGGGCGGGTTCCCGGGCGGCGGCGTGCGCCGCCGGGACGGGCGGCGGGGCCTGGCGGGGCGGCCCGGCGAGAGCGCCGAGGCCGGTCGCCGTGGCGGCGACCAGGCCGATGGCGATGCCGCAGAGCAGCAGGAGCGTGCCGGCGCCCAGGCCGAGCAGCAGGGTCCGCCACCGCCGTCCGCGCCGGGACGCGGCATGCGGGCGGCGGGCGGGGCCGTGGCCGCCCTCCTCCTGCCGGTTCTGTCCGGGCATCGGCTTGGGACGCAACACAGTCTGTTCCATGGTTCGCTCGCCTCCGGCTGGTGCTCTACCCGGGACGGCGGGCCCTGACGAGACACGAAAGGGTGAGACTGGCCGGAGGGTGGCGGAGGGCGAGGAGACGCGGCGACGGTCAGCCGAACGACAGGGCGGGTACGGCGGGCGGCCGGCCGGGCAGGAAGCCGTGGGCGCGGCGGCCCAGCCACTCGGCCTTGTACCGGTCGACGGAGCGGTGCCAGTTCAGGATGCCCGCCAGCCAGTTCTGCAGGTCCAGCACATAGGCGCCCATGGCGGCCCTGGCCTCCTCGGACAGCCCGAAGTCGTCGTACAGGACGGGCAGCTCGTGGGCGACGACGTGCTCGAACTGCCGCATGCGCTGGGTGATCAGGTCGTGCACGACGGTCAGGGCGGCCGGGTAGTCCACGCCGAAGAAGTTCTGCACCACCAGGACGGCGTTGTGGATCTCGCCCTCGTACTCGATCTCCTTCTGGTAGGAGAAGATGTCGTTGAGCAGGCAGGCGTAGTCGATGGCGGCGTTCTCCAGGGAGCGCACCGGGCCGCTGGCGTACACCTCGGCCGGGACGGCGGGGCCCTGGCCCATCCGGCACAGGCTCAGGGTGAGGTCCGAGCCGAAGGTGGCGCGCCGCATCTCCAGGTAGTCGACCGGGTCCGGGATGCGGTTCTGGAGCTGGTTGGACAGTTCCCAGACCCAGCTCTCGGTCATCGCGTCCACGGCCGTCTTCAGGGTGCGCCGCTGGTCGGTGGTCATGGTGGCCGTGGTGCGCGTCCACAGGTCGATCAGGGCGCGCTCCATGGCGTTGGCGGGGACGACGGCCGCTTGGCCCTCGACCGGCATGCACTGGGAGAGCCGGGCCGTGGTCAGGCGGGCGGCGGCCAGGTCCCTGCGGTGGCCGTACACAAGGGGGTAGTAGTCGTCGCCGTACGTCCCCCAGGCGAGCCAGTGCGCGCTGAGGTCCAGGGCCTCCGGGGTGGCGTCGGGGTCGAGGCCGGCGGAGCACAGCGCGAGGTCGTAGGCGGCCAGCTTGTCCTCGTCCCAGACGCCTTCCTGGAGGATGCCCATGCCATGGCACCAGTCGACGAGGTGGCCGCGGGCCTGGTCCAGGTGGGGGCTGAGCTGGAGTTCGAAGGGCATGTACAGGTCGGGGATGCGGGACGGGCCGACCTTCCGGTAGGGCACGTGGGAGTAGGCGCGCAGACGGTCGTGCGCGGCGGCGGCGAGGAGTGCGCCGACGCCGGCGGCCGAGGTGCCGGGGCCGCTCGGCGCCTGCCAGGGGGAGCCGGTGCGCGCGCCCTTGTTCATGTAGCGGCTGGAGCGCAGGTGCCATTCGTGGCCGCCGGACTGCCAGTCCTGGAGCCCCTTGGTGTAGGCGGCGACGGCGGCGACCTCGGCGGGGGTGAGGCCCTTCTCCAGGGCGACGGCGGGCACTTCGGTGAGCGCGGTGTGCTCGAACTGGTACAGCCGTGAGGTGAGGACGTCGTTGACGGTGTCGGCGGCCTCCTGGGTGGTGCACTTGAAGAACGTCTCCAGGACCAGCACGCCGTTGCTGTTCTCGCCCTCCTCCTCGACCTCGCGCTGGTAGGAGAACAGGTCGTTGCGCAGGTGGACGGCGTCGGAGAACGTCTCCATGAGGACGCGCAGCGGCCGGGTGCCGGCGACGGCGGCGGGCACCTCGGCGGTCGCGTACTCCACGAGCCCGGCCGACCAGGGGGCACCGCCCACCTTGCGGCGCATCTCGATGTACTCGACGGGGTTGGCAATCCGCCCCTCGTTGATGTTGGACAGCTCCCACATCGACTCGTTGAGCAGGTGTTCGGTGGCGACGGAGAAGCGGCGCCGCCAGTCCACGGACATCGCCGGCACCGTGCGCGCCCACAGGTCCTTCAGGCCCGCCTCCACCGGGTTCTCCGGCTCGGGCACGGGCGTGCCGGGGTCGAGCGGCATGAACAGCGGCAGGCGGTCCAGGTGCGCCTTGCCGGCGGCGCGGTCCTGGGTGCGCTTGAACATGTCGAGGAAGTGGTCGTCGAAGAAGAACACCCACACGTACCAGTCGGTGATCAAGGAGAGGGCGGGTCCGTCGCAGTCGGGGTGGGTGTAGGCGCACAGGAGTCCGTAGTCGTGCGCCTCCAGGTCGGCCTGGTCCCAGATCCCGGAGCCCTCCAGCATGCCCATCTCGCGCGCCCACCGGGTGGAATGGGCGCGGGCCTCGTCCAGATGCGGGTTGAGCCGCGCGGGGTACGGCATGTAGAAGTGCGGGAGTTCGAACGGCTGCGTCATGGCCGGGGCCCTACCCGCGCCCCCGGATCCCCATCCGCACCAAGGCACATGATCACACCATCGCGTGAACCTCCGCGAAACAGGGAACTCCCCAGGCCGGTCGTGGCGTTGGCCGCCTTGCCGTGCCCGCGCGCGGGGGTCACGGTAGGCGCATGACCTCCTTCGTGCTGCCCCATGAGGTGCACGGCGACGGCGCCCACAAGGTGTTCGCCGTGCACGGCTGGTTCGCCGACCGGTCCGCGTACGCACCCGTGCTCCCGGACCTCGACCGCACGTCCTTCTCGTACGCGCTGGTGGACCTGCGCGGCTACGGCGGGGCCCGGGACGCCACGGGCGCGTACACCACCGCCGAGGCCGCCGCCGACCTGCTGGAGCTGGCGGACCGGCTCGGCTGGCGGCGGTTCTCGGTGCTCGGGCACTCGATGGGCGGCGCGGTGGCCCAGCGGCTGCTCGCGTCGGCCCCGGACCGGCTGCGCCGGATCGTGGGCGTCTCGCCCGTGCCCGCCTCGGGCCTGCCCCTGGCCGGAGCGCAGGCGGAACTGTTCGTACAGGCGGCGCACCGCCCGGAGAACCGGCGCGCGATCATCGACTTCACCACCGGGGGCCGCCGGCCCGCCGCCTGGCTGGACCGGATGGTCGCCCGCTCGCTGGAGCGCAGCGACGCCAAGGCGTTCCGGGCCTGGCTGGACTCCTGGGCGGGGGACGACTTCAGCGCCGAGGTCGCCGGCGCCGAGGTGCCCGCGCTGGCGGTGGCGGGCGCCCTGGATCCGGCGCTGTCCCCGGAGGTCATGCGGCAGACCTGGCTGTCCTGGTATCCGCGCGCCCGGCTGGCGGTGCTGCCCGGCGCCGGCCACTGCGCCATGGACGAGACCCCGCTGGAGCTGATCCGCACGGTCGAGGACTTCCTGCGGGCGGACGAGGCCGGCGAGGCGGACGCCACCGGCCGGGGCGGGCGGGCGTGAGCGGGCGCGTGCCCCCGCCGGTTCCGGGCCTGAGCGGGCGCGCGGCCGCGCCGGTCCCGGACGTCTTCGATCCGTGCCGGTACGCGGAAGGCGTGCCCTACGACGACTACCGCGTGCTGCGCGACCACCATCCGGTGGCCTGGCAGGAGGAGCCGGAGGTGCTGGGCTGGCCCGCCGGGCCCGGGTTCTGGGCGGTGACCCGGCACGCGGACGTCGTGCGCGTCCTGAAGGACGCCGGCACGTACTCCTCGTACGCGGGCGCGACCCAGATCCGCGACCCCGATCCGGCGGATCTGCCGTTCATCCGGCGGATGATGCTCAACCAGGATCCGCCGGCGCACGGGCGGCTGCGCAGGCTGGTGAGCCGCGCCTTCACACCGGGGCGCGTGGAGCGGTTCGCGGCCGCCGCCCGTGCGCGGGCGCGGGCGCTGCTCGCGGGCGCCCTCGCGCGGGCGCGGGAGGGGGACGGCACGGTCGACGCGGTGGCCGCCGTCACCGACGAGTACGCCCTGCTGAACCTGGCGGACCTGCTGGGCGTCCCGGGGAGCGACCGGGGGCTGCTGCTGGACTGGACGCGCCGGGTCATCGGCTACCAGGACCCGGACGAGGCCGGTGCGCCGGTGCGGGACGGGACGGGCAGGCCGGTCGATCCGCGGTCGCCGGCGATGCTGCGGGACATGTTCGACTACGCCGGACAGCTCGCCGCCCACAAGCGACGGCACCCCGCCGACGACATCATGACGACGCTCGCCCACGACGCCGGACTCGCCGGCGCGGAACTGGAGATGTTCTTCTTCCTGCTCACCGTGGCGGGCAACGACACCGTGCGCTCGGCGGCCCCGGGCGGGCTGCTGGCGCTGGCGGAGCGTCCGGCGGTGTACGAGGCACTGCGCGCCGGCACGGTGGACGTGCCGGGCGCCGTGGAGGAGTTGCTGCGCTGGCATCCGCCGGTGCTGACCTTCCGCCGGACGGCCGTGCGGGACACCGAGCTGACGGGCAGCCGGATCCGGGCGGGCGACAAGGTCGTGGTGTTCCATGCCTCGGCCAACCGGGACGAGCGGGTGTTCACCGACCCGGACCGGCTCGACCCGACGCGCTCCCCGAACCCGCATGTCTCGTTCGGGGACGGTCCCCATGTCTGTCTGGGCGCCCACTTCGCCCGGCTGCAACTGCGGCTGCTGCACGAGGAGATGCTGCGCACCCTCCCGGGGCCGCCGGTCCCCGCCGGACCGGCCGGGCGGCTGGTGTCGAACTTCATCAACGGCGTCAAGTCGCTGCCGCTGTGTCTGACCTGACGGCGCACCGGGCGCCGGGGCCCTCGTGTCCGGCCGCCCCTGCTCACGCCCCGCTGTGAGGCGGTGGCGGGAGCAGGGGCGGGCGCCGGCTCCGGTGCTGTCGCCGAGGCCACGGTGCCGAGGGGGTGCCGGGCATGTCCGTCACCGTGTCGCCGGCGTCAGGCGGCGCGAACCTCCCGTTCCAGCTGGGTGGCGAGGGTGACGTAGCGGGGGCGCCGGTGGACCGGGACGAGGCCCCGGATCATCAGATGCCACATCTCGGCGACCCGGCGCGGCAGCCGTCCGACGGGTTCGAGCGAACGGCCCGCGACCCGGGTGCCGATGAAGAAGCAGACGAGGGAGTGGGCGACCACGCCGACGTCGAGATCCCCGTGCAGATCGGCTTCCCTGACGGCCCCGCTGAATTTGCGGGTCGAGAACTCCAGCCACTCGGTGAACGGATGCCGCAGCGGCGGCCGTACCGCGATGTCCGCGGTGGCGAGCCGGAGCCCGGCGCGCGGCACGGGGTCCTCCACGGCGAGCCGGGCGATCCCGAACGTCGTGCGCATCAGCGCCTCCAGCGAGGAGCAACCGCGGCCCTCGACGTCGGCGACGAGTTGCTGTGCCGCCTTCGCCTGGAGTTCCAGTATCGCCTGGGCGAGGTCCTCCTTGGCCGCGAAGTGGAAGTACAGGGCACCCTTGGTGACCTTCGCATGTGCGACGATATCGCTCAGACTGGTGGATTCGTAGCCTTGCCGGTCGAACAGGTCGGCGGCGGCCGTGATGATGGTTGCGCGGGTCTGTTCAGCGCGTAACTGCCTCGCCATCCCGGGACCCCTCCTCGCGCCTCAACAGAACAGGACATGCGGTTTGTTTTCAACCCCCCGCCTACGATAACTCACCGCACGGGAATCGGAGTCCAGCGGTCCATGCGCGCGATACGACAGGTGTCAGCGGCGGGACAGCGCTCGGCGGCCCCCGGTCCACGGGCGCCGCACCCTTGATCGTCACGATACGAGGCGGCCGTCCGGTCTTCAACGCGGCGCCGGAGCAGGCGCAAAACAGGAGAACCGGTCGGTGCTTTCACGCCCCCGCGAGCCGAACGCGCCCCTCCGCACACCGGTTGCCCGACCTCACCGGCCCGGTCGGCCGGAGGACGGACCGGACGTTCCGGGCCCCCGCTCTTTCCCGGACATGACAGAGCCGTCGGTGCGGGCCGCGCGTACGCGGCCCGCACCGACGGCGGGTTCACCGGCGGAAAGCCCGACTCCCGCCGGCAGGGCGGGAGCAGAGCCGGGGCAGGGAGACGGGCGGCGCCCCGCGGTGCCACTGCTCACCACGGGACGCCGCTCTCACGACGGGGGCGCGGCACCCAACGGCACTGCCCCGCCGGTCAGTTCACGTAGACCCGGACGCCCGCGTCGGTGACGGGCGCGTACTTGGCCGTGAAGTAACCGTTGGCGAAGCACAGCGACGGCCCGGAGGACTTGGTGAACTGCTGACCGGTGAAGGTGATGCTGCTGTCGGTGTTGTCGGCCTTGCCGGTCAGGCTGGGCGCCTGGTACACGCAGGTCACGGTGCCCAGCAGGGTGCGCAGCTGGACCGTGGCCTGGATGACCGAGCCGCTCGGGGGCGTGACGGTGAGGGTGCCGCTCGATGTGATCGTCGCCGAGTACGGCAGGTTGTTGATGGTGATGCCGTTGACGCCGAGGACACCGGTGACGTTGCTGGTGCAGGTGCTGCTGTCGAAGGTGTGCGCGGTGACGGACTCGGTGGCCGTGCCGGGCGCGGCCGGGTTGCCGGTGACCTTGGCGGTGAACTGGGACGCGGTGCACTTGACGCCGCTGGTGCCGGTCGCGCTGGAGTAGAACGTGGCGGGCGTGCCGGAGGCCAGCGGCGCGGTGAGGGTGTCGCCGACGGCGACCGCGGTGCCGCCCGTGCTGCCGGTGGTCAGGACCGTGCCGGCCGCGGACGCGGGGGTGGCCCACGCGAGGCCGAGCGCGGTGGCGGTGGCGGCGAGGGCGAGGAGGGAACGCGTACGCATGCGGGTGCCTCTCTTCCGAGGTGGGGGGACAGATGAGGTGCGGTGGGGGGTGGCGGACGGTGCCTGAGATGCCGCCGGCGCGGGGCCGTAACGCCTTCTCCGTACGCTGCGGACCCGCGACGGCGGCACACCGGGCGCGACCGGAGACCTCGGGGGCCTCCGGCCGGGCCGGGCGAAAGGGCGGCCGGGCACGGCCTGAAGAGAGAGGAGCGATCCGTGCCCGAGCCGCGCCGCGAGGTGGAACGGTTGCCGTGACAGGGCCGGGAACGCGGCCGGCGCAGCGCCGCGGGACGCGACGGGCGCGCCTGCCGGATCCGGCGCCACGGATCCGTGGAAACTGGGGAAGTTGTAGACCTGATCAACCGTCAACGTCAAGGAGTTGAGGGCGAGTTGTAGCACGGGGAAACGGCACGCGCGGTTCCGTCACCGGTTTTCCACATCTCCCTTGACCCTTCAAACTAACCGGCGGTAACTTCCCCGAAGGCTACTGCCGCGTAACCAGAGAACCCTCGTGCCCGCCGGGAGTCGCGAGGGGGGTGCGCGGCATTCGCTGTCCGCGCCAGGACACCGTGCCGCTGAAGCCCAATCCGCATTCGTTCATGCACATGGGAGCAGACATGGCCTCGTCCCCGGACATCCCGTCCGCCGGCAACACCCCCGAGAGATCGGGGAGCGACATCCCGTCCGAAGCGCAGCACGCCGCCGGGTCCAGCGCCGGCGGTACGAGGAGGGGGCGGGTCAGGGCCCGCCGGGCCGCGGTGCTGGCGGTACCCGCCACCCTTGCCGCCGCCGGTCTCGCGGTGCTCACCGCACAGGGCGTGCTGGGTGTGCAGTTCGCGATCTCCGGCATGCCGTTCACGGTCAGCGCGGAGTCCCTGGACGGCATCGGCTTCGAGCAGTTCGGCGCGCTCGACAACATGGCGGAGGGCAGCCCGAACGCCGGGGACACCGGCGGTCAGGTGCTCGTCGTCACCTCCGCGATCAAGAAGGCCCAGCTCACCAAGCTGTGCCAGAGCGTCGACCTCGGCGGCACCTTCCTGAAGATCACCGCGGGCCGCGACCCGAAGAATCCGGTCACCGCCACCGACCTGACCACGGACTCCACCGAACTGAGGGGTAACGCCAAGTTCAAGAACATCGAGATCGGCAACGACGCGAGCACGCTGACCAAGGCGGGCGTGAAGGGCCCGATCGGCGTCTTCAGCCAGCAGGCCGACCGCGTGCACATCGACGCGCTCCACCAGGAGAACTACGCGACGACCGCCGCGGTGTTCAAGCTGCCCGGGCTCAAACTGTCGTTCAGCAGCGAGGACTGCCCGTGACCGCAGCGGACCGTCCACGCCGGGGACCGAGGCGCGCCTTCCGCGACTGGCGGGCTCGCCGGCCCTTCTGGGGCGGGCTGCTGCTCGCCCTGGGCGGCGGCGAGATCCTGCTCACCGAGAAGGCGTCGCTGAAGGTCGTCATGCACATCGGCATGCAGGGGCTGGCGGGCTATCTGCTGCCGGTCCTCATGGTCCTGCTGGGGCTGCTGATCCTCTTCAACCCCGCTCAGCGGCTGTTCTACTCCATCACCGGCATGCTGCTCTCCCTGGGCACCTGGCTCACCTCCAACCTGGGCGGCTTCTTCGTCGGCCTGCTCCTCGGCGCCGTCGGCAGCTGCCTGGCCTTCGGCTGGCTCCCGGACCAGGAACCGCGCGTCAGCCGTCGCAAGCGCCGCAGGCAGGCACGGGCGGAAAGGATGGAGGGGACGGCGGCCTGACGGCACCCCGGGGGCCGGACCGCCCGCCGCCGAACCGCCGGCCGCCCCGTCGTCGCGGACGTCACGTCACCAGCTCGAAGATCCCCCGAACAGGTGACTTGGGAACTTCTTTGCAGCCGCCGGGAGTTCATCGGGCAGTCGGACGGAACAAGGAGTGCCCGTCCGGATGAAGCGATGTGCAAGGGAGCTACGGCATGGTGTTCAAGAGGCTGCTGGGGGCGATCGGGGTCGGCGGCCCCTCCGTGGACACGGTGCTGGACGGGGGCGCGGCGCTGCCCGGCGGTGCCCTGACGGGCCGGGTGCTGCTGCGGGGCGGCGGGTCGGCCGTGGACATCGAGCACATCGGCCTGGAGCTGCTCGCCCGCGTGGAGGCGGAGCACGCGGAGGGCGAGAGCGAGGGCTCGGTCGTCTTCGAGCGGTTCACCGTCGGCGGCGGCTTCCGGCTCGGCGAGGAGGAGGCGCGCGAACTGCCGTTCAGCGTGCCGCTGCCCTGGGAGACCCCGGTGACCGAGCTGCACGGACAGGCGCTCGGCATCGTGCTGGGCGTGCGCACGGAGGTCGCGGTGGCCGGCGCCCGGGACAAGGGCGACCTGGACCCGCTGGCCGTCCGTCCCCTGCCCGTGCAGGAGGCGGTGCTGGAGGCCTTCGGCGGGCTGGGCTTCGGCTTCCGCTCGGCCGACCTGGAGTACGGCCGCATCGGGGGTACGGGCCAGCAATTGCCGTTCTATCAGGAGATCGAGCTGACCCCGGCCCCGCAGTACGCGCACGCGATGAACGAGCTGGAGCTGACCTTCCTCGCCTCCCCCGCCGGCGTCGAGATCGTCCTGGAGGCGGACAAGCGCGGCGGGCCGTTCTCCTCGGGGCACGACGCGCTGACCCGGTTCACAATGCGCCATGAGGACGCCCGGGCTGTGGACTGGCAGGCCGAGGTGGACGGCTGGATCCGCCGGATGACCGAGCACCACGACGCCTACGGCGGCCACGCGGCGTACGGCCACGACGTCTACGGCGGCCACGCGGCGTACGGCCACGACGGCGCGCCGGGGCCCGGCCACCGCTCCGGACCGGGCCTGGGCACGGCCGTGGCGGCGGGCGCGGCGGGCCTCGCCGTGGGCGTGGTCGGCGGCATGGTGGCGGCGGAGGCCGTGGACGAGATCGGGGACTTCTTCGAGGGGGACGAGGAGGACGACGGGGACGAGGCCTGAGGTCGCGGAGGGACGCGCCGGCGCCCGCGCGGTGCCGGGCACGTCCCTCCGGATCTCAGGAACTCACCTGGCCATCCGCTAGTTTCTACAGTGATGTAGAAATTACGTGGGGTGCCGCGAGGGCATCCGACGGCCGGTACAAGGAGTGGACATGGCCCTGTGGGACCGCATCAAGGAGTCGGCGTCGCAGATGCAGACCCAGTTGGTGGCGAAGAAGAACGACCTGAAGAGCGGCGCGTTCCGGGATGCGAGCATGGCGATGTGCGCACTGGTGGCCGCCGCCGACGGGACGGTGGATCCCTCGGAGCGGCAGCGGGTGGCCCAGCTCATCGCCACGAACGAGGTGCTGCAGAACTTCCCGGCGGACGACCTGCGGCGCCGCTTCGAGGACAACCTGGACAAGCTGACGACCGACTTCGCCTTCGGCAAGGTGAGCGTGCTCCAGGAGATCGCCAAGGCGAAGAAGAAGCCCGCGGAGGCGCGGGCCGTCATTCAGATCGGCATCGTCATCGGCGGCGCGGACGGCGACTTCGACAAGACCGAACAGGCCGTGGTGCGTGAGGCGTGCTACGCGCTGGACCTGCCGCCGCACGAGTTCGACCTCTGAGCCGGGGCCGGAAACCCGCCGTGGGTGTCCCCGGGCCCGGGGACACCCACGGCGGGCCGCGCACCGGCCGGCCGGTGGTGTGTCAGGCGAGCCCGGCGGACTTCAGCCAGGCCCGGGCGACGTCCAGCGGGTCCTTCTTCTCCGCCTGCGTCTGGGTGTCCAGTTCCAGCAGGGTCTTGGTGTCGAGCTTGGCGGAGACCGCGTTCAGCGCGTCGACGCCCTTCTGGGACAGCGCGCCCTTGCGGACGAGCGGCTGGACGTTCTGGAAGCCGAAGAGGTTCTTCGGGTCCTGGAGGGTGACGAACTTCTCCTTGGTGATGTTCGGGTCCGTGGTGAAGATGTCCGCGACCTGGACGGCGTTCTTCTTCAGCGCCGCCCGGGTCAGCGGGCCCCCGCTGTCCAGCGCCCTGAAGGACTTGAACTCCAGGCCGTAGACGGACTTCAGGCCCTCCAGCCCCTGCTGCCGGGCCTGGAACTCGGGCGAGCCGCCGATGACCAGGTCCCCCGCGACGTCCTTCAGGTCGGCGATGGTGGACCTGTCCGTGAGGTGGTACTTCTCCGCGGTGGCCGCGTTGACCGTGACGGAGTCCTTGGACTGCGCCGGCGCCGGTTCGAGCAGGGTGAGCCGGGAGTCCAGCTTGGCGTTGATGGCGTCCTCGGTCTCCTCGAGGGTCTTCGGCGTGGCCTTCTTGTCGAGATGGGCCAGCAGGGCGCCGTTGAACTCGGGCATCATCGTGAGCGAGCCGTTCTTGATCAGGCCGTAGGTGGTCTCGCGGGTGCCGATGTTCGGCTTGTACGTGACCTTGATTCCCTTGGCCTTGAGGGCCTCGCCGTAGAGGTCGGCGAGCAGGGTGCTCTCGGGAAAGTTGTTGGAACCGACGACGACGCTGTCGCCGTCCGTCTTGCCGCCGGTGAGGGGGTTGTCGGCCTTGTCGCTGGAGGAACAGCCCGCCAGCAGAGCCGTCGCCGCCAGGGCGACCACCGCCGCGCCTCTGCTCCCCCGGATGGACCTGCTGATGTGGGTCGTTGAAGTCACCTGTCGATCCAAGCCAGCCGGTTCTCGGTCAGTCAAGTGACATTGACCGGAGATCGGCACCGGTCCGCGTCCGGTGGTGCGCATCCGGTGTGCTCCCCGCGCCGGTTCCGCGGTGCCGGCGCGCCGCCGCGGGACCGTCGCCGCGGCGCCGGCCGTCAACCGCCACCGCCCTGGCGCACTCCCGGGGACACGGTGAACCGGGACACCGCCCAGAACACGGCCAGGGTCACGAGGGCGAGCCCGGCGACCAGGGTGGCACCGCCGACGACCTTCTCGTAATCCTTCTGGTAGAGGCCGTCGACGATGTAGCGGCCGAGGCCGCCCAGGCCGATGTAGGCGGCGATGGTGGCGGTGGAGACGATCTGCACGGCCGCGGTGCGCAGTCCGCTGAGGATCAGCGGGAGCGCGACCGGCACCTCCACCTGGAACAGCACCCGTGCCTCGGGCATCCCCATGCCCCGGGCGGCGTCCACCGGGGAGGGGTCGACGGAGCGGACCGCCTCGTAGGTGGTGACCAGGATCGGCGGGACGGCGAGCACCACCAGCGGGATCATCGCCGGCAGCAGTCCGATCCCGATCCAGATGACCATCAGCACCAGCAGGCCGAAGCTGGGCAGGGCCCGCCCGGCGGTGGCGAGGAACGCCAGGGCGTTGCCGCCCCGGCCGGTGTGGCCGGTGAGCAGGCCGACGGGCAGACCGATCGCGGCGGCGATCAGCAGGGCTTCGAGGGAGTACCCGACGTGCTCGGCGAACCGGGTGGGGATGCCGTCGTAGCCGTGCCAGTGGGCGCTGTCGCTGAAGAAGGCGCGCGCGAAGTCGAGGACGTTCACCGGCGGGCCCCCTTCCGCGGCATCCAGGGGGTGAGCAGGTGGCGGAGGAGGACGAGCGCGGCGTCGGCGAGCATGCCCAGCACCCCGATGGTCAGGACCGCGTTCACGGCCAGGGCGGGCCGGTCGTAGGTCTGGGCGGCGTTGAGCATGTTGCCGAGGGCGCCCTGGTTGCCGATGAGCATGCCGACGCTGACCAGGGAGATGCTGGACACGGTCGCCACCCGTAGCCCGGCGATGATGGCGGGCACGGCGAGCGGCAACTGGATCCTGAAGTACCGGCGTACGGCGCCGAAGCCCATGGCCTGGGCGGCGGCCAGGGTCTCCGGCGGCACCGAGCGGACGCCGTCCACGATCGCCGGGACCAGCACCACCAGGCTGTAGAGCGCGAGCGGGATCATCACCGTGGTCTCGCTCTGGCCGAAGTAGTCGATGAGGACGACGAAGAAGGCGAGCGACGGGATGGCGTAGAGCACCGTGGCGATGCCGAGGACGGGCGGGTAGATCCAGCGGAAGCGCACGCACAGCTGGGCCACGGGCAGCGAGAGGAGCAGCCCGGCGAGCACCGGCAGCAGGGCCTCGCGCAGGTGCAGCCCGACGAGTCCGAGCCAGCCCTGCCCGAGGTCGCTCGGGAGGTCGAAGAAGCCGTTCATCGTGCGGCCGTCCCCTCGGCCCGCTCGGCCGCCCGGCCGTGGGCGGCGCGGATCGCCTCGCCGATGACCTGCTGGGAGACGACACCGACGGCACGTCCCTCGCCGTCCACCGCGACCGCCCAGCCGGTCGGCGAGAGCACGGCCCCGTCGAGCGCGGCCCGCAGCGAGTCGGTGCCCGGCCTGAACGGCCTTCCGTGGTCGAGGAGTCGGTCCCGGTCGACGGCGCCGGCGGTGAGCCGGCCGGGCTCGCTCCAGCCGAGCGGCCTGCCGTCCGCGTCGGTGACGAGGAGATAGGGGGCGGCCGCGGCCCGGGCGGCGAGCGTGCCGGCGTCGGCGTCGGCCGGCACCAGGGGGGCGGTCTGCAACTCCAGTCCGGCGGACGGGAAGAAGGAGAGCCGGCGGATGCCGCGGTCGGCGCCGAGGAAGTCCTCCACGAAGGAGTCGGCGGGGGCGCTGAGCAGTTCGGCGGGCGGGGCGTACTGGGCGAGCCGGCCGCCGGTGCGCAGGACGGCGACCCGGGTGCCGAGCTTGATCGCCTCGTCGATGTCGTGGGTGACGAAGACGATGGTCTTGCCCAGTTCGTCCTGGATGCGCAGGAGTTCGTCCTGGAGCCCCTTGCGGACGACGGGGTCGACGGCGGAGAACGGCTCGTCCATCAGCAGCACCGGCGGGTCGGCGGCGAGCGCGCGGGCCACGCCGACGCGTTGCTGCTGACCGCCGGAGAGCTGGTACGGGTACCGCCGGGCGAGTGCCGCGTCGAGTCCGACCCGTTCCATCAGCTCGGCGGCCCGGTCCCGGGCCTGCCGCCTGCTCCGGCCGAGCAGGCGGGGTACGGTGGCGATGTTGTCGAGGATCGTGCGGTGCGGGAAGAGACCGGCGTTCTGGATGACGTAACCCATCGAACGGCGCAGGGTGTTGACGGGCTGCCGGCTGATGTCCCGGCCGTCGAGGAGGATGCTGCCCTCGGTCGGCTCCACCATCCGGTTGATCATCCGCAGGGTCGTCGTCTTGCCACAGCCGGACGGCCCGACGAGGACGGTGATCGCGCGATCCGGTATCTCCAGCGACAGCCGGTCGACCGCGACCGTGCCGTCCGGGTACCGCTTGGTGACTGCATCTATCCGTATCAAAACGCCGCGTACCCTTCGGTCCGACCGCTCTGGGCTGATGCGGGGAGAGTCTAGACCGCGCGTGTCGCCACGCCGTGGCAGGAAGAAGGGCGGGTCGCGAACGGGACGGGCGGGCGGCGGGTGCCGGTCCCCCGCGTGGACCGGACCGGGCCGCCGCGCCGCGCTCAGTCCTCCGCGGGCGCCAGGCGCAGCGAGATCGAGTTGATGCAGTACCGCTGGTCGGTGGGGGTCGGGTAGCCCTCGCCCGCGAAGACGTGCCCCAGGTGGGAGCCGCAGCGGGCGCACCGGACCTCGGTGCGGACCATGCCGTGGGAGCGGTCCTCGACCAGTTCCACCGCGTCGGAGTCCTTCGGGTCGTAGAAGGACGGCCAGCCGCAGTGCGACTCGAACTTGGTGTCGGAGGTGAACAGCTCCGCGCCGCAGGCCCGGCAGGAGTACACCCCCTTGGTCCTGGTGTCCGTGTACTCACCGGTGAAGGCCGGCTCGGTGGCGGACTGGCGCAGCACGGCGTACTCGGCCGGGGTCAGCTCCGTGCGCCACTGCTCGTCCGGCTTCTCGACGTCGTACGCCATCAGCTCTCAGCCCCTCTTACTGCGCGAGTCGGTCCAGGATCAGCGGGCCCAGGTCGGTCACATCGCCCGCGCCCATGGTGAGAACGAGATCACCGGGCTTCGCCATTCCCGCGATCACCGCCGGGATCTCCGCCTTGTCGTGCACGGCGGTCACGTCGGCGCCGGCCGCCCGCGCGGACTCGATGATCAGCTCGCTGGTCACACCCGGGATCGGGTCCTCGCGGGCCGGGTAGATGTCCAGCACCACCGAGGCGTCGGCGAGGGCCAGCGCCTGCCCCATCTCCTTGCCCAGCTCCTGGGTGCGGGAGAACAGGTGCGGCTGGAAGACGACGAGGATCCGGGCGTCACCGGCGGCGCCGCGCATGGCCTCCAGGTCGGCGGTCATCTCGGTCGGGTGGTGGGCGTAGGAGTCGATCACCTGGACGCCGGCCGCCTCGCCCTTGAGCTGGAGGCGCCGCTTGACGCCGGTGTAGGCGGCGAGCGCGGGTGCCAGCTCGGCGGCCGGGACGCCGAGGGCGGCGCCGGCGGTGAGCGCGGCGACCGCGTTGAGCGCGTAGTGGCGGCCCGGCACGGAGACGGCGAAGGTCAGCTCCTGCCCGTCCAGCACCACCGTGACCCGGCTCCGCAGCCCCTGCGGGACGATGGACAGCACGCGCACGTCGGCGTCCTCGGCCTCGCCGTAGGTCACCACCCGCACCGCGCGGCCGCGCACCCGCCGGGTCAGTTCCCGGGCGCCCTCGTGGTCGGCGGAGACGACCAGGGTGCCGCCCTCGGTGATCCGGTCCACGAAGGTCTCGAAGGACTCGTGGATCTCGTCGATGGAGGCGTAGTTGGCGTGGTGGTCCAGCTCGACGTTGAGGACGATGGCGACCTCGGGCGCGTACTTGTGGAAGCTGCGGTCTGATTCGTCCGCCTCGGCGACGAAGATGTCGCCCTCGCCGTGCAGCGCGTTGGAGCCGGGCGCGTCCAGGTCGCCGCCGATGGCGTACGACGGCTTCAGGCCCAGCTCGGTCAGGGAGACCGCCAGCATCGAGGTGGTGGTGGTCTTGCCGTGGGTGCCGGCCACGGCGATCGGCCGCAGCCCCTCCATCAGCGCGGCCAGCGCGTCGGAGCGGTGCACCACCGGGATCCCCAGCTCGGCGGCGCGGACCAGCTCCGGGTTGTCCTCGCGGATCGCCGACGACACCACGACGCAGCTCGCGTCGTCGGCGAGGTGCCCGGCGGCGTGTCCGATGTGCACGGTGGCGCCCAGCGCCCGCAGCGCCCCGGCGGTCGCCGACTCCTTGGCGTCGCTGCCGGCCACCTCGGCCCCGCGCTGGGCCAGGATCTTCGCGATTCCGGACATCCCGGCGCCGCCGATGCCGATGAAGTGCGGTCGGTCCATGGCGGTAGGAAGGCCGGGTGCCATGCGTTTCTCCCCAGAGACGGTACGGGCTAGAGCAGGGCTAAGCCTATGCGCTGGCGCGGGCGCCGCCTCGCAGCGCGGCCCGGCACACCCGTCCCCGGCCGCGCCGCCGGCTACGCCTTGCTGTGCGAGAACAGCTTCAGCACCGGCACCCCGACCTTGTGCCGCGCTCTCGAGGCCCAGTCCCGGTGGAAGAACTCCTCCACGTAGTGCGGATCGGTCAGCACGATCACCTCGTCCGCGCCCACCTCGGCGACCAGTGCCTTCAGCGCGTCCAGCGGGTGGTCCTCGACCAGTCGCCCCTCCGCCTCGCTCCCCGCGGAGCGCAGCGCCTGGAGCGACACGTCGAGGGCCTGCCGCCCCACGCTCCGCGCCTCGCGGCCCTCCGGGGTCTCGCCCTCCCGCACCGCCTCGTCGAGTTCGCCGAGCGCGATGTCGTCGATGGCCCGCAACAGCCGGTCCGCCTGCTCGCCGCGCGGCTGGAGCAGGACGTGGAAGGAGACGGGCTCGTCTCCGTGCAAGGTGGTGACGAACTCCACGTCGGCGGACGTCAGGGCCTTCTCGATCATCAGAACGCTTGTGAACACCAGGCGCCTCTTCTCCTTAGAGGGCCCGGCAGGGCCCCTGCGGAAACCATCCTTCCCCGTGATCGCACGGGTACTGCCGGATTAAGTCTGCCCGCCGGAAGCCAACCGGAACGACTGCTTCCGTCGATCTCAAGGCCGACGGTAGCGCCCGAAGAGGAATCCGTCCTCCTCCAGCAGGGACACGAGTTCGAACCGGCGCGGAACGGCGACCGGCGGACCCCCGGCGATGCGCTGCGCGCCGCCCGCCGTCAGGGTGGGCGAGACGGTCAGGCACAGCTCGTCCAGCACGTCGGCGGCGATCAGCCGGCCGAGCAGCCGGGGGCCGCCCTCGGTGAGCAGCCGGGTGTGGCCGAGGCCGGCGAGAACCTCCACCGCGCGGACCGGCTCCACGCTCGTGCCCTCCCCGGCGACCAGCACCCGGGCGCCGGCCTTCTCGGCGGCGGCGACCCGGTCGGGGGCCGCGGCGGATCCGGTGAGGATCAGCGTCGGGACCAGGGGGGAGGTGAACAGGGGCAGCGTGAAGTCCAGGTCGAGGCTCGCGGTGACGATCGCGATCGCCGGGACCGGGGCCTGCCCGGCGGCCGAGCGGGCCCCGGCGAACTCGGGGCGCACCCGGGCGGGGCGGTACCCCTCCTGCCGTACCGTTTCCGCACCGACCAGTACGACGTCCGCGAGCGCCCGCAGCGTGCCGAAGATCCGCATGTCGGCGGCGTTGGAGAGGGGCTTCGAGCGGCCCTCGTGGTGGGCGGCGCCGTCGAGCGAGGAGACCATGTTGGCCCGCAGCCAGGGCCGCGGGGCGCCCGGCGCCGGGGCCGGGTAGGCGTAGGCGGCGCCCAGCTCGGCGAGCCCCCACTCCCGGTCCGCGACCGCCGCGGCCCCGGCCGGCCCTCCGGCGGCCGGCACTCCCTTGCCCGGGGCGGCCCCGGCCGGCCCCCCGGCGCGCGGCGCCCCTCCGTCCGCGGCGGACCCGACCCGCCCGCCACCGGTCGTCGCCGCCCCGTCCGCGGCGGTCCCGGCCGGTCCCACGTGGGCCGGTACTCCCCCGTCCGCGGCGGTCCCGGCCGGTCCCCCGCCGGTCGTCGCCGCACCGTCGGCGCGGGCCTGGGCTGCTGTTTCTTCGGTCACAGGGAAGAGGCGTCGCATCCGTGCAGTGTGACACGGCGCTTAGCATGGACAACCGTGTCCTCCTCCAGCACCGCCCCCGGTTCCGGCCCCCTGACCGACGCGGGCCCCCTCTCCCTGTGCGCGCGCGAGCCGCACGTCCCGGCGGACCGGCTGGTCGCCGAGATGGTGCCGCCGCCGCGCTTCGACTCGGTCCGCTTCGCCACGTACATCCCGGACCCGAACCAGCCCAGCCAGACGGAGGCCGTCGAGGTCCTGGAGGGCTTCGCCGCCGGTCTGGGCGGGCCGCAGGCGTCCGGCGCCGGCCTGCGCGGCTTCTTCGGGTTCGGCAGGGCGAAGGCGTCCAAGGCCCCGGCCGGGCCGCGCGGGGTGTACCTGGACGGCGGCTACGGCGTCGGCAAGACCCATCTGCTGGCCTCGCTGTGGCACGCCGCCCCGGCCGAGCCGTCCCGCAAGGCGTTCGGCACCTTCGTCGAGCTGACCAACCTGGTCGGCGCGCTCGGCTTCCAGCAGACGGTGCGCACGCTGTCCGGGCACAGCCTGCTGTGCATCGACGAGTTCGAGCTGGACGACCCGGGCGACACGGTCCTGGTGTCGACGCTGCTCGGCAAGCTGGTCGAGGCGGGCGTGGCACTGGCCGCCACCTCCAACACGCTGCCGGGCAAGCTGGGCGAGGGGCGGTTCGCCGCCGCCGACTTCCTGCGCGAGATCCAGGGTCTGTCGGCCCACTTCCGCACCCTGCGCATCGACGGCGAGGACTACCGCCACCGCGGTCTGCCCGAGGCGCCGGCGCCCTTCTCCGACGAGGAGGTCACGAAGACGGCCTCCGCGACCGAGGGCGCCTCGCTGGACGACTTCCCGAGCCTGCTGGAGCATCTGGCCAAGGTGCACCCGAGCCGGTACGGCGCGCTGACCGACGGGGTGCGGGCGGTGTGTCTGACCGGCGTGCGGCCCGTGCCGGACCAGTCGACGGCGCTGCGGCTGGTGGTCCTGGCCGACCGGCTCTACGACCGCGAGGTCCCGGTGCTGGCCTCCGGGCTGCCGTTCGACCGGCTGTTCAGCGAGGAGATGCTGAACGGTGGCTACCGCAAGAAGTACTTCCGCGCCATATCCCGGCTCACCGCGCTGGCCCGGGACGCGAAGGGGCTGACGGGCGCGTAGGCGGCGCCCTCCGACAACTGATCAACCCGTGCGGGTCAAGGGCGAGTTCACGCCACTTGACCCGCATTTTTTACGCTCTCTCAGCTCGTTAACCTCCAGTTAACCCAGCAAAGGCCTTTACCCGGCTAAAGTGTTTCTTGACCATCCATTGACCAAGACTTGGTCTGGACTAGAAACATGAACAGGGCGGAGGGGGGCTCATGTTCCGCAGTACAGCCGTACGCGGCCTGCTCGCCGCCCTCGCCGCGATCCTGCTCACGCTCCAGCTCCGCGCGGGCACGGAAACCTTCGCATCCGCGCACGCGTTCGGTCGGACACTGACCCAGGCGGAGCCCGGAATCGCTCCCTCCGCGCTCTCGGCGCGCGCCGGGGCGGACGCGCTCCGGGTCCCCGGCCGCCCGGACGCCCCCGTGGGCGTGCCGCAGCTCCGCGACCGGCAGCGCGGCCCGGCGACCGGAGGGTCCGAGGACGGCGCCCTCATATCCGGCCGGGCGGCCGGAGCGGGACCGGCGGAGCCACTCGCGGGACCGCACCGTCCCTCCCCCGGCGCCCTCAGAGCCCACACCCCGGCAGAGCTTCAGGTCTTCCGCTGCTGAGGCCGGCCCGCACGCCCCCGCCCCCCCACAACCGTCGTTCGAGTCCGACGCGCCGGGAAGGCGCGCCAGGAGGAACCCACACCCATGCAGCCCCTCATCGACAACGCCCGTACGTTCGGACAACGCCCTGAGGAGTTCGCCAAGCTCGCCGAAGGCCAGTCCCCGCAGGTCCTGTTCATCACCTGCTCCGATTCCCGGGTCGTCCCGGCCCTGATCACGGGCGCCCGCCCCGGCGAACTGTTCGAGCTGCGCACCGCGGGCAACATCGTCCCGCCCCACGCCTCCGAGCACCCCACCAGCGAGGCCGCCACCATCGAGTACGCCGTGGAGGTGCTGGGCGTCCGCGACATCGTGGTCTGCGGCCACTCGCACTGCGGCGCCGTCGGCGCGCTGGTGCGGGGCGAGGACCTCACCGCCGTACCGGCCGTGCGCGACTGGCTGGTCTCCGCCACCCCGCGCCCGTCCGGCAAGGCCGAGGACCCGGAGGTCGCCGAGGGCGTGCAGAGCCACGTCCTGACCCAGTTGCTGCGGCTGCGCTCGTACCCCTGCGTCGAGCGCAAGCTGGCCGAGGGTGAGGTGACCCTGCACGCCTGGTACTACGAGGTGCACACCGGCACGGTACGGACGCACCGCCAGCAGACCGACAGCTTCGAGGCCCTGTGAGTCCGCCGATGACCGACAACCGCACCCTCATATCCCGATTCCCGCACCTCAAGCAGGACTTCGCCGCCTCGCTCGTCGTCTTCCTGGTCGCCGTGCCGCTGTGTGTGGGCGTGTCCGTCGCGTCCGGGGCGCCGGCCGAACTCGGCCTGGTCACCGGCATCGTGGGCGGTCTCGTCACCGGACTGATGCGGGGCAGCAGCCTCCAGGTGTCGGGTCCGGCCGCCGGCATGACCGTGCTCGTCTACGAGGCGGTCAAGGAGTTCGGCCTGCCGGTGCTCGGCGTGATCGTGCTCGCCTCCGGTGTCATCCAGGTGGCCATGGGCCTGCTGCGGCTGGGCCGTTACTTCCGGGCCATCTCCGTCTCCGTCGTGGAGGGGATGCTGGCCGGCATCGGCCTGGTGATCATCGCCGGGCAGCTCTATCCGGCGATGGCCGCGAAGGCCCCCGACTCAGGTCTGGACAAGATCGCCGACCTGCCCGGCACGTTCGTGGACGCCTTCGGCGACACCGGCGCGCTGTCCTCGCTGGCGGTGGCCGCGGGCACCGTCGCCGTACTGCTGCTGTGGAAGCACGCCCCGGCGAAGGCGCGCACGGTGCCCGGCCCGCTCGCCGCGGTGGGGCTCGCCACCCTGGCCGTGTTCGCGCTGGACCTGCCCGTGGCCACGGTCGAGGTGCAGGGCCTGCTCGGCGCCGTCCAGCCGCCGCCGCTGAGCGCCTTCGGCGAACTGGCCGGCCTCGGACTGCTGGGCACGGTCGTCGCGTTCACCCTGATCGCGTCCGCCGAGTCCCTGTTCAGCGCGGCGGCCGTGGACCGGCTGCACTCGGGGCCGCGCACCGAGTACAACAAGGAACTCATCGCCCAGGGCACCGGGAACATGGTCTGCGGGGCGCTCGGCGCGCTGCCGATGACCGCGGTGATCGTGCGCAGCGCGGCCAACGTCCAGGCCGGCGCCCGTACGAAGGCCTCCCGGGTGCTGCACGGCGTGTGGCTGCTGCTGTTCGCGGCGCTGCTGCCCGACGTGCTCGCCTACATCCCGGTCCCGGCCCTCGCGGGCATCCTGATCCACGCGGGCGCCAAGCTCATCCCGGTCCGTTCGCTGGGCGTGCTGTGGGGGCGGCACCGGGGCGAGGCGGTGGTCCTCGCCGTCACCGCCGTCTCCATCGTCGCGGTCAGCATGTTCGAGGGCGTGCTCATCGGTCTGGCGCTGGCGGTGGTGAAGACCGCCTGGGAGGCCTCGCACGTCAAGCTGGACGTCGTGGACGGGGGCGCGGGCCCGATAGAGGCGCGTCTGACGGGCAACGCGACCTTCCTGCGGCTGCCGAAGATCCTGGACAGCCTGGAGTCGCTGCCGCAGGACCGGCCGGTCCGGCTGGACCTGTCCGGGCTGCACCATCTGGACCACGCCTGCCGGACGGCCCTGGACAACTGGGCCGCGCGGCACAGCGCGGCCGGGACCGATCCGGTGAAGCTGGTCACCGCCGCCTGAGCAGGCGCCCGTGGGGCCGGGCCGCCGGGACCTCTCGGCATCCCGGCCCCACGGGCCTATCGTGGCAACAGCAGACAAAACCGACCTCTGGGCGAGGAGGTCACCATGGTCGAGGACCTGCTGGTGGCCGTCGCGGCGGCGGGCTCCGCCGGTGTCGTGTATCTGGCGGCGGCGATCCGGGTGATCAGGCAGTACGAACGCGGGGTGCTGTTCCGGCTCGGCCGGGTCAGCGGGGACGTACGGTCGCCCGGCCTGAACCTGATCATTCCCTTCGTGGACCGGCTGCAGAAGGTCAACATGCAGATCGTGACGCTGCCGGTCCCGGCGCAGGAGGGCATCACCCGGGACAACGTCACCGTCCGGGTGGACGCGGTGGTCTACTTCCGGGTGGTGGACGCGACGAGCGCCCTGGTGAAGGTCGAGGACTACAAGTTCGCGGTGTCGCAGATGGCGCAGACGTCCCTGCGGTCGATCATCGGCAAGAGCGACCTGGACGATCTGCTCTCCGACCGCGAGAAGCTCAACCAGGGTCTGGAGCTGATGATCGACAGCCCGGCGGTGGGCTGGGGCATCCAGGTCGACCGGGTGGAGATCAAGGACGTTTCCCTGCCGGACACCATGAAACGGTCGATGGCCCGCCAGGCCGAGGCGGACCGGGAGCGCCGGGCCCGGATCATCAACGCCGACGCCGAGCTCCAGGCCTCGAAGAAGCTCGCCGAGGCCGCCCAGCAGATGTCCGACACACCGACCGCGCTCCAGTTGCGGCTGCTGCAGACGGTGATGGCGGTGGCGGCCGAGAAGAACTCCACGCTGGTGCTGCCGATCCCGGTGGAACTGCTGCACTTCCTGGAGCGCGGCGCCGGGCCGTCGCCGGCGGACCGGGGCGGGGGCCTCACGGCGGGGCGCGGCGACAGCCGCCCCGGGGAGCATGCCCAGCGGGCCGACGGCCCGCCGCCGCACTCCGACGGCGGCGTGAGGACCACCGACAGCGGCCCCCGGCAACTCGCCGGCACCGACTCGCAGCCCACCGACACCGGCTCACAGCCGACCGACGACGGCTCGCGGCCCATGTGAGGCAGCCATCCGCCTCGCCCCAGCCGCAGGACGGCCTGCGGGGCATGGGCGGGACGCCCCCGCAGGGCCCGGTCCGGCCGCCGCCGCGGATATGAGCCGGGCCGCCCTGGGTACCCGGCGGGCATGCGCGAGCAGCGGAAGGTCACCGATTCGTACTGGCTGGAGACCGCTCCCGGGCCGGAGCACCCCGCTCTGGACGCGGATCTCGACGTGGACGTAGCCGTCGTCGGCGCGGGCATCGCCGGGCTGAGCACCGCCCATGCGCTGGCCCGGGCCGGGCGGCGGGTGGCGGTGCTGGAGGCCGGGCGGGCGGCGGCCGGGGTCACCGGATACACCACCGCCAAGCTGACCGCCCAGCACACCCTGGTCTACGACCGGCTGCGGCGCACCCGGGGCCCGGACGGCGCCCGGCTGTACGCCCGTTCGCAGTCGGAGGCGATCGAGCACGCGGCGGAGCTGGTGGCGGAGCTGGGCATCGACTGCGAGTGGGAGACCAGGGACGCCTACACCTATGTCCGGGACGGCTCGCGGGTGGCCGAGGTGCGCGCGGAGGCGGAGGCCGCCCGGCAGGCGGGGCTGCCGGCGACGTTCACCACGGAGACCGGGCTGCCGTTCCCGGTGGCGGGCGCGGTCCGGGTGACCGGGCAGGCGCAGTTCCATCCGGTCAAGTACCTCCGGGCACTCACCGCCGACCTGCTGCGGCTCGGCGGCCGGGTGTACGAGCACACGCGGGTGACCGGACTGACGGAGGGCGAGCCGTGCCGGCTGACGACCGGGGCGGGCCCCGAGGTGACCGCCCGGGACGTGGTGATCGCCACCCATTACCCGGTGTTCGACCGGGCCCTGCTCTTCACCCGGCTGTCTCCGCGCCGGGAACTGGTGGTCGCCGGACCGCTGGGCGACGGCCCGGATCCGGACGGCATGTACATCACCCCGGACGAGAACACCCGCTCGGTGCGCACCGCCCCCTACGGCCCGGACGGGCGGCGGCTGCTCGTGGTCACCGGGGAGCACTTCACGCCCGGCACCGGTGATCCGCAGGCCGGCTTCGACCGGCTCGCCGCCTGGGCCCGGACGCACTTCCCCGGGGTGACCCTGGACCACGCCTGGGCCACCCAGGACAACGAGTCCACCGACACCGTCCCGCTGGTCGGCCCGTTCCACCCGGCCGCCCGGCACACCTATGTCGCCACCGGCTTCGGCGGCTGGGGGCTGAGCAACGGGATCATGGCCGGGCTGCTGCTCACCGCGCTGATCACCGGCCGGGACTGTCTCTGGCGGGAGCTGTACGACCCGCGCCGGCTGAAGTCGGTGGTCCGTGAGGCACCGTCGCTGCTGAAGACGCAGGCGGAGGTGGCCCGGCACTTCGTCGGCGACCGGCTGAAACCGCCGGGCTCGGTGGCCGACCTGGCGCCCGGTGACGGCGCGCTGGTCCGCTCGGGCAGCGAGCGGCTCGCGGTGCACCGGGACGAGGAGGGCGCCCTGCACGCGGTGTCCGCGCGCTGCACCCACCTCGGCTGCCTGGTCTCGTTCAACCGCGCCGAGCGTGCCTGGGAGTGCCCCTGCCACGGCTCGCGGTTCGCGGTGGACGGCTCGGTGCTCCAGGGCCCGGCGGTCAAGCCGCTGGAGCGGCGCGAGCTGGAGTGACCGGCGGGAGTGACCGGCTGCCGGGGGCCGCCCGAGCGGGAGGCGGGCCCGCCGGGCGGGTGAGAACACGTCACTATCGGTCGTAAATAGTCATATAAACCGACATTCAGCTTTATTTTCGTAGGGTGATCCCTCTAGCACGCCGTCTCACCGCCCTCTGTCTCCTGGGCGCGGCGCTCACCGCCTGCGGCACCGCACGGCAGGAGCGCCCCGCCTCCCCCACCCCCGGCTCCCCCTCGCCCACCCGTCCGCCGGTCCTCGCACCCGGCCCCGGCGGACTGACCCCGGTCTTCAAGCACGGTCCGCGCGCCCGGGGGAAGACGGTCGCGTTCACCTTCGACGCCGACATGACCGCCGACCAGGGGCCCCGCGCGGCCTCCGGAGAGCGCTTCGACAACCCGGGGCTGATCCGGGCCCTGCGCGAGCTGAAGGTGCCCGCGACGGTGTTCATGACCGGCCGCTGGGCCGAGCAGTACCCGGCCGAGGCCCGCGACCTGGGCCGGGACCCGCGTTTCGAGGTGGCCAACCACTCCTTCAGCCACTACGCCTTCACCGCCGACTGCTACGGCCTGCCGACCGTGGACACCGACCGGATGCGCGCGGACGTCGAGCGGGCGTACGCCTCCCTGCGCGCGGCCGGTGTGCCGCACCCGATGCCGTACTTCCGTTTCCCCGGCGGCTGTTACGACCAGCGGGCGCTGCGCGCGCTCAGCGGGCTCGGGGTGACCGCCGTGCAGTGGGACGTGGTCAGCGGCGACGCGTTCGCCACGGACGCCGACGCGGTGGCCCGGCAGGTGCTCGACGGGGTGCGGCCGGGCTCGGTGGTCGTGCTGCACTGCACCCGCAGCGCCGCCCCGACCACCGAGCGGGTGGTACGCCGGGTCGTACCGGAGCTGCGGGCGCGCGGCTATCGGTTCGTGAAGGTCTCCGAGCTGATCGGCGCGGCCGGCCCCGGCCGTTGACCGTCCTACGCTGGAGGCATGAGCGACGAGGACTACTGCACCATCACCGAGGCGGCCCGGCCTCCCCGGGCGGACGGCCCGCCGTACGCGGACTGCGTGCTGTGCCGGGAGCCGACCGAGTACCCGGAGTCGTACAAGGGCATCACCCTGTGCCCGGTGTGCGAGTGGCAGGAGGCCCAGCGCACCGCCTGCTCAGGGTGACCGGCGCCCGGTGAGCCAGGCCGCGGCGGCGCAGGCGGCGGCCGTGAGCAGGGCGGCGCCCGCCAGCGGCAGCAGCGGCACGGGGACCCGCCCGGTCCGCGAACCGGTGACCAGACCGGTGACGGCGGCCTGCGCGGGGGAACCGGACGCGACCACCGCGAGCAGCGCGCCGAGCAGCATCGCGGGCACCGCGCGCCCGGTGGAGCGCAGGACCGGCGGGCCGGTGAGCGCGCCGACGGCCGTACCGAGCAGGGCGCAGGCGAGCGCGGCCGGCAGCCCGGCGGCCAGCGCCCGCGCCGGCGGGACGCGCACCCGGTGACCGGTGCTCGCGGGATCGCTGATGAGGGTCACCACCACGACGGCGGCCACGCCCAGCGCCACGGCCGCGAGCAGCGCGGTCAGCAGGCAGGCGAGGTGCGCCCGGGCGGGCCCGCGCGCGGCGGCGACGCAGGCCCGGGCGGCGGGCGGCTCCGCGGTGACACAGATCCGTACCAGCCAGGCGGTCACCGGCAGCAGGGCGGCGGCGGTGTACCCGAGCGAATCCAGCACCGGCTGCCCGCTCTGCACGCCGACGGCCAGGAAGGCGGCGTAGAGGATCACCGGGGGAAGCCAGCGCTGGGAGCGCAGCAGCAGGTCGGCCTGGTAGCGCAGGAGGACGGTCATGGGCGGCTTCCGGGATCGGGGAACGCGGCACCGCCCGGCTCGACGCGCACCACGTGCCAGGGCGGGCGGGCCGTGAGCAGGGCGCGCAGCACGGCGTCGGAGTGGGAGGCGGGGACGGTGAGGCGGTGGCTGCCGGGAGCCGTCTCCGCCGCGGCTGCCGCGGCCCGTACCGCCTCCGCGGGCAGCCGCCCGTCCGGCGGCCCTTGTACGACGACCACGGTGAGCGGCCCCTGCACCACCGGACCGGTGCCGTCGGTCCGGGGCCGCAGTGCGCCGTCGGCCACGGTGTAGCTCGCGTCCGCCGCCCCGGCGAGCCGGCGCGGGTCGTGGTCCACGAACACCACCGCGCCGCCGGCGGCCGTCCGTTCGGCCACCGCCCGGTCCAGCTCGGCCCGCGCCGGCGCGTCCAGCCCGGTCCACGCCTCGTCCAGCACCAGCAGCTCCGGGGCGCCGAGCAGGGCCTGCGCGACGGCGACCTTCTGGCTGCCGCCCTTGGACAGCCGCGCCATCGGGGTGGCGGCGTACGGGCCCGCGCCGAACCGCTCCAGCCAGGTGTGCGCGGCGCGGGCGGCGGCCTTGCGGCCGAGACCGTGCAGCGCGCCGAGGTGGGTCAGGTAGCCGGCGGCCGTGAAGGGCAGGGCGGACGGAAACCGTTCGGGCACGTACGCCGTGCGCGGCCGGCCGGTGACGCGGCCCTCGGAGGGCGTGTCGAGCCGGGCGAGCAGCCGCAGCAGCGTGGACTTCCCGCTGCCGTTCGCCCCCGCGATCCGGACGAGGGTGCCGGGGGTGACGACGAGGTCCACCCCGCGCAGCACCCAGGGCCCGCGGACGCCGTAGCGGCGGCCCACGGCGGTCAGGCACAGCTGACGGTCCTGGTGCATGGGGCCATTCTGACCCGGCGGCCCCGGCTCCGGCCGTGACTCTTCGGCCAGGCTCCCGGGCCTGACGGGGACCGCGCGTTGATCGGTGCGCCGGCGGGTTCGTAGGCTGGGCTCCCGTGAGCCACGATCCCGCCCCCTCCAGTGCCCGCCCGTTCCGCGCCGGGCCCGATCCCCGTGACGAGGCGCCGCAGTACGTGCTGCCGCTCGTCGTACGCATCGAGCGGAGCGCCCCGCCCGCCCGGACCGACGCGCTGGAGACGGCCGCCCGGGCCGTGCTCGTGCTGCTCGGTGACGCGCGGGCGCACGGCGACGGGGAGTGGGCCGAGGCGGTGCGCGACTGGGAGGACGCGCGGATCCGCAAGGTGGTCCGGCGGGCCCGGGGCGCCGAGTGGCGGCGGGCCGAGGCGTTGCCCGGGATCACGCTGACCGGCAAGTCGGCGGAGGTCCGGGTGTTCCCGCCCGTCCCGCTGGACGGCTGGCCCAAGGACCTGGCCAAGCTCCAGGTGTCGGGCACCGAGCTGGACGACCCGGAGCCGCCCGTCGCCGCCGGCCCGGAGCAGCCGGTGCTCTGGCTCAACCCGGACCTGGAGATGTCGGCCGGCAAGGCGATGGCCCAGGCCGGGCACGGCGCCCAGCTGGCCTGGTGGGCGCTGTCCGACGCGGAGCGCACGGCGTGGCGGGAGGCGGGCTTCCCCCTGGCCGTCCGCACGGCCGGCCCCGCCGACTGGCCCCGGCTGACCGCCTCCGGACTCCCCGTGGTCCGTGACGCCGGCTTCACGGAGATCGCACCGGGCTCCTGCACGGTGGTGGCGGACCATCCGGCGCTGCGGCGGCCCTGAACCACCACACGGCTTCACACCGTCCGGGCTCTCAGGCGTGGCGGATGGCCCTCAGGTGCTCGACGTTCCGGTGATGCACCGAAGGTGGGCGTACCCGGGGTGGAAGCGGGGAGCCGGCCTCCCAGCGCACGGTTGCGACGAGTTCCGAGGCCGATGGAGAGGCGGGGCAGGCAACGCAACGGGGCTGCTTGTCGATCGGGTACGTTCCATGCCGCTGGTCAGCGGGAAGCGATGGCGGCCTGCACGGCCGCCAGGCGGGGATGACCGGGGCCGACGAAGAGAGCGACGTGGCTGTCGGGGCGTCCCGTCAGATCCGCGAGGTCCCGGACTCGCAACGCTTCGGCGATGCGCATGACCATGTCCAGACGAGGAGCCTGCTGCTGTCCGGTCTCGATTTCCGGAGAGTGTGCGGCGGGATGCCGATGAAGTCCGCGAGCTGTGTCTGAGTCATGCCACCGCGCTCGCGGATGATCTGCGCCCTCTGGCCGAACTTCAGCGGGCCGGCGTGCGGGTCCGGAGCAGCACCTGGAGTCATGACGGCCTTGCCTCTCCGAGCAGCTTCGTCACTGCCAGGGTAGGGCGGGGCCGCTTCCGTGAGACCGGGTCTTCCCACTGCGCGAACGTCCGCGACAGCGCCACGTACGCTCGCCTCGTCCCGTCCGGACCCGGCCGCCCGAAGCTCAAATGTTGCTCTGAACGCGTCAGGGCGGGGGTTCGTGGGTGTGGGGCGGGGTCATATCCCCCTCACTCGACGCACGAGCACGGGCCGAGGAGGGGGAGGCAGTATGCGGCTGGGGACCGGGATCGGGTGGCGGCCGGAGATCGCGGACGCCGTGGAGGCGATGGCGGGCATCGACTGGGTGGAGGTCGTGGCGGAGAACGTCTGCCCCGGTCATCTCCCCCCGTCGCTGCTGCGGCTGCGCGAGCGCGGGGTGACGGTGGTCCCGCACGGCGTCTCCCTCGGGCTCGGCGGCGCGGACCGGCCCGATCCGGGGCGGCTGACGGCGCTGGCCGAGCGGGCGGAGGCGCTCGGCTCCCCGCTGGTCACCGAGCACATCGCCTTCGTCCGGGCGGGCGGCGCGCTCACCGCGTCCCCGCGGCTGGAGGCCGGCCATCTGCTGCCGGTGCCGCGCACCCGGGACGCGCTGGACGTGCTGTGCGAGAACGTCCGCATCGCCCAGGAGGCGCTGCCGGTGCCGTTGGCGCTGGAGAACATCGCCGCGCTGTTCTCCTGGCCCGGCGAGGAGCTGACGGAGGGGCAGTTCCTGTCCGAGCTGGTCGAACGGACCGGGGTGCGGCTGCTGATCGACGTGGCCAACCTGTACACCAACCACGTCAACCGGGGCGAGGACCCGGCCGAGGCGCTGGCCGCGCTGCCGGTGGAGGCGATCGCCTACGTCCATGTGGCGGGCGGCTTCGAGCGCGACGGCGTCTGGCACGACAGCCACGCGCACCCCGTGCCCCGGCCGGTGCTCGACATCCTGACCGGCCTCGCCACCCGGGTCGCACCGCCGGGCGTCCTGCTGGAGCGGGACGAGAACTTCCCCGAAGCCGCGGAACTGGCGCGGGAGTTGGCGTCCATCCGGGAGGCGGTCGCGGTCGGGCGCGCGCAGCGGCGTACGGCGGGGAGTACGGCGATGGGGGGCGCCGTCGGCAACACGGGCGGAGGCGTCGGGGTGCTGGCGCGGCCGGTGGCCGGGGTCCGCGAGCGGCTCGGAGTGGCGCAGACCGCCGTCCTGTCGGCCCTGGTGGCGGGGACACCGCTGCCGGAGGGGTTCGACCGCGTCCGGATGGGGGTGCAGGCGCGGGCCCTCGCGGCGAAGCGGGCCGGTGTGGTGGCGAAGGTGGCGCCCGAACTGCCGGTGATCCTCGGGGCGCACTACCGGGAGGCGTTCCTGGAGTACGCCCGCCGGCGCCCGATGCGCGGCGGCTACCGCCAGGACGCGCTGGACTTCGCCGGGCACCTGCTGAAGCTGGGCCGGCCGGAGGACGCCCGCGCCCGCCGCGCGCTGCGGCAGTGGTGGCTGGACCGGGCGGGCCCGGCACCCAGGAAGCGGGGGACCTTGGGGCGGGTGCTGCGACGGCGCGCCGGCCGGTCGCTCTGAGCCGCTGCCCGGCCGGGGGCGCCGGACCCGAACGGCCCCTGGCCGGCGCGGGAAACGGAACGTCACATACCGGCGACCGTGCGTCCGCATAGTGAACAGAGCATGGTGCTGACCCGGATCCCTGGCATACAAACAGCTCATGTTCTGGGTCCTTCTCCTCTTCCTGGCCTGGGCTTTCGCCGGTACGGCCTGCGCTCGCCTCTGCCTGGCGGCCGTACGCGCGGACGTACCGGACGCGGCGGACGCACCCGGCGCGCCGGCGGCCGGCGAGCGCGATCTGACGCTGTACGAGGCGGCGTTCCTCTCCGGCGGCCCCGCCCGGGTCGCCGATGTGACCCTCGTCTCCATGGCCCGTCAGCGCCGGCTGCTGCTCGCGCACACCGGCTGGGCCACGGTCGTGGACCCGCGGGGCCGCGACGAGATCGAACAGTCCGTCATAGGAGCCATAGGGCCCGAGGGCCAGTCGCGGATCGCGGCGGCACGGGCGCGGACCGCCGGCGCGGAGGCCGTGCGCGGCCTGGCCGACGGCCTGGTGCGGGCGGGGCTCGCGGTGCCCGAGGGCGCGGGCACGACGGTGGGGTCCGCCGTCCGCCGGGTGCGGGCCGCCGCGCTGGCCGTGGCGGTGCTCGGCACCACGGCCCTGCTGCTGCCCGGCGACACCGGGACACCGCGCCCGCTGGTCGGTGCCTGGTTCGCGCTGCCGCTCGTCCTGACGCTGAGCTGCCTGGCCATCGCCCGGTTCGAGGTGCATCCCTACTCGCCGTGGGCCTCCCCGGCCGGGCAGCGGATGCTGCGCTCGCTGACCGGGAAGCCGGCCGGGGACGAGCGGTCGTTCCTCACCTCCGTCGCCGTCCGGGGCATCCGCGCGATCGGCGAACCGGAGCTGCGCGCCGCCTTCACCCACCGCGACCAGCCCTGGCGCGAGTGACCGGAAGCACGGGGAGCTCCGGGGGCGCACAGGGGGCATTGGCGCCGACACCGGCCGGACGGTCCTTGCCTTCCCCCCACAGCCGTACCAAATATCCCTAAGTGTTCGCGCCGGGCCGTGGCAGCCGTGCCATCGCCGCCGCGCACCGAAGGGATACGCGATGAAAGCTGCCGCCCTCTGCTCGGCCGCCGGGTCCTTGCTGCTGACCGCCCTGGCCGCGGCGCCGGCGGGCGGCACACCCGGCGTCCCGCGGGTCCCGCACGCGCCGCATGCCCCGCAGGCCCCGGCCGCCGCCGGCGCGGCCGAGCTGCGCGGCACCGCGGTGGCCGCGGCCCGCGCCCGGACGGCCGGCATCGACTTCGGCCCGTGCCCCGCGGCCGAGGTGCCGGGGACGCCGGCCGCTGTGCGGTGCGGCACGGTGCGCGTCCCGCTGGACTACGCCCACCCGGACGGCACACAGATCGAGCTGACCGTCAGCCGGGCCCGGGCCACCCAGAAGGACCCGCGCAACAGCAAGCGGAAGGTCCCCCGGCAGGGCGCCCTGGTCTTCAACCCGGGCGGCCCCGGCGCCTCCGGCATGTACTTCCCGCTGGCCGGCACGCTTCCGCGGTGGCAGCGGATCGCCGCCGTCTACGACCTGGTCGGTTACGCCCCGCGCGGGGTGGGCCGCTCGGCTCCGCTGTCCTGCGAGGATCCCCGGCACTTCCTCAAGGCGCCCACCGCGGCGCCGGTGCACCCGTCGGAGGCGTACAAGCGGGAGCGCATCGCGCGGGCCAAGGCGTACGCGCGCGGCTGCGCCCAGCGGTCCGGGAGCCGGCTGCGCTTCTCCACCTCGCTGAACAACGCCCGGGACCTGGACGTGCTGCGGGCCGCGCTGGGCGAGGACCGGCTGACCTTCCTGGGCGCCTCGTACGGCAGCTACTTCGGGGCGCTGTACGCGGCGATGTTCCCCTCGCACGTACGGCGCATGGTGCTGGACGCGGCGGTGGACCCGGATCCGGAGAAGATCTGGTACCGCAGCAACCTGGAGCAGTCGGCCGCCTTCGAGGACCGCTGGGCGGACTTCCGGGAGTGGATCGCCCGGCACGACGACGTGTACCGGCTCGGCGCCACCTCCGCGCGGGTGCAGCGCAGCTACGACACCGCGCGCGAGCGGCTGGCCGGGAAGCCGGCGGGCGGCACGGTGGGCCCCGGGCAGCTGCAGAACGCGTTCCTGACCGCCGGGTACTACGAGGACCACTGGCCGAGCCGGGCCGCGGCCCTGTCGGCCTATCTGCACGGCGACCCTGAGCCGCTGGTCCGGCTGGCCGCGCCGCGCCCGGAGACGGCCGCCGAGGCGGAGAACGCCTCGGCCGTGTACACCGCGGTCGAGTGCAACGACGCCCCCTGGCCGACGGACTGGGCGGTGTGGGACCGCGACAACACCCGCCTCGCCCGGGTGGCGCCCTTCGAGACCTGGGACAACGCCTGGACGAACCTGCCGTGCGCCTACTGGCCGGCGCCCCGGCAGCAGCCCCTGGACGTACGGACCGGGCCGGGCGAGCTGCCGCCGGTGCTGATCCTGGCGGCCGAGCGGGACGCGGCGGCGCCGTACCAGGGGGCGCTGTCGATGAACCGGCGGCTGGCCGGGTCGGTGCTGGTGACGGAGCGGGACGCGGGGACGCACGGGATCGCGGGCGGCCCGAACGCCTGCGTCAACGGGCACCTGGACGCGTACCTGCTGGAGGGGCGGGTCCCGGCGCGGCACGCGTCGTGCGCACCGCGCCGGCCTCCGGCGGCCCGGCCTGACGAGGGCGCCTAGGGGATGCCCTGTCAGGCCGGCGGGCGGGTGCGGGTCGTGGGGCCTGTCGCGCGCCTTCGGGGGCGTCCTACGCCAGCCCCGCCACCAGGTCGCCGATGTCCTTGCGGCGGCCCGTGAAGAACGGGACTTCCTCCCGGACGTGCATGCGGGCCTCGGAGGCGCGCAGGTGGCGCATGAGGTCGACGATGCGGTACAGCTCGTCGGCCTCGAAGGCGAGGATCCACTCGTAGTCGCCGAGGGAGAACGAGGCGACCGTGTTGGCGCGCACGTCCGGGTAGCCGCGGGCCATCTTGCCGTGGTCGGCGAGCATCCGGCGGCGGTCCTCGTCGGGCAGCAGGTACCAGTCGTAGGAGCGCACGAACGGGTAGACGCTGACGTAGTTCCGGGGCGTCTCGTCGGCGAGGAACGCCGGGATGTGCGAGCGGTTGAACTCGGCCGGGCGGTGCAGCGCCATGTTCGACCAGACCGGCTCCAGCGCGCGGCCCAGCCTGGTGCGGCGGAAGAGGTTGTACGCCTCCTGGAGCTGGTCGCTGGTCTCGGCGTGCCACCAGATCATGAGGTCGGCGTCGGCGCGCAGACCGGAGACGTCGTAGGTGCCGCGGACCGTGACGTCCTTGGCGGCGAGCTGGTCGAACAGCTCCTGGACCTCGTCGGCGTATCCCGCGCGGTCCTCCGGCAGGGCGTCCTTCAGCTTGAAGACCGACCAGAGGGTGTAGCGGATGACCTCGTTGAGGTCCTTGGCCAGCTTGCCCTTGTTCGGGATCCTGCCGGACTCGGTGGTGGGGGCGTCGTCACTCATGGTCCCTATTCTCCCGCTCCGCCGTGCAGGCTCTGCACCGGGTTGGCGGTCAGCTCCCGGACGCCGCTCCGGTCGCCCGCCAGCTGGTCCACCGCGGCCCAGGCGCTCGCGACGCACGCCGGGATGCCGACGCCGTCGTACGGGGCGCCGCACACCGCGAGCCCCGGGAGCTTCGCGATGTGCTCGCGGACGCGGGCCACGCGCGCGTGGTGCCCGACGGGGTACTGGGGCAGGCCGTCGGTCCAGCGGGTGACCCTGGTCTCCAGCGGGACGGCGTCCAGGCCGGTGGCCTCCCGCAGGTCGTGCCGGGAGACCTCCACCAGGGCGGCGTCGTCCCGGCCGAGGATCTCCGTCTCGCCGTGGCGGCCCACGGAGGTGCGCAGCACCACCACGTCCGGGTCCTGCTCGGCGATCCAGCCCCACTTGTGGGAGGCGAAGGTGGACGCCTTGATGGTGCGGCCGTCGACGGGCGGCACGAGGAAGCCGCTGCCCTCGGGCAGGCGCGCGTCGGCGCGCCGGTAGGCGAGGGTGACCAGGGCCATGGAGGCGTACTCGACGGCGGCCAGCTCGGCGGCGGCCCCCGGGGACTCGGCGCGCAGCAGCCGGGCGGCGGCCGGGGCGGGCACGGCGACCACCACCGCGTCGGCGCGCAGCACGCGCTCGCCCGCGGTGATCCGCCAGCCGTCCGGCTCCCGGCGCAGTGCGTCGGCGGGGGTGCCGGTCAGGATCTCGCCGCCGCGGGCGCGCACCGACGCGGCGACCGCGAGCGGCAGCCGCCCGATGCCGCCGGCGATGCCCGTGAAGACCGGCCCGGTCTGCGGCTGTGCGGCGGCCTTCGCCTGGATCTCGCGGACGCCCTCGGTCAGGGAGGTGTGGGCGCGGGCGGCCTGGAAGAGCTGCGGGACGGCCGAGCGCATCGAGATGCGGTAGGCGTCGCCCGCGTACACCCCGCCCAGCAGGGGTTCCACGAGGCGGTCGACGACCTCGCGGCCGAGCCGGGCCGCCACGTACTCGCCGACGGCCACGTCGTCGCCGGTCTCGGTGCGGGGCAGGTCGGCGTCGCGCTCGATGCGGGCCAGACCCTCGGCGGACAGGACGCCGCAGAGCGCGGCGGCGGTGCCGGGTACGCCCATCACATGGCCCTTGGGCATGGGCCGCAGGGCGCCCCGGGTCCAGAGCGAGGCGGTCGCGGTGGCCGGCGGCTGGAGCGCCTCGCCGAGGCCCGCCTCGCGCGCGAGGGTCACCGCCTCGGGGCGGCGGGCCAGCATGGACTCGGCGCCGAGGTCGACCCGCACGCCGGCGATCTCGCCCGCCAGCAGCTTGCCGCCGACCCGGTCGCCGGCCTCCAGCACGGTCACGCGCGCGCCCCGACCCAGCAGCCGGTGCGCGGCGGCCAGCCCGGCGATACCGGCTCCGATGACGACGACGTGCCCCAGGCCCCTACCCGTTGTGCTCATGTCCTCCACTCTCTCAGACCCCACGGACACTCCGGCCGGGGCCCGGTGCGCGGACCGTTACCGCATCGGGACCGGCGCCGTCGAACGTCCCGGCGCGCCCGCCCGTCGCAGGACCGTCACAGCCCACAGCCCTCAGGGGGTAACCGCCCATGCGCATACCACGCACCGCACGTCGTCTCCGCCTCCTGGCCGGGGTCCTGCTGGCCGCCTCCCTCGCGCTCGCCGGATGCGACGGCGGGGGCGACGGCGGCGGTGACTCCGCGAAGGCCGCGGCGGACAGCGGGGCCGAGCGGGCCGGTGCCCCCGGCGGCGCGGCGGCCCGGGTCCAGGGCGGCGGCAAGGGCGGAGTTCCCGGGAGCCGGACGCCCCGGACCGCCCCGGACGCGGTCGTCCGGACGGCGTCCCTCACCGTCGAGGTCGCGGACGTGCCCAAGGCCCTGGCGGCGGCCCGGTCGGCCGCCGAGGACGCGGGCGGCTACGTCGGCGACGAGACGACGCGCCGGGGCGAGGACGGCCACGAGCGCACCAGGGTGGTGCTGCGGGTGCCCGCCGAACGCTACGACGAGGTCCTCGGCGCTCTTTCGGGCGCGGGCCGGCTGGTGGACCGTACGGCCAAGGCGGTCGACGTCACCGACCAGGTCGTCGACGTGGCGAGCCGGATCAGGTCGCAGCGGGCCAGTGTGGACCGGATCCGCGCGCTGATGGACGGGGCGGGCAGGCTGAGTGACGTCGTCTCGCTGGAGGGTGAGCTGAGCAGCCGTCAGGCCGACCTGGAGGCACTGCTGGCCCGGCAGGCGTCCCTGAAGGAGCGGACCGGACTGGCCACCATCACCCTGTCGCTGTCCGGCACCCCGGTGCGGAAGGCGTCCGGTGACGGTGCGCCGGGCTTCACGGACGCGCTGGCGGGCGGCTGGCGCGCGTGCCTCTCCGTGCTGCGCTGGATCGCCCTCGGGCTCGGCGCCGCCCTGCCGTTCGCGGTTCTCGTCGCGCTGCTCGCGCTGCTGTGGCTGCGGGTCGTACGGCCCCGGCTGCCGCGCCGCGCGGAGCCGGTGCCCGCGATGACCGCGCTCGGCCCGCTGCCGGCGGCCCGGCCGGCCCCGGGCTCCGCCGAGCGGGCCGCGGGGGGTGACGGGGGCTGAACGGGCCGTGCCCCGTAGCGTGTTCCCATGAGCATCGGCGGCAGGGAACGGCTGGTCGTGATCGGGGGCGACGCCGCGGGCATGTCCGCGGCGTCGCAGGCGCGGCGGCTGCGGGAGCCCGGGGAACTGGAGATCGTGGCGTTCGAGCGGGGGCACTTCACCTCCTTCTCGGCGTGCGGCATCCCGTACTGGGTGGGCGGCCAGGTCCCGGAGCGGGACCGGCTGATCGCGCGGACGGCCGAGGAGCACCGCGCGCGGGACATCGACCTGCGGATGCGCACGGAGGTCACGGAGATCGACGTGGCCGGGCAGCGGGTGCGCGCGCGGGACGTCGATTCCGGCAGCGAGTCCTGGACGTCGTACGACAAGCTGGTCATCGCCACCGGTGCCCGGCCGGTCCGCCCGGACCTGCCCGGCGCGGACGCCCCCGGGGTGCACGGGGTGCAGACGCTGGACGACGGGCAGGCGCTGCTGGACACCCTGACCGGCACCCGGGGCCGCCGGGCGGTGGTCGTGGGCGCCGGCTACATCGGGGTGGAGATGGCCGAGGCGCTGATCCGCCGGGGCTTCGAGGTGACGGTCGTCAACCGGGGCCGGGAGCCGATGTCGACGCTGGACCCGGACATGGGCCGGCTGGTGCACCGGGCCATGGAGGGCCTCGGCATCACCATGGTGAACGACGCCGAGGTGACCGAGGTGCTCACCGGCGCGGACGGCCGGGTGCGGGCGGTGGCCACGCGGGACGCCGAGGTCCCGGCGGACGTGGTGATCCTGGGCATCGGCGTCCGCCCGGAGACCGCCCTCGCGCGGGCCGCCGGACTGCCGCTCGGCGCGCACGGCGGGCTGCTCACCGACCTCGCGATGCGGGTGCGCGGGCAGGAGGTCGTCTGGGCGGGCGGCGACTGTGTGGAGGTGCTGAACCTGGTCTCCGGACAGGAGCAGTACGTTCCGCTCGGCACCCACGCCAACAAACACGGCCAGGTCATCGGCACCAACGCGGGCGGCGGCTACGCCACCTTCCCCGGTGTCGTGGGTACGGCGGTGAGCAAGGTGTGCGACCTGGAGATCGCCCGCACCGGCCTGCGGGAGAAGGACGCCCGCCGGGTGGGCCTGCGGTTCGAGACCGTCACCATCGAGTCGACCAGCCGGGCCGGCTACTACCCGGGGGCCGCGCCCATGACGGTGAAGATGCTCGCCGAGAGCCGTACGGGACGGCTGCTGGGGGTGCAGATCGTCGGCCGGGAGGGGGCGGCGAAGCGGGTGGACATCGCGGCGGTCGCGCTGACCGCGCGGATGACCGTGGAGCAGCTGACGGCCCTGGACCTGGGCTACGCCCCGCCGTTCTCACCGGTGTGGGACCCGGTTCTGGTGGCCGCGCGCAAGGCCGCCTCGAAGGTGCGGACGGGCTGACCCCCGGCGGGCGCGCTGATAGGCGGGCCGGATCGCGGGCACTACTGGTGTGTGGTCATCCCCGTCCATGACGTGAATCCGGTGCGCCGCACCCCCTGGGTGACGTACGCGCTCATCGCCGCCAACGTGCTGGTGTTCGTCACCATGCCCGGCATGGCGGGTTCCGTGACCGGCGGCACCAGGCTGGCGCAGCTGTGCGACCTCCAGGCGTTCCTGGACCACTACGCGGCGGTCCCCCGGGAGCTGGTCCACGGACAGCTGCCCCGGCTGGTGCCGACGGGCGACGTCGGCGTGGGCCCGCACGGGCCGGGCTGTGTGGTGGCGCCGCCCGGTTACGACAAGTCGCCGCCGCTGTCGGTGTTCACGGCGATGTTCCTGCACGGCGGCTGGCCGCACCTGCTGGGGAACATGCTGTTCCTGCTGATCTTCGGCAACAACGTCGAGGACCGGATGGGCCACATCCGTTTCTTCCTCTTCTACGTGGTGTGCGGCTACGCGGCCGGGTACGGCTTCGCGCTGCTCAACGACGCCTCCACCGACCCGCTGATCGGCGCGTCCGGGGCGATCGCCGGGGTGCTCGGCGCCTATCTGGTGCTGTATCCGCGGGCCAGGGTGTGGGTGCTGGTGCCGTTCCTGGTCTTCCTGCCGCTCAGGCTGCCCGCCTGGCTGGTGCTCGGGTTCTGGTTCGGGCTCCAGGCGGTGTACTCCTCCGGGCACGGGGTGTCCGGGGCGGGCACGGTGGCGTACGCGGCGCACGTGGTCGGCTTCGTGGCGGGCATGCTGCTCGCCTGGCCGCTCAAGCCCGGCACGCCGCCCCCGCCGGAGCCGCCCGGCCTGCTGTTCGGCAGGCGCGCGCGGCCCCGTCACACCTGGTGAGTCAGCGCGCGCTCGCGGTGTGCACGTACTCCGTGAGCCGGGTCAGCGCGTCCGGGTCGGTGTTCGGCATGACGCCGTGGCCGAGGTTGAAGACGTGCCCCTCCAGGCCGGCGGCGGCGTCCAGCACCTCCTGGGCCTTGGCCTCGAGGATGTCCTTGCCCGTGAACAGCACGGTCGGGTCCAGGTTGCCCTGGAGCGCCTTGCCGGGGCCGACGCGGCGGGCGGCCTCGTCCAGCGGGACGCGCCAGTCGACGCCGACGACGTCCGCGCCGGCCTCGCCCAGGAGGGGCAGCAGCTCGCCGGTGCCGACGCCGAAGTGGATGCGCGGGACGCCGTACCCGGCGACCGCGTCGAAGACCTTCACGGAGGCCGGCATGACCGAGCGGCGGTAGTCCGCGGGGGACAGCGCGCCGGCCCAGGAGTCGAACAGCTGGACGGCACTGGCGCCGGCCTCGATCTGCACCTTCAGGAAGGCGGCCGTGATGTCGGCGAGGCGGTCCAGCAGGTCGGCCCACAGCTCGGGGTCGCCGTACATCATGGCCTTGGCGTTCTCGTACGTGCGCGAGGGACCGCCCTCGACCAGGTAGCTCGCGAGGGTGAACGGCGCGCCCGCGAAGCCGATCAGCGGGGTGGCGCCCAGCTCACGGGTGAGCAGGCCGACGGCCTCGGTGACGTACGCGACGTCCTCGGGGGTGAGGTCGCGCAGCCGGGCCAGGTCGGCGCGGGTGCGGACGGGCTGGTCGACGACCGGGCCGACGCCGGGCTTGATGTCCAGGTCGATGCCGATGGCCTTCAGCGGGACGACGATGTCGCTGTAGTAGATCGCCGCGTCCACGCCGTGCCGGCGCACCGGCTGGAGGGTGATCTCGGTGACCAGCTCGGGCCGCGTGCAGGACTCCAGCATCGGGACACCCTCGCGGACCTTGCGGTACTCGGGCAGGGAGCGGCCGGCCTGGCGCATGAACCACACGGGGGTGTGCGGCACGGGTTCGCGCCGGCACGCCTTGAGGAACGCGCTGTCGTACGTGGCTGCGGGCGCCTGGCCCGTGAAGGTGTCGTTGGCGGTCACGGGGCAAGTCTCGCACGACACCGGTGACCGGCGGCGCGGGGTGTCTTGCCCTGCGCGACGGCCCGCTTCCCCTTACTCTTCCCCGCATGGCTGCGGCTCAGGGACGACTGTCGGACGGCGCTGACGGAATGGACGACGCGGAGGACACCGCTCAGGGACGGGGGGGCGGCGGTGGGCTGCCGCCGGCGTTCCGGGCCGCGGTCGACGCGCTGCGCGCGGCGCGGCCGCGGCCGCAGGTCGAGGTGGAGCCGACCCCCGCCCCGCAGCGGCTCGCGCCGTACGCGTACGCGCTGGAGGCGGTGGTGGTCGACGGCGAGCAGGAGCTGGCCGACGGGCGGCTGGTGCTGCTGCACGACCCCGACGGGCACGACGCGTGGCGGGGCACGTTCCGGCTGGTGACGCTGGTGCGGGCGGAGCTGGAGCCGGAGATGGCGGCCGATCCGCTGCTGCCGGAGGTGTGCTGGTCGTGGCTGACCGGGGCGCTCCAGGCGCGGGGGCTGGCCTACGGCGAGCCGAGCGGCACGATCACGCGGGCGGGCTCGCACTACTTCGGCGGGCTGGCGGAGCGGCCCGCCGCCTCGCAGATCGAGATCCGCGCCTCGTGGACGCCCCGTGAGGGCCTGGGCGGGGTGCCGGACACGGCCGCCCACCTGGTCTCCTGGTGCGATCTGCTGGCGCAGGTCGCGGGCCTGCCGCCGGCCGGCCCCGGGGACGCGTCGGTGGTGACCCTGCCGCAGCGCCGGGGCCCGCAGTCCCGCTGAGGCGGGGCATTGTCCCCATGAGCGGTCGCTCGCGATGTCGTATTGACCATCTCTTTGTCGATACGGCCACTTTCCGTACTCGAATCGCACTCGCTCGAACCGACTCGATCTTCGGATGATCGATCGCGTGTCCGAATTGCACGGATTGTTACTCACTAGATCGTGATCACTCCCTAAAGGCGGACGAGTTTGCTGCCGAAGACGACTGTGACCTTGAAAGCACGGTTCGTCCCGGCTTCATCCCCACAAGCCGGCCCCGTCCCCCCACCCAGGAGGCCTGGTGTCCGTTCTCCTTGAGCAACCCGCAAGCCTGGTCGCCTACCGCCCGAACAAGCCGACCGCCATGGTGGTCGTGGCCGATCCGCGCGTCCGCTCCACCGTCACCCGCCATCTGTGGGCGCTGGGCGTGCGCGATGTCATCGAAGCCTCGTCCATCGCGGAGGCTCGTCCCCGCATCGGCAACCCGCGCGACATCTGCGTCGCCGACGTCCACCTCCCCGACGGCTCCGGCCTCACCCTGCTGTCCGAGACCCGGGCCGCGGGCTGGCCCAACGGACTGGCACTCTCCGCCGCCGATGACATCGGCGCGGTCCGCAACGCACTGGCCGGCGGCGTCAAGGGCTACGTCGTCACCGGCACCCGCACCAACATCGGACTGCCCACCCGGCCCGGCGCCGCTCCCCTCGGCGCCGCCGCCCGGATGCACCGCCGCCCCCCGGGTGCCCCGAGCCACCCGGGCGGCTACCGGGAGCTGTCCGGACGCGAGGTCGAGGTGCTGCGGCTGGTCGCGGAGGGCCAGTCGAACAAGGCGATCGGCGTGTCCATGGGCCTGTCCGCCCTCACCGTCAAGAGCCACCTGGCCCGTATCGCCCGCAAGCTGGGCACCGGTGACCGGGCCGGCATGGTGGCCGTCGCCCTGCGCACCGGGATCATCCACTGAGCCCACCGGATGCCCCCTTCGGCGCAATCCCCCCTGTCCCCCGCCGCCCCTGACCCCGCCCGCCGCTGACCGGTTTACGCCCCTGCCGCGCCCGTCGACGGAACGTTCCGTCGACGGGCGCCGTGCGCGCACGGATACCCTTGACAGGTGACCGACGCCCAAGACACCGCAACAGACAGCTCCCTGCGCACCACCGGAGGCACTCCTCCGGACGACGCCGCCGGATCTTCTGTGACGGGGGCGCCGACTCCGTTGCTCGAACCCCGCGAGGGCATTCCGCCCGTGATCGCCGACGAGGCGGGCCTCGCCCGGGTGACGGCCGCCTTCGCCGCCGGCTCCGGCCCGGTCGCCGTGGACGCCGAGCGCGCCTCCGGCTACCGCTACGGCCAGCGCGCCTACCTGGTGCAGCTGCGCCGCGAGGGCGCCGGGACCGCGCTCGTCGACCCGGTCGCCTGCCCCGACCTGTCCGGACTCGGCGCGGCCCTGGCCGACGCCGAGTGGGTGCTGCACGCGGCCACGCAGGACCTGCCCTGCCTGCGCGAGATAGGCATGGTCCCGGCCCGCCTGTTCGACACCGAGCTGGCCGGGCGGCTGGCCGGCTTCCCCCGGGTCGGCCTCGGCGCCATGGTCGAGGGCGTCCTCGGCTACGTCCTGGAGAAGGGCCACTCCGCCGTCGACTGGTCGACCCGCCCGCTGCCCGAGCCGTGGCTGCGCTACGCCGCGCTCGACGTCGAGCTGCTCGTCGACCTGCGGGACGCCCTGGAGAAGGAGCTGGACCGGCAGGGCAAGCTGGAGTGGGCGCTCCAGGAGTTCGACGCGATCGCGACGGCGCCGCCGCCCGAGCCCCGCAAGGACCCGTGGCGCCGTACGTCCGGGATGCACAAGGTGCGGCGGCGCCGGCAGCTCGCCGTGGTCCGCGAGCTGTGGGAGACCCGGGACCGGATCGCCCAGCGCCGGGACGTCTCCCCGGGCAAGGTGCTCAGCGACGCGGCCATCGTGGAGGCCGCGCTCGCCCTGCCCGGCCATGTGCACGCCCTCGCCGCGCTGAACGGCTTCGGGCACCGGATGGGCCGACGGCAGCTGGAGCAGTGGCAGGCCGCGGTGGACCGGGCCAAAGCGGTGCCGGAGGCGGCGCTGCCGCAGCCGGGGCAGCCGGTGGCGGGGCCGCCGCCGCCCCGGGCGTGGGCCGACAAGGACCCGGCAGCGGCGGCCCGGCTGTCCGCCGCGCGGGCCGGGGTGTCCTCCCTCGCCGAGCGGCTCGCCATGCCCCAGGAGAACGTGATCTCCCCGGACACGGTCCGCAGGATCTGCTGGGAGCCGCCCAAGGTGGTGGACACCGCGTCCGTGGAGGCCGCGCTGGCCGGGCACGGTGCGCGTCCCTGGCAGATCGGGCTGGTGACGCCGGTACTGGTGGACGCGCTGGCGGCGAAGGGCGCCTAGCCGGCGCCGAGGTGCTCTGCCCGTAGACGCCGCCCGGGCCGCGGGAGCGGAAAAGGGACGGCGAGATCACGCCAAGATCCTGCCGCGGCATGTGAGGACGGCAGCGGGTGCCGAAGAGGCCGCAGCGGACCGGCGACACCACCGCCGCCGGCGACGCGGTGCGCCGTCTCGCGGGGCTCGGGCACCGCGGGACCGCCCGGGCCGGCGGCCACGTGGGCATCCGGGCGGCGGCGTTCGACCGGGCCGGGCGGGTGGCGGAACCGGCCGGAGCGTGGCGGATGGCGGCCGGCTTCTCCGGTGAGGCGCCGTCGGCGGCGGCGCCCGGAGCGGTGTGTCGCCGCCGGCCCCGGGCGACTCCTGGCCGGGCCGGCCGGCCCGTCCGGTGCGCACGTCCGTGCCGGCGCCGATGAGTTCGGTGGCTCACCCGGAGGTGTGACGTTCACCGCTCCCCCGTACAGGGCTGTGCAGCTACGTTACTCATAAGTAGCATGGGGCTGAGCGCGCGCTCAGCGCAACGCAGCAGTGCCACCCCGCATCTGGAGGAGAGCCATCGTGCCTCGTACCGTCAGGGACGTCGTCTTCGTCGACGGCGTCCGCACCCCGTTCGGCAAGGCGGGCCCGAAGGGCATCTACCACGAGACCCGCGCCGACGACCTTGTCGTGAAGGCGATCCGGGAGCTGCTGCGCCGCAACCCCGGGCTGGACCCGAAGAAGATCGACGAGGTCGCCATCGCCGCGACCACGCAGATCGGCGACCAGGGCCTGACCCTCGGCCGTACGGCCGGCATCCTCGCCGGCCTGCCGCAGTCCGTGCCCGGCTACTCCATCGACCGCATGTGCGCCGGCGCGCTGACCGCCGTGACGACCACCGCCGGTTCGATCGCGTTCGGCGCCTACGACGCCGTCATCGCCGGCGGTGTCGAGCACATGGGCCGCCACCCGATGGGCGAGGGCGTGGACCCCAACCCGCGCTTCGTCTCCGAGAAGCTGGTCGACGAGTCCGCCCTCTTCATGGGCATGACCGCCGAGAACCTGCACGACCGGTACCCGTCGATCACCAAGCTGCGCGCCGACGAGTACGCGGTGCGCTCGCAGGAGAAGGCCGCCAAGGCGTACGCCGACGGCAAGATCCAGGCCGACCTGGTGCCGATCTCGGTGCGCCGGACCAGCCCCGAGGGCGGCGAGACCGGCTGGGGCCTGGTCACCGCCGACGAGCCGATGCGCCCGGGCACCACGCTGGAGAACCTGGCGAACCTGAAGACGCCGTTCCGTGTGCACGGCCGGGTCACCGCGGGCAACGCGGCCGGTCTGAACGACGGCGCCACCGCGTCCGTCATCGCGAGCGAGGACTTCGCCCGCGAGCACGGCCTGCCGGTCAAGATGCGCCTGGTGTCGTACGCCTTCGCGGGCGTCGAGCCGGAGGTCATGGGCTACGGCCCGATCCCGGCCACCGAGAAGGCCCTCGCCAAGGCGGGTCTGAGCATCTCCGACATCGGCCTGTTCGAGATCAACGAGGCGTTCGCCGTCCAGGTCCTGGCCTTCCTGGAGCACTACGGCATCGCCGACGACGACGCGCGCGTCAACCAGTACGGCGGCGCCATCGCCTTCGGCCATCCGCTGGCCTCCTCCGGCGTCCGGCTGATGACCCAGCTGGCCCGCCAGTTCGAGGAACAGCCGCACGTCCGCTACGGCCTGACCACCATGTGCGTCGGCTTCGGCATGGGCGCGACGGTCATCTGGGAGAACCCGCACTTCGAGGGGGACAAGTGAGCACCACCGCCGAGCTTCTGAAGCAGGCCTCGGACCTGTTCCCCGACGAGGTCGTCACGAGTGCGCACGTGCGCCACTTCGACCTCCCCTTCGGCGCGGGCCGGTTCGCGCTGATCACGCTGGACAACGGCCTGGACCACACCAAGCCGACCACCTTCGGCCCGGCCTCGCTGGCGAACCTGAACACCGCCGTCGACCAGGTCGAGAAGGAGGCGGCCGAGGGTGAGATCGTCGGCGTCGGCATCACCGGCAAGCCGTTCATCTTCGCCGTCGGCGCCGACCTCAAGGGCGTCGAGCTGCTGAAGGAGCACGAGCACGCGCTCGCCATCGGCAAGGGCGGCCACGAGGTCTTCAAGCGGCTGTCGAAGCTGGCCGTGCCGACCTTCGCGTACTACAACGGCGCGGCCATGGGCGGCGGCGTCGAGGTCGGTCTGCACTGCACCTACCGGACCGTCTCCAAGGCGATCCCGGCGTTCTCGCTGCCCGAGGTCTTCCTCGGCCTGGTCCCCGGCTGGGGCGGCTGCACCCTGCTGCCGAACCTGATCGGCGCCGAGAAGGCCGTCTCGGTCATCATCGAGAACTCGCTGAACCAGAACAGGCAGCTCAAGGGCCAGCAGGTCTTCGACCTCGGGATCGCCGACGCCCTCTTCGAAGGCGCCGACTTCCTGGAGCAGTCGCTGATCTGGACGGCGCAGGTCCTCAAGGGCGACATCGCCGTGGAGCGCCCGGCGATCGACCGAGGTGAGGCCTGGGACCAGGCCGTCGCCAAGGGCCGGTTCATCGCCGACGGCAAGGTGCACGGCGCGGCCCCGGCCGCCTACCGCGCCCTGGACATCATCGCCGCCGCCAGGAACGGCGACCTCCAGCAGGGCTTCGACGCCGAGGACCAGGCCCTCGCCGACCTGATCATGGGCGGTGAACTGCGCGCCGGCATCTACGCGTTCAACCTCGTCCAGAAGCGCGGCAAGCGTCCCGCCGGCGCCCCGGACAAGAACCTGGCGCGCCCGGTCACCAAGGTCGGTGTCGTCGGCGCCGGTCTGATGGCCTCCCAGCTCGCCCTGCTGTTCCTGCGCCGCCTGGAGGTGCCGGTCGTGCTGACCGACATCGACCAGGAGCGCGTCGACAAGGGCGTGGGCTACGTCCACGCCGAGATCGACAAGCTGCTCGGCAAGGGCCGCGTCAACCAGGACAAGGCCAACCGCCTCAAGGCGCTGGTCACCGGTGTCCTGGACAAGGCCGAGGGCTTCTCCGACGCGGACTTCGTCATCGAGGCCGTGTTCGAGGAGATCGGCGTCAAGCAGCAGGTGTTCGCGGAGGTCGAGGCGGTCGCCCCGGCGCACGCGATCCTCGCCACCAACACCTCCTCGCTGTCCGTGTCCGAAATGGCGTCGAAGCTGAAGCACCCCGAGCGGGTCGTCGGCTTCCACTTCTTCAACCCGGTCGCGGTGCTGCCGCTGCTGGAGATCGTCCGCGGCGAGCAGACGGACGACGCCTCCCTGGCGACCGCGTTCGCCGTCGCCAAGAAGCTGAAGAAGACCGCGGTACTGGTCAAGGACGCCCCGGCGTTCGTCGTGAACCGCATCCTGACCCGCTTCATGGGCGAGATCCAGAACGTCATCGACGAGGGCACCCCGGTCGAGGTCGCCGAGAAGGCCGTCGAGCCGCTCGGTCTGCCGATGTCCCCGCTGGTGCTGCTGGAGCTGGTCGGCCCGGCGATCGGCCTGCACGTCTCCGAGACGCTGCACGGCGCGTTCCCGGACCGCTTCAAGGTCTCCCCGAACCTCAAGGCGGTCGTGGAGGCGGGCAAGCGCGGCTTCTACGTCTACGACAGCGGCAAGCCGGAACTGGACCCGGAGGTCGCCGCGCTGCTCGAGCAGGGCGACACGGTCCTGACCGAGGAGCAGGTGCGGGCGCGGGTGCTGGACGCGGTGGCGCAGGAGATCGGGCTCATGCTCGAGGAGGGCGTCGTCGCCGAGGCCCAGGACATCGACCTGTGCCTGATCACGGGCGCCGGCTGGCCCTTCCACCTGGGCGGCATCACGCCGTACCTGGACCGCGAGGGCGTCTCCGAGCGCGTGAACGGCAAGAAGTTCCTGGCCCCTGGCGTGGCCAGCGTCCCGGCGTGATCCCGTAGGACGCGAAAGGGCCCCCGCTTCGGCGGGGGCCCTTTCGCGTGGTCAGAACTGCCGCCACGCCTCCAGCGCCAGCCCGGGCTCGTCCTTGCGGCGGGTCAGCAGGAGCTGTCCGGTCGACGGGGACAGGGTGGCCGCCACCACGCGGTCCGTCTCGTCCGTGGTGAGGGACACCAGGGCGTCCAGCGGCAGTTCGGGGCCCGACTCGGTCCACCAGGCGCCCGCCGACTCCTGCTCGGTCGGGTACCCGGCGAAGGCAACCCGGCGGCTCGCCGTCCGCTGCGCCAGCAGGGTGCAGTCGTATCCGTCCAGGTCGCAGCGGACCGCCGAGACCGGGCCGGGACCGGCCGCGGGCAGCAGCGGGACCGGCTTGCCGCCGGGCCGCCAGGCGCACAGGGTGTCGTCGGTGTCGGTGTAGAAGACGGTCGTACGGTCCGCGGAGGTGGCCAGGGCACGCAGGGTGCCCGGCCGGACCGGGGCGGGAAGGGACTCCTGGAGCACGGGCACGGCGCCCGGCGACTCCTGACGCCAGTACAGCAGGCCCCGGGGGTCGGCCGCGTACAGCTCCACCGTGCCGGACGCCGCGGTGACCGCGGCCAACTGTTCGTGCACCTCGCTGCCCTTCAGGTCCCGCCAGGGGCCCCAGCCGCCCTTCTCCTTCTGGCCGAGCATGCTCACACCGCCGGCCTTGTTCCGGACGAACACATGGGCACGGCCCTGCGCGTCGACGGTGACCGCGGGGGTGCCGGTGCGTCCGCCGGTCTTGTCCGGGTGGCCGATCGGCTGCCAGTCCAGGGCGGCCAGATGCGGACGGAAGTGCGTGGAGTGCACCAGTCCGGCCTCGCCCTTGACGGTGGGCCGCCAGGAGACCAGATGGGCATAGCGGTCGGTGCCCTGGCCGACCGCCAGGACGGGGTGCAGTTTCTGGTCGCCGCCCATCCTGCGGGCGGCGGACCAGGGGCCGCCGGGGCCGCGCTCCGCCCGGCACAGGACGGCGTCGCCCGACAGCTGGTACACACTGAGCCGGCCGTCTCGGCCGCGAAGGAGCCAGTCGCCGTTCACCGGTTCACTTTAAGCCGCCCGGAACGGGCCCCGGGGCGCGGCCCCCGGGCTCGGGCCATGGGACCCTTGCGGTATGACCGAGCCCCTCGACGCCCCGCCCTCCCCCGCCCCGCCGCTCGTCATCGTGGACGGCGCGAACGTCGTCGGTTCGCGGCCCGACGGCTGGTGGAAGGACCGCAAGGGGGCGGCCGAGCGGCTGCGGGACCGGCTCGCGGGCGAGGGCCTGCCCGGGCACCCGGGGCCGGTGGAGATCGTGCTCGTGGTCGAGGGCGCGGCCCGGGGCGTGGCCTCCGTGCCGGGCGTGCGGGTGGAGTCCGCGCCGGGCAGCGGGGACGACCGCATCGTGGAGTTGGCCGCCGCCGGCTCCGGCCGCCCCCGCCTGGTGGTGACCGCCGACCGCGAACTGCGCCGCCGGGTGACGGAACTGGGCGCGCGGGTGGCGGGGCCGCGTACGGTTCTGGGCTGAGCCCTGCCGCTACGGCGCCGCGCCGGCCGGCCACCGGGAAGCACCGTCGCCGGGGCCTTCCCCGGCGAGAGTCACGGCCGACGGGACCCGCGCTCCGGAAGCCGCGGTCGCCACGGCGGCCCGCCGGGGCCGGCCGCCGGGAGCCGCCCCGCCACACGCCGCGCCGCGGGCCGCTACGGTCCTGCGCCCGGCCGCGCCGCCACGCGGGCGTACAGGACCGCGCCGTCCACCCGGGCGAGCTCCGTGTACCCGCTCTCCAGCAGACGGCGCAGGGTGGGCAGGCGGGCCGGGGCGTACGGCTTGCCGCGGGAGTCGTCGGCGATCACGGCGGGGGCGTGCGCGGCCAGCTCGCGGCGGAAGACGGGCCAGGTGCCGGGGACCGCGTACGCCTCGCCGACCCGGGCGCCGTCCCGGCCGCCGCTGTAGTTGGTGAGCAGGCCCGCGGTGAGGTAGCGGGTGGCGGGGGCGCGGCCGGCCAGCCAGTACGTCTCGGGGTGCATCCCCCACACCAGGACCCGGTCGCCGGGTGCCGTGCGGTGCGCGAGGGCCGCCGCCAGCCGCTCGGCGTGCGCGAGTTCGGTGCGCGGGGCGATCAGGCCCCAGCCGACGAAGAGGGCGCAGGCGCAGCCGGAGGCGAGGACGGCGGCCAGGTGCCGCTGCCCGGGCACGGCGTGCAGCGCGGCGGTGGCCAGCAGGGCGAGCGGCGGGACGAGTTGCACGTAGTAGTGGCCGAAGAAGTGGCAGCCGAGCACCACGGCGACGGCCGAGGAGGCGAACCACAGCCAGAGCCATGGCTCGGCCGCCCGGGTGCGCGGGCGGCGCAGGGCCCGCGCGAGCGGCCCGAGCAGTCCCGCCGAGGCCGCCGCGAGGAGCGCGGTGTTGGCCAGGGCGCGGCGCAGGACGTGGAGCTCGGAGCCGCTGACGGAGGCGTAGGCGGCGGAGCCGGTCACCGTCCAGAACAGGAAGCCGGCCGGATCCGTCAGCAGCGCCGCGCCGAGCACGGGCACGGTGCAGCCGGCCGCGAGCCGGGGCAGGGCCGGCCGGACGTCACCGTGCCGGCGCAGCAGCCAGAGCACCGGCAGCAGGACCGCGCCGCCGGTCTGCTTGGTCAGGAACGCGGCGGCGACGGCGGACCCGGCCGCGCCCCAGCGCCCGCGGTCCGCGCACCACACGGCGGCGGCCGTCCAGGGCAGTATGAACACCTCGAAGGTGGCCGCCTGCGTGTCCTCCGGGTTGAGCCCCACCGACAGCAGCAGACACAGCACCCCGGCGGTGCGGCCGGCCGCGTCGCCCCAGTGGCGGCGGGCCAGGGAGGCCAGCGCCACGGCGGTGAGCAGCTGGGCGAGGACGGCGAGGATCCGCAGCGGGGTCAGGGAGCCGGAGCCGCACAGCGCGAACGCCGCCTCGTACAGCCAGGGCAGCAGCGGCGGCTTGCGGTCCACCACCGTCTCGTAGAGCTGCCCGCCGTGGGCCAGCAGCCGGGCCTCCACGGCGAGGTAGCCCTCGTCGGGGTTCCACAGCGGGCGGGCGAAAGAGGGGATCCGGGTGACGCAGGCCAGCGCGGCCAGCAGGGGCAGCAGCCGGATCCAGTACGCCGTCCGGGGGGTCGCGGTCCGTACGGCGGCGAGCGGGGCGGCGAGCATGGTCAGCACGGTATCCGGACACCTGGCGCCGGGCGCCCGAGGACATACGGGGCAGGGAGTGTCGCCGGGGTCAGGTGGGCGGGCGCGCGCCCGCGCCCGCCGCGGCGCGCTGCCGTGCGGCGAGACGGCTGTGGGAGCGGCCGTAGAGGAAGTAGACGACGAAACCGATCAGCATCCAGATCGCGAACCGCAGCCAGGTCTCCGCGGGCAGGTTCAGCATCAGCCACAGCGAGGCGAGCACCGACAGCACCGGGACCAGCGGGACCAGCGGGGTGCGGAAGGCCCGGGGCAGGTCGGGGCGGGTGCGGCGCAGGATGATCACGCTGAGCGCCACGACGGCGAAGGCGAAGAGGGTGCCGATGTTCACCAGCTCGGCCAGTTCGCTCAGGCTGGTGAAGCCCGCCACGACGGCGATGACGACGCCGAGCAGGATGGTGGACCGGTAGGGGGTGCGGAACCTCGGGTGGGTCTGGGAGAAGAACCGGGGCAGCAGCCCGTCGCGGCTCATCGCGAAGAACACCCGGGACTGGCCGAGCAGCAGGATCATGCACACGGTGGTCAGGCCGACGGCGGCGCCGAAGCTGATCAGGCCCGCGAACCAGGGGTGCCCGGTGGCCTTGAACGCGTCGGCGAGCGGCGCCTCCACCGACAGCGCGCTGTACTTCTGCATGCCGGTGACGACGATAGACACGGCGACGTACAGGGCGGTGCAGATGACCAGGGAGCCGAGGATGCCGCGCGGGACGTCGCGCTGCGGATTGCGGGTCTCCTCGGCGGCGGTGGCGACGACGTCGAAGCCGATGAAGGCGAAGAAGACCACGGAGGCGGCGGTGAAGATGCCCATGACGCCGAAGTGGGAGGGGGCCCACCCGAACATCAGCTGGATCAGCGGCGCCTTGAGGCTGCCGCCGGCCGCGGCGGGCTGCTCCTTCGGGATGAACGGGTGGTAGTTGGCGCCCCGGACGAAGAAGGCGCCCGCGATGATCACGACGAGGACGACGGCCACCTTGACCCCGACGACCACCGAGGTGACCCGGGCGGACACCTTCATGCCGACGACGAGGATGACGGTCAGCAGCAGCACGAGGGCGGCGGCGAGGATGTCGAAGCCGAAGCCGGTGGCGCCGTCCCGCCCGCCGAGCGCCGCGGGCAGGTGCCAGCCCCAGTTGTCGAACAGCGAGTGGATGTAGCCCGACCAGCCGACCGCGACCACGGCCGTGCCGAGCGCCAGCTCGAGCACCAGGTCCCAGCCGATGGTCCAGGCGGGGAGTTCGCCCAGCGAGGCGTAGGAGAAGGTGTAGGCGGAGCCCGCCACCGGGACCGTGGACGCGAACTCGGCGTAGCACAGGGCGGCGAGCGCGCAGACGGCACCGGCGATGACGAAGGACAGCGAGACCGCGGGACCGGCGGTGTTCTTCGCCGCGGTGCCGGTGAGGACGAAGATGCCGGTGCCGATGATGACACCGACGCCGAAGACGGTCAGGTCCAGGGCGGACAGTGATTTCTTGAGCGCGTGCTCGGGTTCCTCGGTGTCCTGGATGGACTGCTCGACGTTCTTCGTCCGGAACAGCGTGCTGCTCACGAACCCACCTCCCACGCTTGCCGGCCTCGACATGATCGAGAGGGCCGGTGGACCGGTTTGCCCCGGCACAGGCAGGTTCACGCAAACAGGCCGGTTCCGCCACTTGGGGGAAGTGGCGGAACCGGCCCGTCGGGGCGCTCGCTCAGTCGCGCGCGGCCTCCACGGAGTCCACGGTGCCGGCCGACCGCTCGTACCGGCCGTCGAGCTTGGCGACCAGCCCGGTGACCTGGCGGGCGATGTCGGGCGCGGTCAGCCCGATCTCGGCCATGACCTCGGCGCGGGAGGCGTGGTCCAGGAAGCGCGGCGGGATGCCGAAGTCGCGCAGCGGCACGTCCACGCCCGCGTCCCTCAGGGCCTGGGCGATGGCGGAGCCGACACCGCCGGCCCGGCTGTTGTCCTCGACGGTGACGACGACCCGGTGCCGCTCGGCCAGCGGGGCCATGGCCTCGTCGACGGGCTTGACCCAGCGCGGGTCGACCACGGTGGCGGAGATGCCCTGCTTGTCGAGCAGGGCGGCGATCTCCAGGCACATCGGGGCGAGGGCGCCCACGGAGACCAGCAGCACGTCGGGGCTGTCGGTGCCGGGCTCGCGCAGCACGTCCATGCCGCCGACCCGGCCCACCGCGGGCACGGCGGGGCCGACGGCGCCCTTGGAGAAGCGCACCACGGTCGGCGCGTCCTCGACGGCGACGGCCTCGCGCAGCTGGGCGCGCACCTGGTCGGCGTCGCGCGGCGCCGCCAGCCTGAGCCCCGGCACCACCTGGAGGATCGACATGTCCCACATGCCGTTGTGGGAAGCGCCGTCGGTGCCGGTGATCCCGGCCCGGTCCAGTACGAAGGTCACCCCGCACTTGTGCAGGGCCACGTCCATGAGGACCTGGTCGAAGGCGCGGTTGAGGAAGGTGGCGTACACGGCGAAGACCGGGTGCAGCCCGCCGTAGGCGAGGCCCGCCGCGGAGACGGCGCCGTGCTGCTCGGCGATCCCGACGTCGTAGACCCGGTCGGGGAAGCGCTTGGCGAACTTGTCCAGGCCGACCGGCTGGAGCATCGCGGCGGTGATCGCGACGATGTCCTCGCGCTCCTCGCCCAGCCTGACCATCTCCTCACCGAAGACCGAGGTCCAGTCGGCGCCGGAGGAGGTGATCGGCAGCCCGGTGTCCGGGTGGATCCTGCCGACGGCGTGGAAGCGGTCGGCCTCGTCCTGGAGGGCGGGCTGGTAGCCGCGGCCCTTCTCGGTCAGGCAGTGCACGATCACCGGGCCGCCGAACCGCTTGGCCCGGGCCAGCGCGGACTCCAGCGCCTCGATGTCGTGGCCGTCGATCGGGCCGACGTACTTCAGGCCCAGGTCCTCGAACATGCCCTGCGGGGCGATGAAGTCCTTCAGCCCCTTCTTGGCGCCGTGCAGCGTCTCGTACAGCGGCTTGCCGACGACCGGGGTGCGGTCGAGGATGTCCTTGGTCCGGGCGAGGAAGCGTTCGTAGCCGTCGGTGGTGCGCAGGGTCGCCAGGTGGTTGGCGAGGCCGCCGATGGTCGGGGCGTAGGAGCGCTCGTTGTCGTTGACGACGATGACCAGCGGGCGGTCCTTGGCCTCGGCGATGTTGTTCAGCGCCTCCCAGGCCATGCCGCCGGTCAGCGCGCCGTCACCGATCACGGCGACGACATGGCTGTCCCGCTCGCGCAGCTGGTTGGCCTTGGCGATGCCGTCGGCCCAGCCGAGCACGGTCGACGCGTGGCTGTTCTCGATGACGTCGTGCTCGGACTCGGACTGCGCCGGGTACCCCGACAGGCCGCCCTTCATCTTCAGCCGGGAGAAGTCCTGCCGGCCGGTGAGCAGCTTGTGCACGTAGGACTGGTGGCCCGTGTCCCACAGCACCTTGTCCTTCGGTGAGTGGAAGACGCGGTGCAGGGCGATGGTCAGCTCCACCACACCGAGGTTCGGACCGAGGTGGCCGCCGGTCTTGGAGACAGCGTCGACGAGGAAGGTACGGATCTCCTCTGCCAGCTGGTCCAGCTCCTCCAGGCTGAGCCGGTCCAGATCGCGCGGTCCCCTGATGCGGGTCAGCAGCGGCACCCGTGCCTCCTTGAACTAGAGCTGATCGAGCTGTTGCCGGGCTCGCCCGAGTCTAATGCCGGGCCCGGCAGGCACCCCGAAGGGGCGCGGTCGACCGCGCGCACCGGCCACGACGGCCGGTGCGCGCGGTGATCCGCGCCCCTGGGGCGGGCGGCCGCTAGGCGCGGCCCGCGGTCTTCTGCGTCTTGCGCGTGATGGAGTCGATCACGACGGTGGTCAGCAGAACGGCGGCGGTGATCATGTACTTCACCGGCTCCGCGATGGACTGGAGCTGGAGACCGTACTGGATGGACACGATCACCAGCACGCCCAGCAGCGCGTTCCAGGTCCGGCCGCGCCCGCCGAAGAGCGAGGTGCCGCCGATGACGGCCGCCGCGATGGCGTTCATCAGCAGGTCGCCGGTGCCGGCGCTCTGGTTGGCGGAGGCGATCTTCGAGGCCAGGAACAGGCCGCCGATCGCGGCGAACCCGCCGGAGATCGCGAAGACGGAGATCCGCACCGCCGTGACGTTGATGCCCGCGCGCCGGGACGCCTCGACGCTGCCGCCGAGTGCGAAGACCTTGCGGCCGTAGGTGGTGCGGCGCAGCAGGAAGTCGCTGGCGACCAGGAACACCAGGAAGACCACCGTGGCCAGCGGCAGGCCCTTGTACTGGTTGTACATGTAGGCGGCGGCGAAGGCGACCACGGCCAGCAGCACCGTGCGCAGCACCGTGTCGCTCAGCGGCCGGGACGGGATGCCCGCGGCCTCCCGGCGCCGGTTGCCGAGGAAGGAGGTGAGGAAGAACACCCCGACCACGATCACGGCGAGCCCGTAGGCGGCCGCGATGTCCGAGAAGTAGTACGTGGTCAGCTTGGCGACCAGTCCGTCGCCGTCCAGGTTGATCGTGCCGTCCTCGCCCAGCACCTTCAGCATGAAGCCGAGCCAGAACAGCAGGCCGGCCAGGGTGACGGCGAAGGCGGGCGCGCCGAGCACCGCGAAGAAGAAGCCGTGCAGCGCGCCGATGGCGAGACCGGCGACGACGGCGAGGAGGACGGCCGCCCACTCGGGCCAGCCCTGGTTGACCGCGAGGACCGCCATCAGGGCACTGGCCGCGCCGCTGACCGAGCCGACCGAGAGGTCGATCTCGCCGAGCAGCAGGACGAAGACGATGCCGACGGAGATCATGCCCGTGCCGACCATGGTGATCGTCACGTCGTTGATGTTCTGCGCGGACAGGAAGTTCGAGTTCAGCGCCTGGAAGATCACGCAGATGACCGCGAGGCCCACGATGACCGGCAGGGAGCCCAGCTCGCCGGCCTTCATCTTGCGCTTGAACTCGTTCCAGTAGCCGAGCAGGCCCTCTTCCTGCACCAGCAGGCGCGGGTCGACGGCGGTGACCGCGGCGGCGGCGGCCTCGGGGTTCTCGACCGGGGTCGCGTCCTGCGGGGACGCCGTGCCGGGCTCGGTGGCGGAGGTCTTGTCGATGCTCACTGGGAAGCCTCCCCGTTCGCGCTGGACGTGCGGGCGGCACGGCGGGTGACGGCGTTGTCGGTGGCGCCGGTGATGGCGGAGATGATCTCCTCCTGCGAGGTCGACTTGACCTCGAAGACGCCGTTGTTGCGGCCGAGGCGCAGGACGGCGACCTTGTCGGCCACCGCCTTCACGTCCGCCATGTTGTGGCTGATGAGGATGACGGCGTGGCCGCGCTCGCGCAGCCGCTCGACCAGGTCGAGCACCTGGGCGGTCTGCTCGACGCCGAGGGCGGCGGTGGGCTCGTCCAGGATGACCAGCTTGGGGTCGCCGAGCATGGAACGGGCGATGGCCACGGTCTGGCGCTGACCGCCGGAGAGCGAGGCGATCGGGATGCGGACGCTGGGGATGCGGATCGACAGCGTGGTGAGCAGCTCGCGGGCGCGGCGCTCCATCTCGACCTCGTCCAGCACGCCCCACTTCCTCAGCTCACGGCCGAGGAAGAGGTTGCCGACGACGTCGATGTTGTCGCACAGGGCGAGGTCCTGGTAGACCGTCGCGATGCCCAGCGCCTGGGCGTCGTGCGGCTTGCTGATCGACACGGGCTTGCCATCCCACTCGATGACACCCTCGTCGATGGGGTGGACGCCGGCGATCGTCTTGACCAGCGTGGACTTTCCGGCGCCGTTGTCGCCGACCAGGGCGACCACCTCACCGGCGTGGATCTCGAGCTCTACGTCGGTGAGCGCCTGAACGGCACCGAACCGCTTGGAGACCCCGCGCAACGCCAGCACGGGCGTAGCGGACACGTGAACCATCTCCTTCGCCGCCTGACCCGGCGGGAGGTTGTGCAGAAGTTTGGGGGGAAGGACCGTCCGGCGCCCCGGGCCGAGCTTGCGGGGCTGTGTGGATGCGCCCAGGGCGCCGGAGGAAGGGGGGTGCGGCCGGCCGTCGTCCGTGCCGCGGGCGTTCAGGTGTCGAACGCCCGGCGGCCGGGAAGGGGCCGGGGGCCGCTTACTTGTTCAGGCCGAGCTTGTCGCAGGCGGCCTTGTACTTGCCGGAGCAGATCTCGTCGGCGGTGTAGATGCCGTCCTTGATCACGGTGTCCTTGATGTTGTCCTTGGTGAGGGACACGACCGGGACGAGCACGGACGGGACGTCCTTGGCGCTGGCGCTGGAGACCTTGTCCTTGGCGATGGAGTCCAGGGGCTCGCCCTTGGCGAGCGCGACGGCCATCTGGGCGGCGGTCTCCGCCTCCTGCGGGTACGACTTGTACACGCTCATGTACTGGTCACCGGTGACGATGCGCTGCACACCGGCCAGCTCGGCGTCCTGGCCGGTGACCGGGACCTTCAGGTCGGCGGCCTTGAGGGCGGTGATGATGGCGCCGGCCATGGTGTCGTTGGCGGAGTAGACGCCCGCGATGTTCTTCTTGCCGACAGCGGAGATGGCCGCCTCCATCTCGGAGTTGGCGTTGTCCGGCGCCCACTCCTTGGTGTCGTACTCCTTGGCGATGGTGACCTTGCCGTCGAGCACGGCGTGCGCGCCGTCCTTGAACTGCTTGGCGTTGGGGTCGGTCACCGAGCCGTTGATCATGACGATCTTGGAGGACTTGGTGGCCTTGTCGCCCATCGCCTTCAGCAGGGCCTCGCCCTGGGTCTTGCCGACCTCGACGTTGTCGAAGGAGGTGTAGGCGCTGATCGGGCCCTCGGCCAGGCGGTCGTAGGCGACGACCTTGATGCCCTGGTCCACGGCCTTCTTGACGGAGTTCTGGATCGCCTTGGCGTCCACCGCGTCGATGATCAGGACGTCCACCTTGTTGGTGATCATGGTGTCGACCTGCTGCGCCTGAAGGTTGGCGTCCTGGCGGGCGTTGTTGTACTCGACCTTGCCCTTGCCGTTGGTCAGCTCGCTGACCTTCTTCTCGATCATCGGCCGGTCGAACTTCTCGTACCGCGCGGTCTTGTTCTCCGGAAGGAGCAGACCGACCTTGATGTCGTCGCCCTTCTTGGCGGCCGACGCGGAGGACGAAGAGTCGTCGCTGCCCTTCGACTCCTTGGCACTGCCACAGGCGGCCAGCGAGACGGCCATGGCACCCGCGGCAACGGCAACAGCGGCACGACGCATACGTGCGTTCACTTGAGAAACCTCCCTGACGAGGCCGCGTCGTTGCGGCCGAGGTGGCTGGAAGTCAACTCGGCCACACGTGCGACGTCAAGAAGTAAATCCTTAACGAGATGGCAACGGTGCCATCCGTTCTCTAAGTGAAGGCAGGCGCCGTAGCCGGCAGGGTGCCGTCCAAAAGGGTGGAATCGCCCATCTCGCTGAGGGCGAGGGCGAGGGCGCCGAGCACCTCCGCGCGACCGCCAAGTGCCCCGGGAAGTACGGACAGTTGACGGGCGGCGCTGGGGATGGCGTAGCGGCCGACGGACTCCCTGATCGGGCCGAGCACCAGCTCGCCGGCCTCGGCGAGGTCGCCGCCGAGGACCACCCGGCTCGGGTTCAGCAGATTGCACAGATTGGCCACCCCGCTGCCGATGTGGCGGCCGACGTCGGCGATCACCCGGCGGCAGCCCGGGTCCCCGTCGCGGGCCAGCCGGACGACGCCCTCCATGGTCAGGTCGGGGCCGTGGCTGGGCTGGAGCAGCGGGAGGACGTAGCGGGCCGCCGCGAAGGTCTCCAGGCAGCCGCGGTTGCCGCAGCGGCAGACCGGGCCGGACTCGTCGAGGGTGATGTGCCCGATCTCGCCGGCCGTGCCGCCCGGGCCGCGGTAGATCGTGCCGTCAATCACCAGGCCGGCGCCGACACCGCTGGCCACCTTGATGTAGGCCAGGTCGCGCACGCCCTTGCCGCTGCCCCACACCAGCTCGCCGAGGGCACCGAGGTTGGCGTCGTTGTCCACGTGCACGGGGACGCCGAGCCGCTCGCGCAGCTCCTCGGCGGGCTTGGTGCCGCCCCAGCCGGGCAGGATCGCGGTGGACCCGAGGGTGCCGGACTCCACATCGATCGGGCCGGGCACGCCGAGCCCCACGCCGGCCACCTTGGTGCGGTCCACGCCGGTCGCCGCGATCAGCCGGCTGACCAGCTGTTCGGCCCGGTCGAAGCCCTGGTCGGCGGAGGCGTCGACGTCCAGCGGCTCGGCCTCCTCGGCCAGCACCTGGTGGGCGAGGTTGCCGACCGCGACCCGCAGGTGGGTGTGCCCGAAGTCGACGCCGATCACGATGCCGGCGTCCCCGCTCAGGCTGACGCTGCGGGCCCGCCGCCCGCCCGCCGAGGTGGGGGTGACCTCGACGGTTCCGCCGTCCTTCAGCTCCCGCACGATGTTGGAGACGGTCGCTGCGGACAGCCCGGTCGTCCGCGCGATCTCCGCCTGAGTGAGGGACCCGGCCAGCCGTACGGCCCGGACCACCCGCTCCAGGTTGGCTCGGTGCAGTGACGACTGCGACCCTGGAGTCTCCACGACGACCTCCTGAGCGCGGGGCCGCTTCGGCGAGGCCCCGTGTATGTCCAACTAGTGAACTCTAAGCTGAGCCGTTCGGGGCGACTCACGTCAAGAGGTTGAACCGTTTCCGGGCGACCCCGGCACAGCGGAGCACACCGCTCCGGAAGCCGGAACGGTGTGCGCGCACGCAATCACGGGGTGTCGCCCCGCCGGGTGGCCGGGGCTACTTCAGCGCCCCCGCGGTGAGCCCCTGCACCACCTGCCGCTGGAAGACGATGTACGCCGCGAGCACCGGCAGCATCGCCATGACCAGGCCCGCGAACAGACCGGACCAGTCGCCCTTGTACCCCTGGCTGACCGCGAGCTGGACCAGTCCCTGGGTGAGGACCTTCTTGTCCGGGTCGGTGTTCAGGACCGTGGGCAGCATGTACTGGTTCCACTGGCCCAGGAAGTTGAAGATGCCCACGCTGATCAGACCGGGCTTGGCCATGGGCAGCATGACCTGGAAGAACGTACGCGTGTGCGAAGCGCCGTCCACGAAGGCCGCCTCCGCCACCGAGGCGGGCAGGGTGCGGAAGAACGCCGTGAGGAAGAACACCGTGAACGGCAGCGAGTAGGCGATGTACACCAGGATGAGACCGTGGATCGTGTTCAGCAGGCCCATGTTGTTCACGACGTAGAACAGCGGGACCAGCGCGAGCATGACGGGGAAGCTCATGCCGCCGACGAACAGGTAGTAGATGAAGCGGTTGCCCGGGAAGTCGAACCGGGCCAGCACATAGGCGGCCATCGAGCCGAGCACCAGGGTGCCGACGAGCGAGCCGCCGACCACCAGGACGGTGTTCAGGAAGTAGTCGCTCATGTGGGCGTCGGTCCAGGCGCGGGACCAGTTGTCGAAGTGCAGCCGGTCCGGCAGCGACCAGGGCGAGCCGAAGATGGAGCCGTCGTCCTTGAAGGACGTCATCACCGCCCACACCAGCGGCATGACCACCATGATCGCCCAGATCACGAGGACGCCGTGGGAGAAGACGTTGAGGACGGTGCCCTCCTTCTGCCGCCGGGCGGGCCGGCGCGCCTCCGGGTGCGGGTCCGTCTTGCGGACGGTGGCGCCGGACTCGGCCGGCGGCGGGGCGGGGGTCTCGGTCGTCTTCATCGGTTCAGAACTCCAGCCGCTCGCGACGGCCCAGCCGCATCACGACCGCCGCGAACGCGAGCGTGACGACCAGCAGGGCGACGCCGATGGTGGTGGCGTACGCGGCCTGACCGTCCCGGAACGCCTTCTGGTACACGTAGAGGACCATCACGGTGGTCGAGTAGTCCGGCCCGCCCGGTCCGGTGGTCATGATCTGCACGACCGCGAAGGACTCCGCGCCGAGGGCGAGGATGCCCAGGTAGACCCAGCCGGACTGCACGGTGTCCCACAGCAGCGGCAGGGTGACGCGGAAGAAGGTGGTGGCGCGGTTCGCGCCGTCCAGCAGCGCCGCCTCGTACAGCTCGGCCGGGATCGAGGCCATGCCCGCAGAGAACAGGACCACGAAGAAGCCGACCGTGGACCACACCAGCACCGCCATCACGCACCACAGGGCGAGGTCCGGATCGCCCAGCCACAGCGGCTGCACCCCGTCGAGGCCGATACCGCGCAGCACCGAGTTGACCGCTCCGCTCTCCGGGTTGTACGCGAAGGCGAACAGCAGCGAGACGATCGCGATCGAGAGCACCTGCGGGAAGAAGTAGACGATTTTGTAGAAGGCCGAGCCCCGCACCCCGGAAATGGCGGGGCCGCCCTTCCGTCGCCGGCCGCCCACATTGATCATGAACGCGAAGAACAGCGCCAGGCCGAGCGTCACCACCGGCAGCACCAGAGCGAACAGGAGACTGTGCCGCAACGACTTCCAGAAGATGTCGTCGTCCAGCATCCTCTCGTAGTTGCCGAACCCGATCATCTTGAAATCGGGACTGAGGCCCGTCCAGTCCGTGAACGAGTAGTAGATGGACTGGATGAACGGCCACACCACGAAGAGTGCGTACACTCCCAGGGGCAGAGCCAGAAACCCCACGATGAACCGGTATTTGCCGTGCTGCATCGCCACTCCGGTGCTGTCAGGGTGCCGGATTACTGGTGCTTGTAGTGCTTGATGGAGGAGTCCTTGGCCGCCTCGTCGGCGAAGGCCTGGATCTTCTTGATCGTCTCGGCCGGGGTGAGCCGGCCGGCCATCATCTCGCCGAGACCGGAGACCCCGATCTTCTCCTTCTGCAACTGCACGTACCAGTCCTGGAGCCGGGGGTTCACCACGTTGCTCCCGGCCTTCTCCAGCGCCGCCACCCCCGACTTGAGGCCCGGGGTCAGGGTGATGCCGGTGGTGCCGCCGTTGAACGCGGTCAGCGACTTCACCTTGGCCGTGAAGTTCTTGGAGGACGCCTCGGAGAGCATGATGCGCAGCTGCTCCATGCCGCCCTCGCCGTTCTTCGCCTTGGCCGGGACGATGAAGGGCTCGCCGCCGGAGGCCCAGATGGTGCCGAACGGCAGCTTGTCGGAGCCGTCGAGGCCGGAGGGCGCGGAGACGGCGAGGCCGAAGTCGGCGGGGATGACGTTGGCCGACTCGTTCTCCACCCAGGAGCCGTTCGGGTGGAACAGCGCCTTGCCCTTGGCCCACGCGGTCTGCGACTGGATGTGGTCCAGGCCCGGGGTGCCCTGGAGGATGTAGCCCTTCTTGTACAGCTCGTAGTAGGCCTCGAAGCAGGCCTTGACCGCCGGGTGCTTCCAGGCGTTCGGCTCCAGGTTGTCGATGGCTTCGAGCACCTCGCGCCCGCCGACCTTGGCGATCATCGGGTACAGCGAGAAGGGGATGTAGTACGGGTACTTGCCCGCGTAGGTCCAGCCCGCGATGCCCTTCTTCTTGGCCTTCGCACACAGCGCGAGCATGTCGTCCCAGGTCTCCGGGTAGGCCGCGTCCAGGGAGTCCAGGGCCTTCTGCGAGTACCAGACGCCGTAGACCGTGTAGGCGTAGTACAGGATCCAGACCGGGTCGCCGTCGAACTGGCCCATCTCCACGATGCCGGGGCGCAGGGTGTCGCGGACCTTCTTCTTCGGGTCGTCGTACGACGGCGCGTCCAGCAGCGGGGTGAGGTCGGCGAGCTGGTCCTTGCCGACGAGGACGCCCATGTCCATCTGCTCGGCGCCGGAGTTGTCGATGAGGTCCGGCGGGGTGCCCTGGTTGAAGCGGGGCTGGAGGGTCGACTGGATCTTCAGGGTGGCCGAGAATTTCACCTTGGCCTTGGGGAAGTCGTGCTCGTAGAGCTTCACCGCGTCCTCGGCGTACTCCTTGCCGAAGCCGCCGTCGAAGAGGACGAATTCCATCCCGGCGCTGTCGTTGACACCGAGCGGGTTCTTGGCCGTCTTCTTGCCCTGCTCGGCCTTGCTCTGTCCGTCGCCGCCGCTGCTCGCGCAGGCGGACAGCAGGCCCATCCCCGGCGTTGCGACCAGACCGAGCGCCGCCGAACGCTTGATCAGATCACGGCGGCCGACACCTTCGGCACCAGGGTGCGCAGTGGATCCCATGCTCAAGTCCTCGCCTTCTCCAGGACTCAGGCGGTGAACCGGATCCGTGCCGGCACCGCAGGTCGGGTCGTGCAGGGTCGTGCGGGAAATGCCGACAGGTATAGTCCACTTGACGTCCGTGGACAAGATCGAGTGCACGGTTCCCCTTGGGTCTTTTCCGAGTTGAGACCTGCCGGAAATATGAGCCCGCGCCAGGTGCCGCGCAGGAAAAATTCGCGACATTACTCCCCGAATGCCACAGCCAACACCCTTGACACCCCGGGCGACTTCACCACCTACTGGTTCCTGCGTCCCGCAGCTGACAACGTTGTCCGAAGGGGGCGCAGGAGGGGAATCCGTAGATGCAGCGGAGAACTCGGCACAGATGGGGTCCGGCGGCCGTCCTGACGGTCGCCTTCGTCATGACCGTCGGCGCGCAGGGCGCCGCGGTGGCCCGGCCGGCCGGACCCGTGGCGCCCGACCGGGAGTTCGCGTCCTCGTTCGAGGCGGGCGAGCCGGCACCGGACTGGCTGAACACCGTGGACACCGGCCCGGACGGGAGCAAGCGGGCGTCGGGCGTCGACGGCGGCTACAGCACCGGCATCCCGGGCAATGTGACCGACCATGTCACCGAGGTCCGGGCCGGCGGCGAGAACGCGGGCGCCGGCGAGGTGAAGGAGAACCTGGTCGACGGCGAGCCGGGCACCAAGTGGCTGACCTTCGAGCCGTCGGGCTGGGCGGAGTTCGACCTGGACCGGCCGGCCGGCATCCGGACGTACGCGCTCACCTCGGCCAACGACTACGCCGAGCGCGACCCCAGGGACTGGACCCTGAAGGCCTCCGCCGACGGCACGCACTGGACGACGGTCGACACCCGCTCGGGCGAGACCTTCTCCGAGCGGTACCTGACCAAGTCGTACGACCTGGCCGAACCGGCCGTCTACCGGCACTTCCGGCTGGAGGTGACGCGCAACAACGGCGCCCCGGACCTCCTCCAGCTCGCCGACGTGCAGTTCTCCACCGGGGGCGGCGGCGGGCCGGTGCCCGAGGACATGCTGACCCTGGTGGACAAGGGCCCCAGCGGCTCCCCGACCGCCAAGGCGCGGGCCGGGTTCACCGGGAGGCGCGCGCTGCGCTACGCCGGCCGGCACACGGCGGACGGCCGCGCCCACTCGTCCAACAAGGTCTTCGACGTGAACGTGCGGGTCGGCCGGGACACCGAGCTGGCGTACCGGATCTTCCCGTCGATGGCCGACGGCGACCGCGACTACGACGCGACCTTCGTCTCCGTCGACCTGGCCTTCACCGACGGCACCTACCTCAGCGATCTCGGCGCCCTGGACCGGCACGGCTTCCCGCTCTCCCCGCGCGGGCAGGGCGCGTCGAAGGCGCTGTACGTCAACCAGTGGAACGACGTGGCCGCGCGGATCGGCCCGGTGGCGGCCGGGAGGACCGTCGACCGGATCCTGGTGGCCTACGACTCCCCCAACGGCCCGGCGAAGTTCCGCGGCTGGCTGGACGACGTGTCCCTGAAGCCGGTGGCGCCCGCGAAACCCAAGGCACACCTGGCGGACTACGCGCTGACCACCCGCGGCACCCACTCCAGCGGCAGCTTCTCGCGCGGCAACACCTTCCCGGCGACCGCCGTGCCGCACGGCTTCAACTTCTGGACGCCGGTGACCAACGCGTCCTCGCTGAGCTGGCTGTACGAGTACGCGCGGGCGAACAACGCGGACAACCTGCCGACGGTCCAGGCGTTCAGCGCGAGCCATGAGCCGAGCCCGTGGATGGGCGACCGGCAGACCTTCCAGGTGATGCCGTCGGCCGCGGCCGGCACCCCGGACACCGGCCGCGAGGCGCGCGCCCTGCCCTTCCGGCACGAGCACGAGACCGCGCGGCCCTACTACTACGGGGTCCGGTTCGAGAACGGTCTCAAGGCCGAGATGACCCCGACCGACCACGCGGCCGTGCTGCGCTTCACCTACCCCGGCGACGACGCGAGCGTGCTGTTCGACAACGTCACCGAGCAGGCCGGGCTGACGCTCGACAAGGAGCACGGGACCGTCACCGGCTACTCGGACGTGAAGTCGGGCCTGTCCACGGGGGCCACCCGGCTGTTCGTGTACGGCGAGTTCGACCAGCCGGTGACGGACGGCGCGGCGAGCGGGGTGAAGGGTTACCTGCGCTTCGCCGCGGGCGCCGGCCGCACCGTCACCCTGCGCCTGGCGACCTCGCTGATCGGCGTCGACCAGGCGAGGGAGAACCTGCGCCGAGAGATCCCCGAGGGCACGTCCTTCGACACCGTGCGGGCGCGCGCCCTGCGGGCCTGGGACGAACTGCTCGGCAAGGTCGAGGTGGAGGGCGCGACCGAGGACCAGCTGACCACGCTCTACTCCGGCCTGTACCGGCTGTACCTGTACCCCAACTCCGGTTCCGAGAAGGTGGGCGGCAAGGACCGCTACGCGTCCCCGTTCTCCCCGATGCCGGGCCCGGACACCGCCACGCACACCGGAGCGAAGATCGTCGACGGCAAGGTGTACGTCAACAACGGTTTCTGGGACACCTATCGCACCACCTGGCCCGCCTACTCGTTCCTGACGCCCACTCAGGCGGGCGAGCTGGTCGACGGGTTCGTGCAGCAGTACAAGGACGGCGGCTGGACCTCCCGCTGGTCCTCCCCCGGCTACGCCGACCTGATGACCGGCACCTCCTCGGACGTGGCGTTCGCCGACGCCTACGTCAAGGGTGTGAAGTTCGACGCGAGAGCGGCGTACGACGCGGCCGTGAAGAACGCGACCGTCGTCCCGCCGGTGCCGGGCGTGGGCCGCAAGGGCATGGCCGTCTCGCCCTTCCTCGGCTACACCCCGACCGACACGCACGAGGGCCTGTCCTGGGCGATGGAGGGCTACGTCAACGACTACGGCATCGCGAAGATGGGCGAGGCGCTGTACCGGAAGACTGGCGAGAGGCGCTATCAGGAAGAGTCGCGGTACTTCCTCGACCGGGCCCGCGACTACGTGAAGCTGTTCGACACCAGCGCGGGCTTCTTCCAGGGCCGGGACGCCGGAGGCGACTGGCGGGTGGACTCCGCGACGTACGACCCGCGGGTGTGGGGCCACGACTACACCGAGACCAACGGCTGGGGCTACGCCTTCTCCGTCCCGCAGGACAGCCGGGGCCTGGCCAACCTGTACGGCGGCCGGCAGGGTCTGGCCGACAAGCTCGACGCGTACTTCGCCACCCCGGAGACGGCCTCCCCGGACTACGTGGGCTCCTACGGCGGTGTCATCCACGAGATGACCGAGGCCCGGGACGTCCGGATGGGCATGTACGGCCACTCCAACCAGGTCGCGCACCACGTCCTGTACATGTACGACGCGGCCGGGCAGCCCTGGAAGACCCAGGCGTACGTGCGCGAGGCGCTGTCCCGGCTGTACACCGGCAGCGAGATCGGGCAGGGCTACCACGGCGACGAGGACAACGGCGAGCAGTCGGCCTGGTACCTATTCTCCGCGCTCGGCTTCTACCCGCTGGTCATGGGCAGCGGCGAGTACGCCATCGGCTCCCCGCTGTTCAAGAAGGCGACCGTGCACCTGGAGAACGGCCGGGACCTGGTGGTGCGGGCCCCGCGCAACAGCGCGAAGAACGTCTATGTGCAGGGTGTCAGGGTCAACGGCCGTCCCTGGGAGTCGACTTCGCTTCCCCACGCGCTGCTGGCCCGGGGCGGGGTGCTGGACTTCTCCATGGGCCCCGAGCCGTCGGCCTGGGGCACGGGCGAGCACGCGGCGCCGGTCTCGATCACCCGGGGCGACCAGGTGCCCGAGCCCCGCGCGGACGTCCTGAAGGGCGCCGGGCCGCTCTTCGACGACACCTCGGCGACGAGCGCGACGCTCACCTCGGCCGGCCTGCCTGCGGAGCGCGCCGTGCGGCCCGTCCGGTACACGCTGACCTCGGGGGCCGACCACACCACCGCACCGTCCGGCTGGACCCTCCAGGGCTCCGCCGACGGCACCGCCTGGCGGACCCTGGACCGCCGCACCGGTGAGGCGTTCGCCTGGGACCGCCAGACCCGTGCCTTCACCGTCACCGCGCCGGGCACGTACGCCCGCTACCGCCTGGTCCTGGACGGCGAGGCCACGCTGGCGGAGGTGGAACTGCTGGCCTGACCGCACACCGGGCGCCCCGCGGGCCGGGGCGCCCGGGCGGTGCGATTTCACCCCCGCTTGACACTCTCCTTGCGCGTTCCGCACAGAGCCGACCCGCGCTTGGGAAACCTGACGAAGCCCTTGAACGGGGGCCGTTGAAACGGCCGTCCCGGGCGAAGAACCTTGAGATCAGGATCCCGTGCGGTGTGCGCGGGGCCGGGGCGGACGGTTGGACGTGGGCGCGTACGGCCCGTCCGCCGGCCCCCGACCGCGCACCGCGCCGGAGCGGAAGGAGGGCGGCGGGCGATGGGACGCCGCGTAGTGATCACCGGAATCGGAGTGCTGGCACCGGGCGCGGTGGGCGTCGAGGACTTCTGGGACCTGCTCAGCGCGGGCCGCACGGCCACGCGCCGGATCACCCTCTTCGACCCGTCGCCGTTCCGCTCCCGGGTCGCCGCCGAGGTCGACCTCGACCCGGCCGGGCACGGGCTCACACAGCGCGAGAGCGCGCGGCTGGACCGGGCCGCCGTGTTCGCCGTGGTCGCGGCCCGGCAGGCGGTGGCGGACAGCGGTCTGCGCACCGCCGCCCTCGACCCGTACCGCACCGGCGTCAGCCTGGGCACCGCCTACGGCACGGTCGCCGGACTGGAGGCGCGGTACCGGACGCTGAGCGACGACGGCCGCCGGGACCCGGCCTGCCCCGGGCGGACACCGGAGCTGTACGACGTGTTCGTGCCGGCCTCCCTCGCCACCGAGGTGGCCTGGACGGTGGACGCCCAGGGACCGGCGACGGTGGTGTCCACCGGCTGCACCGCGGGGATCGACGCCGTCGGGCACGCCGTGCAGGTGATCCGCGAGGGCACCGCCGACGTCATGGTCACCGGTGCGGTGGACGCGCCGATCACCCCGCTGACGGTGGCGGCGTTCGACGCGATCCGGGCCACGAGCACGCTCAACGACCAGGCGGAGACCGCCTCGCGTCCCTTCGACCGCTCCCGCAAGGGGTTCGTCCTCGGCGAGGGCGCGGCGGTGCTCGTCCTGGAGGAACTGGGCTCGGCCCGGCGGCGCGGCGCGCGGGTGCGCGCCGAGATCGCCGGGTACGCCTCGCGGGGCAGCGCGTTCCACATGACGGGGCTGCGCCCGGACGGCACCGATCTGGCGGCGGCCATCGGGGCGGCGCTGGACGAGGCCCGGCTCGACGCCACGGCGGTGGACTACGTCAACGCGCACGGCACGGGCACCCGGCAGAACGACCGGCACGAGACGGCCGCGCTGAAACGGGCCCTGGGCGAGCACGCGCGCCGCACACCGGTCAGCTCCATCAAGTCGATGGTGGGACATTCGCTCGGCGCGATCGGCGCCCTGGAGATAGCCGCCTGCGCCCTGGCCATGGAGCACCAGGTGGTGCCCCCGACCGCGAACCTGCACACACCGGACCCCGAGTGCGATCTCGACTATGTGCCGCTGACCGCCCGCGAACACCGCACCGATGCCGTGCTCACCATCGGCAGTGGTTTCGGGGGCTTCCACAGTGCGATGGTGCTGACCCGTCCCGGGCGGAGCGCCGGATGAGCGGCGACTCGGGCGGCCGGACGGTCATCACCGGGATGGGCGTGGCCACTCCGCACGGGCTGGAGGTGGAGGAGTTCTGGGCCGCCGTCCGCGTCGGCCGGAACGCCATCGGCCCCGTGAGCCGGTTCGACGCCTCGGGCTACCCGGCGCGACTGGCCGGGGAGATCCCCGGCTTCTCGGCCGAGGACCACCTGCCGGGCCCGCTGGTGCCGCAGACCGACCGGACGACCCAGCTGGCGCTGGTCGCGGCGGACCGGGCGCTGCGGGACGCGGGCCTGGCACCCGGGGACCTCCCGCCGTACGGCATGGGGGTGGTGACCGCGGTCGGCGCGGGCGGCGCGGCCTTCGGCGAACGGGAGCTGGGCCGGCTGTGGGGGCTGGGGCCCGGTCATGTCAGCGCCTACCAGTCGTTCGCGTGGTTCCCGGCGGTGAACACCGGGCAGCTGGCGATCCGCAGCGGCAGCCGCGGGCCGAACGGGGTGCTGATCGGCGACCAGGCCGGCGGCCTGGACGCCGTGGGGCAGGCCCGCCGGGAGCTGGGCCGGGGCAGCCGGCTGGTCGCGGCGGGCGGCTTCGAGGCGTCGCTGACCCCGCTCGGCTGGGCGGCCCGGCTGGCCACCGGGCTGATGTCCCGCTCGGACCGGCCGGAGGAGGCCTACGCGCCGTTCCAGCCGACGGCCGGCGGATACGTGCCCGGCGAGGGCGGCGCGCTGCTGATCCTGGAGGAGGAGGCGAGCGCCCGCGCCCGCGGGGCGCGCACCCTGCACGCCGAACTGGCCGGGTACAGCGCGACGCTGGACCCGCCGCCGGGCAGCGGACGGGAGCCGGGACTGCGCCGGGCGATCGAGCTGGCCCTGGCGGACGCGGCGGTCCCGTCGGAGGCGGTGGACGTCGTCTTCGCCGACGCGGCGGGCAGTCCGGAGGCGGACGCGGCGGAGGCCCGGGCCATCAACGCGGTGTTCGGGCCGGGCGGGGTGCCGGTGACCGCGCCGAAGACCACGATCGGACGGCTGCTGGCGGGCGGCGCCCCGGTGGACGTGGTGACCGCCGTCCTCGCCATCCGGGAGGGCCTGATCCCGCCCACCATCAACGTCGGTACGGGCCCGGCCGGCGGCCTGGACCTGGTCGCCGGCCGGCCCCGGACCGCGTCGGTACGGACCGCGCTCGTCCTCGCCCGGGGGCACGGCGGCTTCAACTCGGCGGTGGTGCTGCGGGCGGTCGACTGAACACGGTGGTGCTGCGGGCGGTCGACTGAACACGGTGGCGCTGCGGGCGGTCGACTGAGCACGGTGGCGCTGCGGGCGGTCGACTGAGCACGGTGGTGCTGTGGGTGGTCGACTGAACACGGTGGCGCTGCGGGCGGTCGACTGAACACGGTGGTGCTGTGGGTGGCCGGCCGGGCCTGATTGTGCTCCGGGAGGGGGTCGGCCCGGCCGCGTCCTTCTGACTCGGGGCGGTGCCGGCCGTCCGTCCCGGCCTGTGGCGCGGCGCGGTGCGGACCGCCCGCGTCCGGGCAGCGGCACGATGCGGACCGCCCGCGTCCGGGCTGCGGCGGTGCCGGCCGGGTGACTCTGCCCAGGGGGCCGGCCGATCGTTCCTGACCCGCTGCGGTGCCGCGCGCCCTCGTCCTCCGGGGGCCGGCCCGTCCTCGACCGCGCCCGCGGCCGTCCGACTCCCCCGGGAACGGCCGCGGGCGCCGCATGTCCTTCCCCCCTTCCGGTGCCCGCGCGGCCCGGATCCACGAAGCTCCCGGGTGCCGTACCGGCTCCCGGGTCCGCAGTCATGTCTTTGCCGATCCAGAAAGGGAACCAGACGTGTCCCACCAGGAGTTCACCATCGACGACCTCAAGCGCATCCTGCGGGAGGGCGCCGGCGCGGACGAGGCGGTCGACCTCGACGGCGACATCCTCGACACCGACTTCGAGGAACTCGGTTACGAGTCGCTGGCGTTGCTGGAGACCGGCGGCCGGATCGAGCGGGAGTTCGGGATCACCCTGGACGACGACGTGTTCACCGACGCCCGTACGCCCCGCGCCCTGCTCGCCGTCGTCAACGACGCGCTGAAGGGCCTCGTCGACGCCTGAGGTACGCCACCGGGCCCCTTCCCCCCGGCGGGGCCGCCGCGGCGCACGCGGTGGCCCCGCCCTGTCGTCCCACACCCTCACCCTTCGTCTTCCGTGGCCGTCACCGGCCACATCTCGCGTTCTGGAGGAAACACATGTCGGAGCAGGACAAGCGGGTCGCCGTCGTCACCGGCGCCACCAGCGGTATCGGTCTGGCGGTCGCCCGGCTGCTGGCGGCACAGAACCACCGGGTCTTCATCGGCGCCCGCAACGCGGACAACGTCGCCGCCACCGTCAAGGAACTCACCGACGAGGGGCTGGAGGTCGACGGCGACGTCCTGGACGTGCGGGACGGGGCGAGCGTGCACGCCTGGATCCAGAAGGCCGTGGACCGCTTCGGCACGATCGACGTCGTCGTCAACAACGCGGGCCGCTCGGGCGGTGGCGTGACCGCCGACATCGACCCCGAGCTGTGGCACGACGTCATCGACACCAACCTCAACAGTGTCTTCCGGGTCACCACGGAGGCCCTCAACACCGGTGGGCTGCGGCACAAGAAGCGCGGCCGCATCATCAACATCGCCTCCACCGCCGGCAAGCAGGGCGTCGTCCTGGGCGCCCCGTACTCCGCGTCCAAGCACGGCGTGGTCGGCTTCACCAAGGCCCTCGGCAACGAGCTGGCCCCGACCGGCATCACCGTCAACGCGGTCTGCCCCGGCTATGTCGAGACGCCGATGGCGCAGCGGGTGCGGCAGGGCTACGCCGCCGCCTACGACACCACCGAGGACGCGATCCTGGAGAAGTTCCAGTCCAAGATCCCGCTCGGCCGCTACTCCACCCCCGAGGAGGTCGCCGGACTGGTCGGCTACCTCGCCTCCGACACCGCCGCCTCCATCACCTCCCAGGCCCTCAACGTCTGCGGCGGCCTCGGCAACTTCTGACCCACCCCCCGTTCTCCCACCCCAACTTGACCCGAGGAGCCCGAGCATGTCGCAGCCCGGACTGCGCGAAGTGGAGCACGAGATCGGCGTCGACGCGCCCGCCGCCGCCGTGTACCGCCTGATCGCCGACGTGGCCAACTGGCCGCGCATCTTCCCGCCCACCATCTACGTCGACCACCTGGAGCGCGGGGAGTCCGAGGAGCGGATCCGGATCTGGGCCACCGCGAACGGCGAGGCCAAGAACTGGACCTCGCGCCGCACCCTGGACCCCGAGGGCCTGCGGATCACCTTCCGCCAGGAGGTCTCCGCCCCGCCCGTCGCCGCGATGGGCGGCACCTGGATCATCGAGCCGCTCGGCGAGTCCGCGTCCCGGGTCCGGCTGCTGCACGACTACCGCGCCGTGGACGACGACCCCGCCCACCTGGAGTGGATCGACCAGGCCGTGGACCGCAACTCCCGCTCCGAGCTGGCAGCCCTGAAGACGAACGTCGAGAAGGCCCACGCGGAGCAGGAGCTGACGTTCTCCTTCGAGGACACGGTACGGATCCACGGCTCGGCGAAGGACGTGTACGACTTCGTCAACGACGCCCACCTCTGGTCCGAGCGGCTGCCGCACGTCGCCTCGGTACGGCTGCGCGAGGACACCCCGGGCCTCCAGGAGCTGGAGATGGACACCCGGGCCAAGGACGGGTCGACGCACACCACCAAGTCGTACCGGGTGACCTTCCCGCACCGCCGGATCGCGTACAAGCAGACGACGCTGCCGGCGCTGATGACCCTGCACACCGGCTACTGGACCTTCACCGAGGACGCCGAGGGGGTGCTGGCCTCCTCGCAGCACACGGTCACCCTGAACGCCGCGAACATCGCGCGGGTGCTGGGCGAGCGGGCGACGGTCACGGACGCCCGTGAGTACGTGCACACGGCGCTGTCCACCAACAGCACGGCCACCCTGCACCACGCCAAGCGGTACGCCGAGGAACGGGCCCCGGGGCAGGCCTGACCGTGCCACCCGACAACCACCCCGGCCCGGCCGGGCCTCCGGACACCTTCCGGCCGCCGCCGGGTGCATCCCTGACTCCGGGCACCTCCGGGACGCCGGACGCATCCCTGGCGGCGGGTACCTCCCGGTTTCCCGCTCCCTCCCGGGCTCCGGGTTCTTTCTCGGCGGCGGGCACCTCCCGGACTCCGGATGCATCCCTGGTGTCGGGCGCCTCCCGGACTCCGGATGCATTTCTGGTGTCGGGCGCCTCCCGGACTCCGGGTGCGTCAAAGGCGTCGGGCGCCTCCCTGGCTCACGGCGCGTCACGGGAGGCAGGCGTCACGTCGGCCCAGGGCACGTCACGGGGAGAGGGTGCCCCCCTGGCTCCGGGCTCCTTCCCGGCGGCGGGCACCCGCCTGGCTCCGGACACCTCCCGGACTCCGGCCACCTCCCGGGCGCCGGACACCACCCGGACTCCGGCCACCACCCGGGCCCCGGGCACCTCCCCGGCAGCCGGCACCTCCCCAGCGGCCGACACCTCTCCGGCTCACGGCACGTCTCAGGCAGCGGGCACCCGCCTGGCTCCGGGCACCACCCGGACTCCGGACACCACCCGGGCCCCGGGCACCTCCCCGGCCCACGGCACGTCACGGGCGGCGGGTACCTCCCGGACTCCGGACGCCACCCGGACGCCGGGCACCACCCGGGCCGCGGGCACCTCCCCGGCAGCCGGCACCTCTCCGGCTCACGGCACGTCTCAGGCAGCGGGCACCCGCCTGGCTCCGGGCACCACCCGGACTCCGGACATCACCCGGGCCCCGGGCACCTCCCCGGCTCACGGCACATCACGGGCGGCGGGCAACCCCCTGGCTCCGGACACCTGCCGGGCCCGGGACACCACCCGGATGCCGGACACCTCCCCGGTGCCGGGCGCTTCCCCGGCTCCCCGTGCCGCCCGGGCTCCCGGTGCTTCCCCGGCCGCCGGTGCCGGCACGGCCGCCGGTGCCGGCATGGCCGGGCCGGGGGTCGGGGACGGGGGGTGTCGGTCGTGGGCGGGGGGTGGGGGTGTGACCGTTGTCGTTCGCCGGGAGGCCGGCGTGCCCGCGGCCCCGCCCCCCGGCCGGGTCGACCTCTGGCTGGTGCCGCGGCCCGTCTCGCTGCGGGCCGATGAGCTGGCCTGGGGGGAGCTGGACGCCGGGGAGCGGGCCCGGGCCGGCGCGTTCGTGCGGCCCGGCGACCGGCTGCTGTACACCGCCGCGCACGTGGCGCTGCGCCGGCTGCTCGGCGGGTACACCGCGACCCGGCCCGAGAAGGTACGGCTGCGGCGGGAGCCGTGCCCGGGGTGCGGACGGCCGCACGGCCGGCCGGTGCTCGCCCCGCCCGCCCCGCCGCTGCACTTCTCGCTGTCGCACAGCGGGGACCTCGCGCTGGTCGGCGTGGCCGCCCGGCCCCTCGGCGTGGACGTGCAGCGGCTGCCGGGCGCCGAGGCCGTGGCGCTGTGCCTGCCGGCCCTGCACCCGGACGAGCGGGCCGAGCTGCTGGCGGTTCCGGCCGGGGCGGCGCGCCAGGCGCTGTTCGGCCGGATCTGGACCCGCAAGGAGGCCTATCTCAAGGGCCTGGGCACCGGTCTGCACCGCCCGGCCGGCGCGGACTACCTGGGCGCCGATCCCGCCCGGCACCCGGCCGGCTGGACGGTGCTCGGCATCCCCTGCGGCCCCGGCCACGCCGCCTCCGCCGCCGTGCACGGCACCCCGCCGGCCGTCGCGGAGGTACGCCAGTGGCCCGAGTCCTGGCTCCGGGCCGGCGCCCCGGTACACCCCCCGACCACATCCCAGCAGAAAGGCGGCACGCATGTCCGCAGCACCGGACACGACCGGGACCGAGGACACCTTCCACCGTCGCGTCGACGCGCTGCACGAGATGCGGCGGACGGCCCGCGAGGGTGACCCGGAGGCCACCCGGCGCCAGCACGGCAAGGGCAAGCTGACCGCCCACGAACGCATCGCCCTGCTGCTGGACAAGGGCTCCTTCACCGAGGTGGAGGGGTTGCGCCGGCACCGCGCGACCGGTTTCGGCATGGAGGCCCGCCGCCCGGCCGGCGACGGCGTCGTCACCGGCTGGGGCACGGTGGAGGGCCGTACCGTCTTCGTCTACGCGCACGACTTCCGGGTCTTCGGCGGCGCGCTCGGCGAGGCGCACGCCGCGAAGATCCACAAGCTGATGGACCTGGCGGAGGCGGCCGGCGCGCCGCTGGTGTCGCTCAACGACGGGGCCGGCGCCCGTATCCAGGAGGGGGTGACCGCGCTCGCGGGCTACGGCGGCATCTTCCGCCGCAACACCCGGGCGTCCGGGGTCATCCCGCAGATCAGCGTGATGCTCGGGCCGTGCGCGGGCGGCGCCGCGTACAGCCCCGCGCTCACCGACTTCGTGTTCATGGTGCGCGACACCTCGCAGATGTTCATCACCGGGCCGGACGTGGTGAGGGCGGTGACCGGCGAGGAGATCACCCAGGACGGCCTCGGCGGCGCCGACGTCCACGCGACCGCGTCGGGCGTGGCGCACTTCGTGTACGACTCGGAGGAGGAGTGCCTGGAGGACGTGCGCCACCTGCTGTCGCTGCTGCCGTCGAACAACCGGGAACTCGCCCCGGTGGAGCCGTCCGGGGACCCGGCCGAGCGGCCGAACGACCGGCTGCTGGACCTCGTACCGCTGGAACCGGGGCGGGCCTACGACATGCACGCCGTGATCGAGGAGATCGCCGACGACGGCACGCACTTCGAGGTGCACCCGGGCTGGGCCCCCAACCTGGTGTGCACGCTGGCCCGGCTGGACGGGCACGTCGTCGGGTTCGTCGCGAACAACCCGTCGGTCTCCGCGGGCGTGCTGGACATCGAGGCGTCCGAGAAGGGTGCCCGGTTCGTGCAGTTCTGCGACGCGTTCAACATCCCGCTGGTGACACTGGTGGACGTGCCGGGCTTCCTGCCGGGCGTGGACCAGGAGCACCACGGGATCATCCGGCGCGGTGCGAAGCTGCTGTACGCGTACTGCAACGCCACCGTGCCGCGGATCTCCCTGGTGCTGCGCAAGGCGTACGGCGGTGCCTACATCGTGATGGACTCCCGCTCCATCGGCGCCGACCTGGCGCTGGCCTGGCCCACCAACGAGATCGCGGTGATGGGCGCGGAGGGCGCGGCCAACGTCGTCTTCCGCCGGGAGATCAACGCGGCCGACGACCCGGAGGCGGTGCGGGCCCGGCGGATCGCCGAGTACCGGGAGCGGCTGATGCACCCCTATTACGCGGCCGAACGGGGGCTGGTCGACGATGTGATCGATCCGCGTGAGACCCGCTCGGTGCTGATCCGTTCCCTGCGCATGCTGCGGGCCAAGCACGCCGGTCTGCCCGCGCGCAAGCACGGCAACCCGCCCCAGTGACCGCCGCCCGGCACCGCCGGCACGACCCGAGGAGCAGTGATGAGCACGACCGGACCGCCGTCCCCGGACCGTCCGTCCCACCCGGCCGGCGCCGTGCCCGACGGGCGGCTGATCCGCGTGCCGCGGGGCCGCCCCGGCGCGGCGGGGCCGGCCGCGCCGACCGCCGTCGTCCTGGCCCGTGCGGCGGGCGCGGGCGCTCCGGCCGGCCCCGCCCCGACGGCCCCGGTCCCGGCCGGCCGGCGCCGCCCGGAGCGCACCCGGGGCTTTCCCGGCCCCCGCACCTGGCGCACCGGCCCGCGGCCCGGTCCCGCCCGCTGACGGCCCCGCCCGCGCCCGCCGCAGGCCGGCCCGGCGCGGGCGCGCCCCTCTCGCCGTACGAGCCCCCTTGCCGCAGGGCACACCCCCGCCCGCGGGGGCGCCCCCCTCTTCGCCACAGGAGCACCCATGACATCACGCACCCCCGCCCGCACCGGTCCGGAGGCGACGGCATGAGACTGCTGGTCACCGGCGGAGCCGGGTTCATCGGCTCGCACTTCGTGCGCACGCTGCTCGACGGCGGCTACCCGGGCCACGGGACGACCCGGGTGACCGTCCTCGACAAGCTCACCTACGCCGGGAACCGGGACAACCTGCCCGCGGCGCATCCCCGGCTGGAGTTCGTGCGCGGCGACATCTGCGATCCGGAACTGCTGGAGCGGATCCTGCCGGGGCACGACGCGGTGGTGCACTTCGCCGCGGAGTCGCACGTGGACCGGTCGGTCCGGTCGGCCGCGGAGTTCGTCCGCACCAATGTGCTCGGCACCCAGACGCTGCTGGACGCCTGTCTCGCGGCCGGCACCGGGCGGTTCGTGCACATCTCCACCGACGAGGTCTACGGCTCCATCGCCGAGGGCTCCTGGACGGAGGACCACCCGCTGCTGCCCAACTCCCCCTACGCCGCCTCCAAGGCGTCCTCGGACCTGATCGTCCGCGCCTACCACCGCACGCACGGCCTGAACGTGTCGATCACCCGCTGCTCGAACAACTACGGCCCGTACCAGCACCCGGAGAAGCTGATCCCGCTGTTCGTGACCAACCTGCTGGAGGGCCGGCCGGTGCCGCTCTACGGCGACGGGCGCAACGTGCGCGAGTGGCTGCACGTCGACGACCACTGCCGGGCCATCGCGCTGGTGCTCGACCGGGGCGGGCCGGGCGAGGTCTACAACGTCGGCGGCGGTGACGAGCGCACCAACCGGGAGGTCACCGAGCGGCTGCTCGCGCTGTGCGGCGCCGACTGGTCGCGGGTGCGGCACGTGCCCGACCGCAAGGGGCACGACCTGCGCTACGCCCTGGACGACGGCAAGATCCGCACGGAGCTGGGCTACGCCCCGCGGATTCCGTTCGAGCGGGGGCTCGCCGACGTCGTCGCCTGGTACCGCGACAACCCCGGCTGGTGGAAGGCCGCCACGTCCGCCCGACTCCTCACGGAAGGCAACGCCCGATGAACGCCCACAAGGGCCTGATACTCGACGAGACCGCCAAGTACCACCAGGAGCTGAAGGACGACGCCCCGTTCGTGCCCGGCACGACCGAGATCTGGCCGGCCGGCGCCGTGCTGGACGAGGCGGACCGCGCGGCGCTCGTCGAGGCCGCGCTGGAGCTGCGGATCGCCGCGGGCACCAGCTCGCGCAGGTTCGAGGCGCGCTTCGCCCGCACGCTCGGGCTCCGCAAGGCGCATCTGACCAACTCGGGTTCGTCGGCGAACCTGCTGGCGCTGTCGGCGTTCACCTCGCACCTGCTGGAGGACCGCCGGCTGCAACCGGGCGACGAGGTGATCACGGTCGCGGCCGGCTTCCCGACCACCGTGAACCCGATCATCCAGAACGGTCTGGTCCCGGTCTTCGTGGACGTGGAGCTGGGCACGTACAACACCACTGCGGACCGGGTCGCGGCGGCCATCGGGCCCCGCACCCGCGCCATCATGATCGCGCACGCGCTCGGCAACCCCTTCGAGGCGACCGAGATCGCCCAGCTCGCCGAGGACCACGACCTGTTCCTGATCGAGGACAACTGCGACGCGGTCGGCTCCCGCTACGACGGCCGGCTGACCGGCTCCTTCGGTGACATCACCACGGTCAGCTTCTATCCCGCCCACCACCTCGCGATGGGCGAGGGCGGCTGTGTGCTCACCTCGAACCTGGCGCTGGCCCGGATCGTGGAGTCGCTGCGCGACTGGGGCCGGGACTGCTGGTGCGAGCCGGGCGAGACCAACAAGTGCCTCAAGCGGTTCAAGTACCAGATGGGCACGCTGCCCGAGGGCTACGACCACAAGTACATCTTCAGCCACGTCGGTTACAACCTGAAGGCCACCGACCTCCAGGCCGCGCTCGGCCTGTCCCAGCTCGACAAGCTGGACCGGTTCTGCGCGGCGCGGCGGCGCAACTGGGCGCGGCTGCGCGAGGGGCTGGACGGTGTGCCGCATCTGCTGCTGCCCGAACCGACCCGGCGCAGCGACCCGAGCTGGTTCGGTTTCGCGCTCACCGTCGATCCGGACGCCCCGTTCAGCCGGGCGGCCCTCGTGGACTTCCTGGAGCGGCGCCGGATCGGGACCCGGCGGCTGTTCGCCGGGAACCTGACCCGGCACCCCGCGTACATCGGCCGTCCGCACCGGATCTCCGGGGACCTGGCCAACAGCGACATCATCACCGACCAGACGTTCTGGGTCGGGGTGTACCCGGCGCTGACCGAGGAGATGCTCGACTACGTGGTCGCCTCGGTCAAGGAGTTCGTGGCGGGCAACTCATGATCCGGACCGCCGTCTCCGCACCCGCCCCGGCCGGCCCCGTCCGGCTGCGCCCGCTCGCCGACCCGGAACTCCCGGCCCGCTTCGCCCGGTCCGCCGCCGCCCGCGAGGGCGTCGGGCCGCGCACCGAGGAGGTGGCCGACTGGCTGGCCGAGCGCCGCGCGGCCCATCGCTTCCGGGTCGACCGGATCCCCTTCGAGCGGCTGGACGGCTGGTCGTTCCAGCCGGGCACCGGCCATCTCGCGCACCGCAGCGGCCGGTTCTTCACCGTGGAGGGGCTGCGGGTGACCAGCAGCGCCGGTCCCGTCCGGCAGTGGCACCAGCCGATCATCAACCAGCCCGAGAACGGCATCCTCGGCATCGTCGTCAAGGAGTTCGACGGCGTCCTGCACCTGCTGATGCAGGCCAAGATGGAGCCCGGCAACCGCAATCTGCTCCAGCTCTCCCCCACCGTGCAGGCCACCCGCAGCAACTACACCCGGGCGCACCGGGGCGGCGCGGTGCGCTACGTGGAGTACTTCACGGACCGGTCCCGGGGCCGGGTCCTCGCGGACGTGCTCCAGTCCGAGCACGGCTCGTGGTTCTACCGCAAGAGCAACCGCAACATGATCGTCGAGGCGTACGGCGAGGTGCCCGGGCACCCGGACTTCTGCTGGCTGACGCTGGGTCAGATCGGGGAGCTGCTGCGCCGGGACAACGTCGTCAACATGGACGCCCGGACCGTACTGGCCTGTGCTCCCTTCCCGGACCCGGAGGACGTGGCCCTGCACTCCGAGACGGAGCTGCTGTCCTGGTTCACCGCCGAGCGGGCACGGCACGACCTGACGGCGGAGCGCGTCCCGCTGGACGGGCTGCCCGGGTGGCGGCGCGGCCCCTGGTCGATCGACCACGAGGAGGGCCGCTACTTCCGGGTGGTCGCCGTGTCGGTCGAGGCCGGCAGCCGGGAGGTGAGCGGCTGGTCCCAGCCGCTGTTCGAGCCGCGCGGGCTCGGGGTGACCGCGTTCCTGACCCGGCGCATCGGCGGCACCCCCCATCTGCTGGCGCACGCCCGGGTGGAGGGCGGCTTCGCCGACACCGTGGAGCTGGGCCCGACCGTGCAGTACACCCCGGAGAACTACGCCGGTCTGCCCTCGCCCCCGCCGTTCCTGGAGACGGTCCTGAGGGCCGGCCGGGAACGGATCCGGTACGAGGCGGTGCACTCGGAGGAGGGCGGCCGGTTCCTCAACGCGGAGAGCCGCTACCTGTTCGTGGCGGCCGGGGAGGCGGAGGCACCGCTGCAGGCGCCGCCGGGCTATGTGTGGGTCACCCCGTACCAGCTCAGCCGGCTGGTACGGCACAACCACTACCTCAATGTGCAGGCCCGCACCCTGCTGTCCTGCCTGACCTCGGGGGCGGTACGGCTCTGATGGACGCGTTGCGCATCGGTGTCCTCGGCTGCGCGGACATCGCCCGCCGCCGGATGCTGCCCGCCTTCCGCGCCTGCCCGGACACCGAACTGGTGGCGGTCGCCTCCCGGGATCCCGGCCGGGCCGAGGAGACGGCCGCGGCGGCCGGGTGCGAGGCGGTGACCGGTTACGACGCGCTGCTGGCCCGGCCCGACATCGACGCGGTCTACGTGCCGCTGCCGGCCGCCCTGCACGCGACCTGGGTCCGGGCGGCGCTGCGCGCGGGCAAGCACGTGCTGGGCGAGAAGCCGCTCACCACGGATCCGGCGGCCACCGCCGAACTGGCCGCGCTGGCCGCCGGGTCGGGGCTGACGCTGCGGGAGAACGTGATGTTCGTGCACCATCCGCAGCACGCCGTGGTCCGCCGGCTGGTGGCGGACGGGGCGATCGGCGAGGTCCGCGGGTTCCGGGCGGCGTTCACGGTGCCCCGGCTGGCGGACGACGACATCCGTTACGACCCCGCGCTGGGCGGTGGCGCCCTGTGGGACACCGGGGTGTACCCGGTACGGGCGGCGCTGCACTTCCTCGGCCCCGGGCTGGAGGTCGCCGGCGCCGTCCTGACCCGCGGCGGTCCCGGCCGGGCCGTGGACACCTCCGGCGCGGTGCTGCTGCGCGACGTCACCGGGGTGGCGGCCCAGCTGACGTTCGGTCTGGACCACGCCTACCGGTCGTCGTACGAGATCTGGGGCAGCGCGGGCCTGATCACGGTGGACCGGGCGTTCACCCCGCCCGCCGGTCTGCCGCCGCGGGTGCGGCTGGAGCGCCGGGACTCGGCCGAGGACCTCGCTCTGCCGCCCGCGGACCAGGTGCTGCACACGGTGGCCGACTTCGCCGCCGCCTGCCGCACCGGCGCCCCCCTCGACCCGGCCGTCCTCGCTCAGGCCCGCCTCCTGGACCGGATCCACCGCGCCGCCGGGAACACCCGACCGGCCCCCACGGCAGCGGCGGCGACCGAACGGCCGACGTGACAGGACGGCCGGGCGCACCGGTCCGGCGGCCTCCCGGACGGCCCCGCCGGACCGGTGCGGGGCCGCCAGCCGCACCGCACGACCACACCGGCGCCCCGCAGCACCGCGACCCGGCCGAAGATCTCGCTCTGCCCCCATGCCCCCGGGAACACCCGACCGGCCCCCACGGCAGCGGCGGCGACCGAACGGCCGACGTGATAGGACGGCCGGGAGGGCCGGGCGGCGGCCTCCCGGACGGCCCCGCCGGACCGGTGCGGGACCGCCGGCCGCACCGCACGACCACACCGGCGCCCCGCAGCGCCGCTCACCGACAGGAGGTACCCCCGGTGCAGGCCGTATCCCCGCCCGAGCCGACCCTCGCGGACTCCCCCGCGCCCCTCGCGCCGGACCCGCCCGGCCCCCGGGACGTGACGCTCGACGGCGGCTCCGGGATCCGGCTGTCGGGCCTGCTGGCCGAGCCCGGGGACGGGCAGGCGCCCAGGGCCGTGGTGGTCGCCCTGCACGGCAGCGGGATGCGGGCCGGTTACTTCGACAACCGGGCGCGGCCGGGGCTGTCGCTGCTGGAGCTGGGCAGCCGGCTCGGCTGCACGGTGCTGGCGCTGGACCGCCCCGGCTACGGTGCCTCGGCCGCCGTGCTGCCGCGGGGGCAGGACCTGGCCGGGCAGACCGCCACGCTCGGCGCGGCCCTGGCCGACTTCGCCGGGCGGTGGCCGGCCGGTGCCGGGTTCTTCCTGCTCGCCCACTCCGGCGGCGGCCGGCTCGCCCTGTCCGCCGCGGCGGGCGGCCCGCTGCCCGCCCCGCTGCTCGGGCTGGACCTGTCCGGCCTGGGCAGCGCCTTCGCGGTGGGGCCGGAGGAGTTGCCCGGCGCCGGCGTGCCCGGGGCCTGGCGGCGGCACTGGGGGGCGCTGCGGCTGTACCCGCCGGCGGCCTTCCGGCTGGGGCAGCGGCTGGTGGCCCCGGTGCCCGCCGTGGAGGCCGGCGAGACCCTGGCGTGGCCCCGGACGTACCCGGAGCTGGCGGCCCGGGTGCGGGTGCCGGTCCGGTTCACGTTCGCCGAGCAGGAGCAGTGGTGGCACACCGACGAGGAGGCGGTGCGCGCCCTGCTGGCGCCGCTCGCCGCGCCCCGCGCGGTGGTGGACCGGCTGCCCGACGCCGGGCACAACATCAGCCTCGGCTGGGCCGCGCGCACCTACCACCTGCGGGCCCTGGCCTTCCTGGAGGAGTGCCTGCTGGCCCGCGAGGCGGCGCCGCCCGGACGCCCGCGGGAGACCTGACGACCGCCCCGCCCGGAGTTCTCCGGGCGGGGCGGCATTTTTTGTGCGTGCGTCCGGTCACCGCGTCCGCCACCGGAATTCCCGGTTTTTGCGTCGGTTGAAAGTAACCACAGGTCCGCCGTGGTTTCCTGACGCAACTTGACGCTCCTCTGACCCGGGAATCCTTGCACGTCCATTCCGCTCGGCGGAGACTCAAATGCACGCCGAAGCACGATTCTGTCTTTTCTGACGAGGAGTAACTCCGTGCGTTTCAATCTCATCGGCCCCTTCGAGATAGTGACCGACGACGGCAGGATCTACCGCCCCGGAACCCCGAAGGTGTGCCAGACCCTGGCACTGCTGCTGACCCGGCCGAACGAGATCGTCACGGCTGAGACCCTGATCCGCGAGCTGTGGGGGGAGCGCCCGCCGCGCAGCGCGGTCACCACGCTCCAGACGTACGTCTACCACGCCCGCCGGATGTTCGTGAACGAGCGGCTGACCGACCCGGACCGCGCGCTGCTCGTGACCTCGCCGCCCGGTTACGCGATGCGGGTGACCGCCGACGAGGTCGACGTGCGGGTCTTCGAGCGCCTCGTCGACCAGGCCCAGCGGGAGCTGGCCCAGGGGGACCCGGCCCGGGCCCTCGGCACCGTCGACCAGGCACTGGCGCTGTGGCGGGGGCCGGCGCTCGCGAATTTCCCCGCGGGGGACGTGCTCATGGGGCACATCACCCATCTGGAGGAGTTGCGGATCCGTGCCTACGAGATCCGCATCGACGCCCAGGACCGGCTCGGCCGGCACCGGGAGGCCATTCCCGAGCTGCGCCGGCTGATCAACGACTATCCGCTCAACGAGTGGTTCCACCACCGTCTGATGGCCGCGCTGGGCGCCACCGGCCGCCGGGCCGAGGCCCTTCAGGCGTACCAGAACATCCGCCGGATCCTCGCCGACGAGCTGGGCCTGGAGCCCTCGCTGGAGCTGAAGCGGCTGCAACTGCGGCTGCTGAACCCGGAGCCGGGCGACGGCTCGGGACGGCCGGCGGTCCGGGGGCACCACCGGGACGTCGTGGGCGCGAAGACGGCCTGACGGCCCGACGGCCGGCCCCGGTCCGGGGACCGGGGCCGGCCGGTCCGGCGGAAGGGCCCGGCGGGGACTGGTCTCCCGCCGGGCCCTTCCGTGCGTGCGCGTCCGGTGCCCTCAGGCGCCGTCGCCCGACTGAGTCGTGGCCAGCGTGCGCAGGATCGCCGTCTGCTTGGCGTCCCGCTCGCGCACCCACTCCTCGTAGCTGCGCGAGCCGTAGGCCCGTTCGGCCTGCTCGATGAGGGTGTTCACGGTCGGCTCGTCCATCGGCGGGCGGCCCAGCGCCTCCCAGCCGCGCTCCAGGCCGGAGCCCAGCGTGCCGAGCCACTTGCGCAGGCCGCCTTGGCCGCCGCCGAGGTGGAAGGCGAGGAACGGGCCGACGGTGGCCCACCGCAGCCCGATGGAGTGGACGACCACCCGGTCCAGTTCCTCCACGGTGACCACGCCCTCGCGGACCAGGTGCACCGACTCGCGCAGCAGCGCGGACTGCAGCCGGTTGGCGGCGAAGGCCAGGACCGGCTTGCGCAGCACCACGGGCACCCGGCCGACCGACTCGAAGAACTCCACGGCCTCGCGCACGGCCCCGGGCGCGGTGCGTTCGCCTGCGACCACCTCCACCAGCGGCACCACGTGCGGCGGGTTGAAGGGGTGGCCGACCACCAGGCGGGAGGAGTCGGCCATCCGCGCGCCCATGTCGTCGGGGTTCAGGGTGGAGGTGGAGGACAGCAGCAGTGCCGTGGCGGGCGCCGCCTTGCCGATCCGCTCGAACAGCTCCTGCTTGAGCTCCAGGTTCTCCGGCGCGTTCTCGACGACGATGTCCGCGCCGGCGACCGCGCGCTCCAGGTCGGGTTCGAACTCCAGGCGCTCGTCGAAGGTCGCCCGGTCGGCGAGTCCCTCGGGCAGGTAGGGCGCGAACAGGTCGAGCGCCTCCGCGACGATCCGCGGCGCCTCGGCCCGCCGGCTGTTGACCCGCACCCGCAGGCCGTGTCCGAGGAACAGGGTGATCCAGCCCAGGCCGATGGTGCCGGCGCCGATGACGGTGACGGTGACGGTCCGCGGGGCGTCGTGGTGCGCGGCGGTCACGCGAGGCCTCCCTTCAGCTTGGGGATGACCTGCTCGGCCATCAGCCGCATCGTGGTGGCCGCGTCCTCGAAGGAGAGGTGGCCGGAGTGCACGCCCAGGCTGAGGGTGAGGTCGTCGCCGAACCAGCCGGCGATCCGCTCCAGTTGGGCACGGACCTGCTCGGGGGAACCGATGAGCAGCTTGTTCCCGTCGAGCTTGGAGTCGAAGTGCGAGGTCTGGGTGGCCTTCACCAGGTTCTCGTAGCCGGGGTAGGCCGAGGAGCGGGTGGTGGCCCAGGAGGCCACGGCCGCCCGGATCGCGGTGGTGTTGCGGTCGTCGTCGTGGCGGCCCTTGCGGCGGGCCTCCTCGCCGTCCTCGGCGACCACGCACGGGTAGGTGAGGTGGATCTGCTCGGCGCCCGGGGTGTGCCCGGCGGCGGCCCACTCGGCGCGGTAGGTGCGCAGGCGGTCCTGGAGTTCCTCGGTGGCCATCACGTTCGGCACGGTCTGCAGGTTGTGCCCGGCCCGCCCGGCCTCCGCGCACGACTCGGCGCTGCGCGCGGTGGTGACGAACACCGGCGGGTGCGGGCGCTGCGCCGGGCGGGGCAGCAGGGTGACCGGGCCGAACCGGTGGAAGCGGCCCTCGAAGACCACGTCCTCCTCCGACCACAGCCGCTTGATCGCGGTGACGGACTCGACGAACCGGTCCTTGGACTCGTCCAGGGGGACCCCGAAGGCCGCGAACTCGTCGGGCAGGAAGGCCCGTCCGAAGGCCGCGTCGACCCGGCCGCCGGAGATGTTGTCGAGCATGGCCAGCTTTCCGGCGAGCTTGACCGGGTGCTGGAAGGCGGGGATGGTCGCGCTGGTGCCCAGCCGGACCCGCCGGGTGCGGCCGGCCGCGGCGGCCAGGAACGTCACCGGGTCGGGGCTGTAGCCGCCGTAGGGGAAGAAGTAGTGCTCGACCATCTTGACGTGGGCGAAGCCCAGTTCCTCCGCCAGGTCGACCAGGCGCAGCGCCTCGTCGAAGTACTGGGTCGCGGGCTTGTCGGCGGGACCGACGGTCGGGAAGAAGACGATGCCGAACTTCATGGGGGCTCCTCAGTCGCGGTCGGATCCGTCGTGGCTCAGCAGGCGCTCCCGTACCCGCCAGCCGCCGCCCTCGGCGGGCACCAGGTGGTCGCGGCAGACGACGCTGGCGAAGATGTCCAGCGCGCCGCCCCGGGGAGTGCGCATGGCCAGGGCGTAGGTGCGGGTGCGCAGGGTGCCGTCCGGCTGCGGGCGGACGTCGAGCATCGCCAGCCAGTGCCGGAAGTCGATCTTGTCGGCGTTCAGCCGGGCCTGGCGGGTGGTGGCGGACTCGGCGATCGCGGCCCGGCCGCGCAGCGGGGCGTCCAGCCGGCTCGCCTCCTGGAAGACGGCGTCCTCGGTGAAGGTGGCGGCCCACTCGGCGGGCCGGGCGTCGTCGATGAGGGCCATCTGGCGGGCGTAGAACTGCTGGACCTGGGCGTACAGCTCGGCGGAGACGAAGGGCTCCGCGGTCGCCGGGGACAGCGAGGGGTCGCTCATGGAGACTGCCTTTCGTGTGGGGTGCCGGTCACCCGGCGGGGTGGGCCGGCCGGGGCGGTCCCGGCCGGGAGGTCACGCGTGGTCCGGCGGCGCGGTCTCGGCGAGCAGCCGGGTTCCGTAGCCGGTGCCGGCCGGGTCGAAGCGGAGCGCGACATGGCCGGCCAGTCCGTGGATGTCGCGCCACAGCCGTTGCAGGGGGTGCCCGTACTGCTGGGCGGCGCTGCCGGCGGTGCGCAGCAGCCGCTCGACCACGTCCACGAGTTGCTCGACGGCGTAGGCGCAGTCCGCCGGGTTGCGGACCAGTTCGAGCGGGGTGGCGGCGGGGGCGTCGGCCACCCGCGCGGCGCGTTCCATCAGCAGCGCGGCGGCGTCGGTGGCGATGGTGGCGCGGGCCAGTACGGCGGCCCGGGCCGGGTCGTCGCCGCCGGTGTGCTCGCGCCAGGCGCGGAGCGCGGCGCGGGCGGCGCCGAGGGCGGGCGCGCCGAACAGCAGGCCGCTGAGCAGGCGCAGCGGGGCGGTGTGGCAGCGGGCGGCGGAGCCGGTGCTGCGCCCGGCCAGCATGTCGTCCCGGGCGAAGCCGCGGTGGGCGGGGACGAACACCTCCTCGGCGACGAGGGTGTTGCTGCCGGTGCCGCGCATGCCGACCGGGTGCCAGGTGTCCGTGACCTGATAGTCCTCGCGCGGCAGGGCGAAGAACCACGGCACGCGCTCCTCGCCCCGGGGCACCAGCGCGCAGGCCAGCGCCCAGTCGGAGAAGCCGACCGCGCTGGTGTAGGGCCAGCTGCCGGTGATCCGCCAGCCGCCGGGCACCGGGGTGGCGGTGCCGCGCGGTACGAGCGCGCCCACCACGACGGTGTCGGCGCCCTTCGCCCACAGTTCCCGCTGCCCCTCCTCGGGCAGGTAGGCGCCCATCCGGGCGGCGCCCGCGATCACCGAGGCGCACCAGCCGGCCGAGGTGCAGCCCTCGGCGACCGCGGCGACGGAGCGCAGCAGCTCGGTGGCGCCGCCCTCGGCGCCGCCCCACCGCCCGGGCACGAAGTGCCGGGCGAAGCCCGCCCGTACGATGGCCTCGGCGGCCTCGGCGGGCAGTGCCCGTCCGGCGTCGGCGCGTTCGGCGTGGCGGGCGGCCACCCCGGCGGCCTCCCGGGCGGCCTCCCGCAGCAGCGGGGCATGGATCGGCCGGCTCGGCATCGTGGACCACTTCCTCGTTCCTCAAGGCGCGCGGCCTGCGGCGGACAACGCCGTCACCGTCGCCGGGGGCGATCCAGACCCGATGGAGGGCGGCTCGACGGCGCCGGGCGGGCCGGGGTCCTCGATCCGGGTTCGACCGGCGCGGCGCACGCTCGGGGCACCGACGACGACATGAGGTGAGGAGCACGTGAAGGGAATCATCCTGGCCGGGGGGAACGGCACCCGGCTGCACCCCGTGACGCTCGGGGTGTCCAAGCAGCTGCTGCCCGTCTACGACAAGCCGATGATCTACTACCCGTTGTCCGTGCTGATGCTGGCCGGGATCCGGGACATCCTCGTCATCTCCTCGCCCCGTGACCTGCCGCAGTTCCGCCGGGTCCTCGGCGACGGCAGCGCGCTGGGCCTGACGCTGTCGTACGCCGAGCAGCCGCGGCCGAACGGTCTGGCGGAGGCGTTCCTGATCGGCGCGGACCACATCGGCGACGACTCCGTGGCCCTGGTGCTGGGCGACAACATCTTCCACGGGCCGGGGTTCTCCCTGGTGCTCCAGGAGCACACCCCGCACACCGACGGCGCGTTGCTGTTCGGCTATCCGGTCCGGGACCCGCACCGGTTCGGGGTCGGCGAGGCCGACGCGGAGGGCCGGCTGGTGTCCATCGAGGAGAAGCCCGCCGAGCCCCGCTCCAACCGGGCCATCACGGGCCTGTACTTCTACGACAACGACGTGGTGTCCATCGCCCGCGGGCTGCGTCCCTCGCCGCGCGGCGAGCTGGAGATCACCGACGTCAACAAGGAGTACCTGGCCCGCGGCAAGGCCCGCCTGGTGGACCTGGGGCGGGGCTTCACCTGGCTGGACACCGGCACGCACGACTCGCTGCTGGACGCCGGGCAGTACATCCAGACCCTGGAGCACCGGCAGGGCCTGCGGATCGCCTGCATCGAGGAGGTGGCGCTGCGGATGGGCTTCATCGACGCGGAGCAGTGCCACCGGCTCGGCGCGCGGCTCGGCAGCTCGGGGTACGGCCAGTACGTCATGGAGATCGCCGACTCCCTGCGGGACGCGGGGCCCAGCGAGCGCGCGGGCTCCCTGGCGGGGCCGCGCTACGGGGGTGCGGCGCGGATGCCGACCGTCGTGTGAGCCGTGACCGCGCCCCGGTGCGGGCGGCGGTGCGGGTGGCGCGTTGTCGACGGTCCGGCCCCGCTCGAATCCGGTTCGAGCACGGCTCGGGCGTACGGTGCTGACCTGGTACGACGGCCGGAACGGACGGCCGCGGAAGACAGGGGAGGGCGAGCATGACGGACCGCGCACAGGACCGTGCCGGCGCACGGGAGGTGACCTTGTGGGTCGACCCGGTGTGCGCCTGGACCTGGATCACCTACCGGTGGCTGCGGGAGGCGGCCGGGGTACGGCCGCTCTCGCTGACGGTCCGTCCGACCGGGCTGGGCTATCTGCGGATGGACGCGGGACCCGACGCCGGACTCGACCGGTTCCGGGAGCTGGCCCCGGGCCCGGTGCGGGTGCTGGCCGCCGCAGCGGCCGGGCACGGCGCCGAGGTGGTGGGCCCGCTGTACGAGGCGGTCGCGCGCCGCTTCCACGCGGCCGGGGGACTGTACGAGGGGCTGCACGAGAAGGTGCGGGGCCTGGACCACGCGGCCAAGCGGGCGGTGCAGACCGAGTTGCTGGAGCGGGCCCGCGAGGTGGTCGGCGAGGCGCTGGCCGAGGTGGGGCTGCCCGCCGGGCTGGCCGGGGCGATGGCCTCGCCCGAGTGGGACGAACAGCTGCGCGCGGCGCACGAGTCCATTCCGCGCGACGGGCGTGAGCTGGAGGTCGTCGGGGTGCCGGTGATCTCGGTGGACGGCCGGGTCGGCGTCTTCGGCCCGGTGCTCTCCTCGGTGCCGTCCGGGGAACGCGCCGGTGCCCTGTGGGACGCGTTCGCGGTCCTGGCCGGGGAGGACGCGTTCCTGGAGCTGCGCCGGGTCACTCCGCGCCCGGTCCCGGACCCGGCCGGCTGAACCCACCGGAACGGCGGGAAGGGAGGGAGCCGTACGGCTCCCTCCCTTCCCGCCGACCGCGGTCCCGGCAGCCGGCTCCCTTTCCGGCCGCGGTTCCCTGAGCGGAGTCACGGGAGCCCGGTCGCCGAGGGGACGGAGCCGCACCGGGACCGGAGCCGGAGACGGGGCGGAGCCGTGCTCGCCGGCCGCCACGGCCGGCGGCTCCGGTCGTTTCCGGCCACGGCCGCTCGCGGCCCCGGGTCATGCCGGCCGCGGTGCTGCGACGTCCCGGCCGTCCCGGCCGCGGTTTCCTGCCGCCACGGCCCGGCCCGGGCCACGGTTCCTGACCTCCCGGAACTCTCCCCGAACTCTCCCGGCACTTTCCCGGTGACGGTTCCCCGCGGCCGGCCTCCCCCGGTGGCGGGTCCCCACCGCCCCGGTGGTCCCCGGCCGTTCTCAGGACGTGGCCGGTTCGGTGTCCGGTACGCCGGCCTCGGTGGTGCGCGGCTGCCGGGCGCGGCCGGGGAGCAGGAGGGCGAGGCCGAAGCCGATCAGCATCACGCAGCCGCCCACCAGGAACACCGTGCTCATCGCGTCGCCGATGCCCCGCACCACCGGAGCGGCCAGCCGCGGGTCGGCGCCGAGCAGGAACGAGGTGTCGTCGAGGCTGATTCCGGCGTCTCCCCGCACCATGTCGAGGATGGGCCGGTTGGCCGGGTCGGACAGCACCGCGGGGTCCGCGAGCGCCGCCCGGAACCCGGCGTCCCGGCCGGCCTCGTCCACCGCCGTGTCGATGCGGCTGCCGGCCAGCGAGAACATCATCGACAGGAACAGCGCCGTACCGGCCGCGCCCCCGATGCCCCGGAAGAAGGAGAACGCGGCGCTGGAGACGCCCATGTCCTGCTTGGCGGAGGTGTTCTGCAGGGCCAGCAGGGTCACCGGGAAGCAGATCCCGACGCCCGTGCCGAGCAGGTACACCAGCGCGCCGGCGAGCCACAGCGAGGAGTGCTCGTCGAGCGTGGCGAACACGAACAGCGTGCCGGCCACCACGCCCATGCCCAGCAGCAGGAACGCCCGGTACCGTCCGGAGCGGTTGATGACCTTGCTCAGGCCCCGGCTGGTGGTGAGCACCCCGGCCGTCTGCAGGATCAGCATCAGCCCGGCCTCGCCCGGCCCCTGCCCCTTGACCAGCTGGAGGTACAGCGGCAGGAAGATCAGCGAGCCGAACACGCCGATGCCGACGATGACGTTGGCGCCGTTGATCACCGCGAACATCCGGTTGCGGAACAGCCGCAGCGGGATCACCGCGGCGTCCGCCATGCGCCGCTCGGTGGCCAGGAAGAGCACCAGCCCGGCCAGTCCGACCGCGAGCAGCGACAGCGTCGGGGCCGAGTCCCAGCCCCAGTGCCGGCCCTGCTCGGAGACCACCAGCCAGGGGCCGAGGCAGACGATCAGCCACAGCGCCCCGGCGTAGTCGATGCGGTGCTCGCGCCGCTTGCCGGGCATGGTGAACTTGAGCTGGACGACGAGCAGGGCGATGAGGCCGATCGGCAGGTTGATCAGGAACGCCCAGCGCCAGCCGTCGAGCCCCAGCAGGCTGTCGGCGCCGGCGAACAGCCCGCCGACCGGCGGCCCGAGCACACCGGAGACGGCGGAGACGGCCGAGAACCAGATCTGGTAGCGGGCCCGCAGCTCGGGCGTGAGCACATCGCCCATGATGGCGAAGGCGAGTGCCATGAGCCCGCCGCCGCCGACGCCCTGCACCGCGCGGAACGCGGCGAGCTGGTACATCGACCCGGCCAGCCCGCACAGCAGCGAACCGGCCAGGAAGACGCCGATCGCCAGCATGTACAGCTTCTTGCGGCCGTAGAGGTCGGACAGCTTCCCGAACAGCGGGGTCGCGATCGTGGAGGTGACCATGTAGGCGGTGGTCGCCCACGCCTGGACGGTCTGGCCGTGCAGCTGGTCGGCGATCGTCCGCATCGACGCCGCGACGATGACGAAGTCGAGCGAGGAGAGCATCAGGCCCAGCATCAGCCCGATCACGATGACCCGTACGGCCCGGTACTCCGGGGTGCCCGGGATCTCCGCGGCCGGTCGCGCGGTGCTCATGGCTCAGCCCTCGTAGGGGCGGGCCGCGCGGCCCTCACGCAGCGTCAGGCCCCACCAGGCGAGCTGGTCGAGCAGCACGGAGGCGGCCTTGGCGGCGCCGTCGGCGTCCTGCGGGCGGCCCTGCTCGTCGAACTTCTCCCAGGCCATGTGGAAGCTGACGGTGTCGCGCAGGGTGACGGCGTGCAGCTCGGCGAAGACCTGGCGCAGCTGCTCCACGGCCCGCTGGCCGCCGGCCATGCCGCCGTAGGAGACGAAGCCGACGGGCTTGGCCCGCCACTCGCTGTAGACGTAGTCGATGGCGAGCTTCAGCGAGGCCGGGTAGCCGTGGTTGTACTCGGGCGTGAGGACGACGTACCCGTCGAGTCCGCCGATGCGCTGGGCCAGGGTGAGGGCACCCTCCTGCGGCTCGGTGGCGTCCAGGGTGAGCTTCAGCTCCTCCACGAGCGCCGGCTCGGAGAGGTCGATGACATGGACCTCCATGTCCTCGCGCCGGCCGATCTCGGAGAGGAACCACTGGGCGACCTTGTCGGCGAACCGGCCGGTGCGCACGCTGCCGATGATGACGCCGATCTTCAGCGGGGTCGTGGACATGAGGGGACTCCTCGAAGAGGTGAACAGGGATGAAGTAAGGGGCGGTACAAGGGGGGTTGCGGGGCAGCGGGCCCCGGGGCGGCGGCGCCGGTGTCCCCGGGGCCCGGCCGGCGGCGGCTCAGCCGGCCAGCAGGACGATCTTTCCGCGGCCGTGGCCGGTCTCCAGCTCGCGGTGTGCCTCGGCGGCCTGGGCCAGCGGCAGGGTCTTGCGGACGTGCACGGTGAGCTTGCCGTCGGCCACCAGTGCGGCCAGCTCGGCGAGCCGCTGCGCCGATCGCCGGCTGCCGATCCAGCGCACGCCCAGCTCCTCGTAGACCTCGTAGGCGAAGATGGTGCCGACGCGGTCCTTGTCCTTGACGAGTTCGGCCGCGACCCGCAGGCCCTCGGCGCTCGCCGTGTCCAGGGCGGCGTCCACGCCCTCGGGCGCCGCCGCGCGGACCCGGTCGATCAGGCCCTCGCCGTAGGCGACCGGGACGGCGCCCAGCTCGCGCAGGTAGGCGTGGTTCTCCTCGCGGCCGGTGGCGATCACCTTGGCGCCCCGGGCCACCGCGAGCTGCACGGCGATGGTGCCGACGCCGCCGGCGGCGCCGTTGATCAGCACGGTCTCGCCCTCGCGGACGCCGAGGATCTCGATCGCGGTGTGGGCGGTCTGGCCGGAGGCGGACAGGCAGCCGGCCACCTCCCAGGACAGCGCGGCGGGCTTGGGGACGATCTGGTCCGCGGGGGCGACGACGTACTCGGCGTAGGTGAGCTGGGTGCGGTAGCCCAGGACCTCGTCGCCGACCGCGAATCCGGTGACGCCCTCGCCGAGCGCGTCCACCACGCCGGCGAAGTCGCCTCCGGTGATGTGCGGGAAGGTGATGGTGAAGCCGGGCGGGTTCCAGCCGGAGCGCACCGCGCAGTCGGTGGGCTGGGCGCCGGCCGCCTTTACCTTCACCCGCACCTCGCCCGGACCCGGCTCGGGCGTCGGCAGCTCCATCAGCTCCAGGACCTCGGGCCCTCCGAACGCGCGGAACGCGGCAGCCTTCATCTCAAATGCCCTTCTCTACAACGGAATTGACGTCACCGGCCGCCCTGGCCGGGACAGCAAAACGACGGTAAAACCTCAACTTCGGTTGAGGTCAACGTGATCGGGAGAAACCCCTTCACCGTGGCCGGATCCGGCCGAGAAGAGGCCGAGAAACCGTCGAAAACGGCTCGACGCCGGGCGGGGAGACGGCACCGGCCTCCCCGCCCGGCGTCGCGGGCGGTGCAACGCTGGTCAGCCCACCGTGGTGCTGGACAGCACCACGGGCTTGGCCGGGTCCGGGTAGCACTGGACGGGGGTGAAGTCGTTGATCGTGGTGTCCAGGCGCTTCATGGACAGCCCCGGGTCGTCGAAGCCGGTGCCGCCGGCCGTGGTGACCAGCGTGCCGGAGGCGGGGGCGACGTAGGTGGCTTCGACGACCGGCAGTTCGAAGGTGGTGCCGCCGTAGAAGGGGCCGCCGACCCGCAGCGTCAGCTGGCCGCCGGAGGCGACGACGGACCGGCTGGAGGTGCCGAGGTTGCTGCCGCCGGTGAGCTTCAGGCCGACCAGCCGGGCCCCGGCGGGCTGGTTGATCTTGACGGCGATGTCCCGGACCTCCTTCTGGTAGGTCGCGTTCAGGGTGTAGGGGCCCTGGGCGTACTTCACGGTGAACTGCTGGTAGGGCGAGACGGTGGCGGGCGCCGTCACGTCGAACACCCGGTTGCTGCCGTACTCGCTCCACTGCCCGTTCTCCGGCACCCGGCACAGCATCGCTACGGTGGCGGGCGCGGCGACCGCACCGCTGGTCGCGGCCATGACACCGGCGAGTCCCAGGGCGGCGACGGCGACGACGCGCCGCGTGATGGTCCTGCTCATCGAGTTCTCTCCTCGGGTCGGGCTGCCACACCGGCAGCCCGACGGACGCTAGGGACGGTGCCTGGAGACCGGCTCGAAAGGTGTTCTCTCCAACCGCCTTCGAGGGGTCTTTGACGGCCCGGCGGCAGCGTGGCCGCACTTGACCGTCCGAACAGGGAGCGGGTTGACGTGAGACTCAGGGACAAGGTCGCCGTGGTCACCGGCGGCACCAAGGGGCTGGGCCTGAAGATCGCCGAGGCGTTCGTCGCCGAGGGGGCCCAGGTGGTGGCGGCGGCGCGCGGCGATGAGGGCGCGGAACGGATCGGCCGCCTCGGGGACCGGGCCGCGTTCGTACGGGCCGACGTGCGGGACGCCGAGTCCGTGCGGGCGCTGCTGGAGGCGGCGGCGGACCGGTTCGGCGGCGTGGACGTCGTGGTGGCCAACGCGGGCGTGAGCCGGCCGGGTCCGCTGACCGGGCTGTCCTTCGAGGACTGGTCCGAGGTGCTGGACACCAACCTCAACGGACTCTTCCACTGTGTGCGCGCGGCGGTGCCGTACCTGGAGAAGAGCGAGGCCGGCCGGATCATCACGCTCTCCAGCGCGCTCGGCAGCCGGCCCACCCGGGGCGCGGCCTCCTACTGCTCGACCAAGGCGGCGGTGGAGATGTTCACCCGGGTCGCCGCGCTGGAGCTGGCACCCCGGGGCATCACCGTCAACTGCCTGTCGCCCGGCTTCATCGACGAGGGCATGGGCAAGCTGCTGAAGGCGAACGAGGCGGTGTGGTCCCAGTACGGGCCGAAGATCGCGCTGGGCCGGATGGGCCTGGGCGAGGAGGTGGCGGAGGCCGCGGTGTACCTCGCCGCGGGCAGCGGGTCGTACGTCAACGGACACGTCCTGGAGATCAACGGCGGCCTGTCCTGGTGACACGCCACCGACCCGGCACCACAACGAGGGCGGCCCTCCCCTGGGGGAGGGCCGCCCTCGTCCAGGCCGGCACCGGCCTCCGCCGGGCAGGGCCCCGGCGCACTGCGCACCACCGCGCGGCCAGGAACGTCCGCCCCCCGCCCCGGACCGCGACGCTCCGCCCGGAACCCGCGCGCCGGGCACCACCGCGGCCCCGACGCCCACCGCCCCGGCAACATGTCAGGCCCCGGCGCTCTCCCCCGGGCCTTCGCGCCACCGCGGCCCGTGGCACCTCCCGGGGCCTCTGTCAGGCGCCTTCGCGGGCCGGGGCGTTCCGGGCGGGATCTTCGCGCTAGGCCCCGCCGCTGGCCGTGATGCTCTGGCCGGTGATCGCGGTGTTCGCCGCCGAGGCCAGGAAGAGCACCACGCGGGCCACTTCGGCGGCGTCGAGCAGCCGGCCGAGGGGGGCGCGGGCGGCGTAGCGCTCGGCGACGCCGAAGCTGTTCGCCATGCGCTCCTCGTTGCGGAACGTCCGGGTCAGGCCGGGGACGACCACGTTGGACAGGATGTCCCCGTCCCGGCCCAGGCTGAAGGCCGTACTGCGGGAGAAGCCGTGCAGCGCCGCCTTGGCCGCCGCGTAGTACTCGGCCCCGATCCGCCCGGCGTCGGTCTCCAGCACGCCCTCGGTGACCAGGCTGGACGACAGGTGCACGATCCGGCCCCAGCCGCGCTCGCGCATCAGCGGGGCGACCAGCCGGGTCAGTTCGACCGCGCCCTCGATGTTGTCGCGCAGCTTGCCCTGCCAGTCGTCGCCGACCTCCTCGAACCGGTCGCCGGGCGGCCGGAACCCGAAGGGCCGGAAGGCGTTGTTGACCAGCACGTCGACCCGGCCGGTCCAGTGCAGCGCGGCGTCCACGAGCGAGCGGGCGGTGTCCGGTTCGCCCAGCCCGTAAGGGGCGGTCAGGGCGCGGCCCCCGGCCGCCTCGATCAGGCCGGCGGTGTGCGCCGCGTCCTCGGGCCGGGAGCGGTAGCCGATCACCACGGCGGCGCCCTCCGCGCCGAACGCGGTGGCGATCTCCCGCCCCATGCCGCCCGAGGCACCGGTGACCAGCACGGTGCGTCCGTTCAGTCCCAGTTCCATCGGGTCACCTCGCCTCGGCCGCGCCGGCCGGGGCGCCGGACCCCGGTGCGGAGGACGGTGCGGGCCCGCCCCGGCGGCGGACGGCCGACCACCGGCGCACGGCCGGCATCTCGACCACGCGGTACAGCACCCACGCCGCGACCACCGTGAGCGCGAAGTCCCCGGCGATCACCCCGAGCGCGGGCAGCGTGTCCCAGGTGCGGCCGGGCACCCGGCCCATCGGCCCGTACCACATGACCAGCATGTGGACCATGTAGAAGGCGAAGGACAGTTCGCCCAGCCGGACCCAGACCCGGTTGCGCAGCGGCGAGCGGTGCCCCTCGACGTCGGCCGCCGCGCCCGCGGCCACGATCAGCGCCAGCGGTACGACGGTCGGCGCGACGATGCCGTACGCGTCCGGCAGCCACACCGTGAGCGCGTAGCCCGGAGCCAGGGTGAGCAGGGCGGGGCCGAGGCCGAGCCGGATCCAGCGGCCGGACAGCACGATCCGGGCCATCACGATGCCGAGGGCGAACTCCAGCAGCCGGGTGGCCGGCAGGCAGTAGACGAACCAGTACTGGTACCAGGAGATCGGGTAGTACGGCATGTCCGGGTCGGTGGGCAGCAGCTGGGAGGCCAGCGCCACCAGGACCGTGCCCGCGGTGAGCAGCCCGGCCAGCGGCCACAGCAGCCGGCCCGGCACCGCCCGGACCCAGCGCAGCAGCAGCGGGAAGGACAGGTAGAACAGCAACTCCGCGGCGAGCGACCAGGAGGGCCCGTTGGTGCCGAAGAAGACATCCTCCACCGGGAACCAGGCCTGCACCAGGAGGAGCGCGGGCACGGTGTTGCGCACGGTGGCGGAGACACCGCCGAGCCACACCATGAACAGCAGGCCCAGCGCCCAGGTCACCAGGTGGTTGGGGAAGATCTTCACCAGCCGGCGCCGGTAGAAGGCCCCGGTGCGGTCGCCCTCGCGTGCCGACCAGGTCAGCACGAAGCCGCTGAGCAGGAAGAAGAAACCGACGCCTACGAAGCCGAGTTTGGCGGCGTAGGTGACGAGGTCCCCCTCCAGCTCCTTGTCCTCGAAGATGCCGTACGTGAACGCGTGGCAGACGAACACCATCAGCGCGGCCACGAACCGCATGCCGGTCAGGGTCGGCAGCCGGGACAGCGCCCCGGCCCCGTCCGGCCGTCTTCCGGTGTGACCCGCGCTCACCCCGCGAGCTCCCCGGTCTTGCGGCCGACCGCGATGACATAGCCGAGGACCTGGCCCTCCAGCATGCCGACCTTGGAGAGCATCGCCTTGAACTCGTCGGCGAACTCCTTGCCGCCGCGCTCGGCGATGTAGGCGTACTTCTCGTCCAGCACCTCGGGGATGCGGGCGGCGGAGCGGTGCAGATGGGCGGTGGCGTCCTCGAACCGGACGATCTCCAGCCCGGCGTCCGTGAGCAGTTCGCGGTAGCCCTCGATGGTCGGCAGCGCCTCGACCGTGAACCCCTCCTTGAGGGAGACGCGCTGTTCCGGCGTCAGCTCGGTGCGCTCGGCGTAGTCGGAGAGCACGAACCGGCCGCCGGGGACGAGGACGCGCTCGATCTCGCGCAGCGCCTTCGGCCGGTCGGACATGTACATGATGGCCTCGGAGGCCCAGACCGCGTCGAACGAGGCGTCCGGGTACGGCAGGGCCATGCCGTCCGCCTGCTCGAAGGAGACCAGGTCCGCGACGCCGGCCTCGGCGGCCAGCGCCCGGCCCTGCCGGACCTGCTCGGCGCTGACGTTGATGCCGACGACGCGCGCCCCGGTGGCCTTGGCGGCGGCGATGGCCGGCCGGCCGAACCCGCAGCCGACGTCGAGCAGCCGGGAGCCCGCCCGCAGCCCGGCCGCCTCGATCATCACCTCGGTGTGCCGCTCCTTGGGGTCGGTGCCCGGGTGCGCGTCGTCGAAGTACCCGATGTGCAGATTGAAGCCGTTCAGCCCGAACAGCCAGCTGCGGTCGTCGAAGTACTCGCCCACCTCGTCGGCCGTCTTGGATTCGTACGTGGTCATCTGCCGGCACCTCATTCCAACGACAATCCGTCGCCACCACGCTGGACAGCGCCTCTCGAAGGCCGCTCGGGACTTCCTCCAGACCGCGCCCGCGCCCCTCCATCGGCCCTCTAACCCGCATCGAGGCGGGCTGCCGACCATGCGGGCATCCGTCCGCAGCAGAGGGGACCACCGTGATTCATCTCTTCCAGCCGCAGACCGGCGAGGCCGAACTCGCCGCCGTAGCGGAGGTGTTCGCCGACAAGTGGCTCGGACACGGCCCGCGCACCAAGGCGTTCGAGGCCGAGTTCGCCGCGCACGCCGGGGTGGACCCCGAGCACATGATCTTCCTCAACTCCGGGACCGCCGGACTCTTCCTGGCCCTGGAGTGCCTCGATCTGACGGAGGGCGACGAGGTCGTGCTGCCCTCGCTGAGCTTCCTGGCCGCCGCGAACGCCATCCTGGCGGCCGGTGCCCGCCCGGTCTTCTGCGACGTCGACCCGCGCACCCTCAACCCCACGGCCGCACACATCGAGGCCGCGCTCACCGAGCGCACCAAGGCCGTGGTCGTGCTGCACTACGGCGGCTACCCGGGTGACATCGAGGCCATCGCCGCGCTCTGCCGGGACCGGGGCGTCCCGCTGGTGGAGGACGCCGCCTGCTCGGTCGGCTCCACGGCCGGCGGCCGGGCCGTGGGCACCTTCGGCGACCTCGCCATGTGGAGCTTCGACGCCATGAAGGTGCTGGTCACCGGCGACGGCGGCATGCTCTGGGTGCGCGACCGCGAGCGGGCCGACCGGGCCCGCCGGCTCGCCTACCACGGCCTGGTGCAGTCCAGCGGTTTCGGCCACGCCCGGGTCTCGCACCGCTGGTGGGAACTCCAGGTGCCGGAGGTCGGCCGCCGGGTCATCGGCAACGACCTGACGGCGGCGATCGGCCGGGTGCAGCTGGGCCGGCTGCCGGAGTTCATCGCCCGCCGCCGCGAGATCGTCGAGCTGTACGACCGCGAACTGGCGGGAGCCGAGGGCATCCTGACCCCGCCGCCGCTGCCGGCCGGCCACACCTCGACGTACTACTTCTACTGGGTGCAGTTCGACGGCGGGATCCGCGACGACATCGCGAGCGAACTGCTCGCCGCCGGCATCTACACCACCTTCCGCTACGCCCCGCTGCACAAGGTCCCCGCCTACCGCACCGGGGACCAGGCCCCGCTGCCCGGCTCCGACGACGCCGCCGCCCGCACCCTGTGCCTGCCGCTGCACCCGGGCCTGTCCGACGACGACGTCCGCACGGTCGCCGCGACCGTGCGCAAGGCCGTCACGGCCCACCGCCGGGAGCCGTGATGCGTCTCGTCTTCCTCGCCGCGCTCGCCAAGACCCTGCACGAGGTCACCATCGGCCTGGACCTCGCCGAACAGCTCACCGACGCCGGCGTCGAGAGCCACTTCGTGGTCAACCCCTACAACGAGGACCAGCTGCGCACCGCGGGGCTCCCCCACACGCTGGTGGAGCCGGACCTCGGTGCGGGCGTGGCGGACGTGGTGCGGCGGGTGGTCAAGGAGTTCCGGGCCGACGCCGTCGTCCTGGTCGACTACCTCGCGCACTGGATGACGTTCAAGGTCGGCTACCGCACCGACCCCTGGTTCGTGGAGGACCTCGGGCTGCCGGTGATCCCGCTGGACCTGTACGACCTGGAGAGCACCAGCCGGCGGGTGGAGATCCTCGGCACCACGATGGAGGTCGACGACAATCTGCTGCGGATGCCGGTGCAGCTGCTGCCGGTGCCGATGAACCGGCCCCGGGTCACCGCCTCCGGCCGGGGCCTGCCGTACCGGCTCACCCGCACCATGGCACCGCTGACCGCCCGGGCCCGCGCGGAGACCCGGCGCGCGCTCGGCGTGCCGGAGGGGGCCCGGCTGCTCATGGTGCCCACCCTGCCCTGGCAGCGGCTGATGCGGGAGCACGCCGCCCCGCCGACCCGGCTGCTCGCCGACCGGCTGCCCCGGCTGCTCGGCGGCCGGCTGGCCCGGCTGCCCCGCGACACGCACGTCCTGCTGACCGGACCCCTCTTCGAGGGCTTCGCCGAGGCGCTGCCCGCCGGCCGGCTGCACCACCGCCCGGAGTACACCGCCGCCGAGTACCACCGGCTGCTCGGCTCCTGTGACGCGGTGTTCTCCTTCCACCTGCCCAGCTACGCGCTGGACCGCGCGCTGTTCGCCGATGTGCCGGGCCTGCTCGCCGTCAACAACCACCGGGTCGACGGCCCCGAGGACGTCGACCGCCTCGCCGCCGCGCTGCCCGGCGGCCTCACCGCCCCGGTGCGCGCGTGGCTCACGGAGTACCCCGAGCCGCTGCCCGACTTCCACATGTGGCCGCTGCGCTGGAACGAGGTGCTGCGCCCGCTGCTCGCGCACAATCCCTTCACGGACACCGTGCTGCGCGCCGAGATCCTCGACGACGACTCCCTGGTGGACGGGCTGACCCGGGTCCTGTACGACGACACCGCACGCGACCGTCTCGCCGCCGCCCGGGCCGCCTACCGGGACGCCCTCGCCGCGCTGCCCGCCACGGCCGACACCTTCGCCGAGGCCGCCGTCCGGCTCGGCCTGACCCCCTGACCCCCTGACCGACTGCCCCGGCCGGCCCCCCGCGGGACCGGCCGGGGCCGGAGGTTCAGCCGCGCCCGGCCACCAGGTCCTCCAGCGCCCCCACCACCTGCGCGGGCAGCGGCAGCCGCGCCATCTCCGCCGACACCGCCCGGGCCCGCTCGCGGTACGACGGGTCCTCCAGGACCTCCCGGCAGGCCTCGGCGATGTTCTCCGGGGAGTCCTCGGCGGGGTCGACCATCCGCGCGGCCCCGTAGGCGCTCAACCGCTCGGTGTAGCCCACCACGTACGGCAGGTACGGGATGAGCACCTGCGGGACACCGGCCGCCATGCTGCCGAGGACCGTGTTGCCGCCCGCGTGACTGACCGTCAGATCACAGGTGCGCGCGACCACGTCCAGCGGGATCCAGCCGGCCCGCACGTTGTCCGGCAGCGGACCCAGCTCGGCCGCCACCGCCTCCGGTGCCGCGACCAGCAGCTCCACGTCCAGCGCGGCCACCTTCGAGACCAGCCCGGCGAGAATCTCGAAGTCGGATTCCTTCGTCACCCGGCTGCCCGCGCTCACCAGCACCCGGGGCCGCTCCCCGCGGGTGAACATCCACGGCTCCAGGGGCAGTTGCGCGGTGTACGGCACATAGCGCATCGGCTGCGCGGGCGGCGCGTCGGCCGGCCGCAGCGACGGCGGGCAGGTGTCGACGAACAGGTCCGCGCCCGGCATCTCGTACAGCCCCAGCGCCTCCAGCTCCGGCCCCAGCTCGGCCGCCGCCGCCAGGTCGATGGTCCGCGGCTCCCCCATGTCCACCGCGTGCTTGACGTACGGCACCCCCGCGTACGCGGCGGCCAGCGGGCCGGCGAACGCCAGCACCCCGCCCACCACCAGGTCCGGGTGCCAGCGGTCGATCAGCGAGACCAGCCCGTCCACACAGGCCGCCGCGTACCGGCCGAAGCAGCGCCCGTTGAAGAGGTAGCGCTCGTGCAGGTCGTCCGGGATCGTCTGGAGCACGCCCCGCCGGTCGTACAGGAAGTCCTTCATCGTCTTGCCGGTGACCGGGAAACCGGGCACGCCCGCGCCGTTGACGACGCCCATGCAGTCCTCCGGCGCGGCCATCACCACCTCGTGACCGGCGTTCCGGGCCGCCTGCGCCAGGGGCACCAGCGAGAAGATGACACCCGAGGTGCCACCCGCCACAAAGAGAATCTTCATGGCGGCATGCTCGGACGGCGCGTTCGTCACCGGCTCGAACCGTCCTCGATCCCCGCGCCCCCGCCCCCCGCGCCGCCCCGGGTCCGGCGTGGCGCGCCGCCCGGCTCCGCCCGGACCCCACCGGCTCTCGACCTCGGGTCAAGCGCCGGTGCCGAAGCTCGGGCATCGGCCCCGGCCCACCACCGCGTGTCCGGCCCGCAGGCCCTGCCCCGCAAGGAGGACTCACCCGTGAAGGACACCCCATGAGCCGTCGCGTCGTCATCACCGGGATCGGCGTGGTCGCGCCGGGAGGCGTGGGGACCAAGGAGTTCTGGTCCCTGCTCACCTCGGGCCGGACCGCCACCCGGTCCATCACCCTCTTCGACGCCTCCCCGTTCCGCTCCCGGATCGCCGCGGAGGCCGACTTCGACCCGCTGGCCCACGGCTTCACCGCCGAGGAGGCCGAACGCCTCGACCGTGCGGCCCAGTTCGCCATCGTCAGCGCCGACGAGGCGGTCCGCGACAGCGGTCTGGAACTGGACCGGCTCGACCCCACCCGCACCGGCGTCACCCTGGGCAGCGCGGTCGGCTGCACCATGGGCCTGGACACCGAGTACAACGTGGTCAGCCGGGGCGGCAGCGCCTGGGAGGTGGACCACACCCTCGCCGTACCGCACCTGTTCGACTACTTCGTGCCCAGTTCCATGGCGGCCGAGGTGGCCTGGCGCAGCCACGCCCAGGGCCCGGTGGCGATGGTGTCGACCGGCTGCACCTCGGGCCTGGACTCGGTCGGGCACGCCGTGGAGCTGATCCGCGAGGGCAGCGCCGACGTGATGATCGCCGGCGCCACCGAGGCGCCCATCTCGCCGATCACCGTGGCCTGCTTCGACGCCATCAAGGCCACCTCCCCGCGCAACGACGAACCCGATACCGCCTCCCGCCCCTTCGACGCCTCCCGCAACGGGTTCGTGCTCGGCGAGGGCTCGGCCGTCATGGTGCTGGAGGAACTGGAGAGCGCCCGTCGGCGCGGCGCCCATGTGTACGCGGAGATCGCCGGGTTCGCCAGCCGCTGCAACGCCTACCACATGACCGGTCTGCGCCCGGACGGCAAGGAGATGGCCGAGGCGATCCGGATCGCCCTGGACGAGGCCCGGCTGGACCCCACCGCCGTCGACTACGTCAACGCGCACGGCTCCGGCACCAAGCAGAACGACCGGCACGAGACGGCCGCGTTCAAGCGCAGCCTGGGCGAGCACGCCTACCGGGTTCCCGTCAGCTCCATCAAGTCGATGATCGGCCACTCGCTCGGCGCGATCGGTTCCCTCGAGGTGGCCGCCAGTGCCCTGGCCATCGAGCACGACACAGTGCCGCCCACCGCGAACCTGCACGAGAGCGATCCCGCCTGCGATCTGGACTACACCCCGCTGGTGGCCCGCCGGCAGCGCACCGACACCGTGCTCAGCGTCGGCAGCGGCTTCGGCGGGTTCCAGAGCGCGATGATCCTGACCCGCCCGCGACCGGGAGCCGCCGCATGACCGCGTACGCCACCGAACCGGCCGTCCGCCCGGACGGCGACCGCCCCGCCGCGCACGCCGCGCCCGTCGTCACCGGAATCGGGGTCACCGCGCCCAACGGGCTCGGCACCGAGACCTGGTGGGCGGCGGTGCTCCGGGGGGAGAGCGGCATCGGCCCGGTCACCCGGTTCGACGCCACCCGCTATCCGGCGAAACTCGCCGGTGAGATAAGGGACTTCGAGCCCGAGAAGCATGTGCCCAGCCGGCTGCTGCCGCAGACCGACCACATGACCCGGCTGGCGCTGGCCGCCGCCGACGAGGCACTCGCCGACGCGGGCGTGGACCCGGCCCGGCTGCCCGAGTACGCGGCCGGTGTGGTCACCGCCGCCTCCGCGGGCGGCTTCGAGTTCGGCCAGCGCGAACTCCAGGCGCTGTGGAGCAAGGGCGGCCAGTACGTCAGCGCCTACCAGTCCTTCGCCTGGTTCTACGCCGTCAACACCGGCCAGATCTCCATCCGGCACGGGCTGCGCGGCCCCAGCGGGGTGCTGGTCACCGAGCAGGCCGGCGGCCTGGACGCGGTGGCCCAGGCCCGGCGCCGGATCCGGCGCGGGGTACGGCTGCTGGTCACCGGCGGGGTGGACTCCGCGCTGTGCCCGTGGGGCTGGGCGGCGCATCTGGCGGGCGGCGAGCTGACCTCGGTGACCGACCCGGCGCGGGCCTATCTGCCGTTCTCGGCGGACGCCTCCGGGCACGTGGCCGGTGAGGGCGGTGCGCTGCTGGTGCTCGAGGACGCCGACGCGGCCGCCGCACGCGGGGCCCGGGTGTACGGCACGGTCGCGGGCTGTGCGGCCACCTTCGATCCGCCGCCGGGTTCGGGGGGCGCGCCCCGGCTCCGGGACGCCGCGGAACTCGCGCTGCGGGACGCGGGGGTGTCCCCGGCCGAGGTGGACGTCGTGTTCGCCGACGCGGCCGGGCGCCGGGCCGCGGACCGTGCGGAGGCCGAGGCCGTCGCGGGGCTGTTCGGGGCGGGCGGGGTGCCGGTGACGGCGCCGAAGACCATGACGGGACGGCTCGCTGCGGGCGGCGCGGCCCTGGACCTGGCCGCCGCGCTGCTGTCCCTGCGGGACCAGGTGATCCCGCCGACCGCGCACGTCACCGACGTGGCCCCGGACTGCCCGGTCGACCTGGTCACCGCGCCCCGCCGCCCGGACACCCCCCTGCGCACGGCCCTGGTCCTGGCCCGCGGCCGGGGCGGCTTCAACTCGGCGGCGGTGGTCCGCGCGCCGGCCTGAGGGCCGCCCGGCTGCCGCGAGGCCGCCCGGCTGCCGCGAGGCCGTCCGGCGTGCGTGACAGCGGCCGGGCGACGCCGTGCACGGCCCGGCCGCGGTGACGCCGCCCGGCCGCCGCGCCGCCTCGCATCGGCGTGCGCGGCCGGGGGCCTGCCCGGCGCGCCGTTGCGGGCGGGGGGGTGCTGTGCCGGCGCCTGCCGGACCGGCCGCTGTCGCCCGGCAGGCCGGCCGGCCCACGGATCAGCGGCCCGTCCGCCGGGCCGGCCGGCCCGGCGGGCTGGTCGACTCGGCCGACCGGTCAACTCGGTCGGCCGGCCAGTAGCCCGGTCGGGTCGGCGGGCTCCGTCGGTCGGTCACGGTGCCGTATCCGCACCGGCCGGCCGGTCGGTCCGCCGCCCCCGTCCCAGCCGTCTGCGTCCGTCCATCCGGTGTCCGCCCGGCCGTTTCCGGCTCCCGCCCCGCCCGTCCCGCCCGTCCCCGACCGCCCACCGCGTCCGCCGCCGAGGGGCGGCCGGGCTGATCACCGTCAGATTCCGTCAGCCGGGAGGACCGTTGCCCACCGTCGACCCCGCGGAGTTCGCCCGCGCCATGGCCCATGTGCCCACCCCGGTCACCGTCGTGACCACCGTGGACCCGAGCGGACGCCGCTGGGGATTCACCGCCAGCTCCTTCTCCTCGCTGTCCCTCGACCCGACGCTCGTACTGGTCTGCCCCGCCAAGTCGGCCTCCTGCCACGACGCGTTCGTCACCGCCGACCGGTTCCTGGTGAACGTACTCGCGGCCCACCAGGCCGACGTGGCCGCCGGCTTCGCCCGCTCCGGCGCCGACAAGTTCGCCGGCAGCCCCATGGAGCCCTGCGAACTGGGACTGCCCGGACTGCCCGACGCGACCGCCCGGCTGGCCTGCGCGCTGCACGACGTGCTCGACGGCGGTGACCACAGCATCCTCGTCGGCCGCGTCCAGCAGGTCTCCGTGGGCGGCGCGGACCCCCTCGTCTACCACAACCGCCTCTTCACCCGGCCCGCCGGCAGCCCGGCCCTGGCGGCTCCCGCATGACCGCGCCGGCCTGCTCCAGGAGAACCCAGTGACCCAGACCCACCCGCGGACGCACGCCTCCACCACGGCCGAACCGCATCTGCGCGAGATCGCCGAAGACGTGTACGCCTACGTCCAGCCCGACGGCGGCTGGTGCCTGAACAACGCGGGCCTGATCACTTCCGGCGACCGCCCCGCCCTGATCGACACCGCTGCCACCGAGTCCCGCGCACGGGCGCTGCGGCGGGCCGTGGCGGCGGTCGCCCCGCGCGCCCCGCGCTTCGTCGTCAACACCCATCCGCACGGCGACCACACCTTCGGCAACCGGTTCTTCGCCGACGAGGCGGTGATCGTCGCGCACGAGGAGACCCGCGCCGAGATGGACCTGGCCGGCCTGCACCTGACCGGCCTGTGGCCCGAGGTCCGCTGGGGCGACGTCAGCGTGGAACTGCCGACACTGACCTACCGCGACCGGCTCACCCTGCACCTCGGCGACACCCCGGCCGAGCTGATGCACCTCGGCACCGCGCACACCCGTAACGACACCGTGGTGTGGCTGCCGCGCCAGCGCGTGCTGTTCGCCGGTGACGTGGTGATGTCCGGGGCCACCCCGTTCTGTCTGACCGGGTCGGTCGCCGGGTCCCTCGCGGTGATCGAGCGGCTGCGGGCCCTGGGGCCGGAAACCGTGGTCTCCGGTCACGGCCCGGTCGGCGGGCCCGAGATCCTGGATGAGACCGCCGGCTATCTGCGCCACGTGCAGCGGCTGGCCGCCGACGGCATCGCCGCCGGGCTGACCCCGTTGCAGACGGCACGCGAGGCCGGCCCCGGACCGTACGCCCATCTCCTCGACAGCGAACGGCTGGTGCCCAATCTGCACCGCGCCTACGCCGAGGCCAGGGGTGCCGAGCCGGGTCACTGGCTGGACATCGAGGAACTGTTCGCCGAGATGGTCGCCTACCACGGCGGGCTGCCCGCCTGCGCGGCCTGACCCCCGCCGTCCCCGCCCCACCCGTACCGCCCGTTGCGCCCGTTGCGCCCGTTGCGCCCGTTGTGGCCGCCCCGCAGACAGGAGTCACCCATGGTCGTGCTCGATCCGGACCGCTGCCAGGCCGTCGCCCTCACCTGGCTGACGCTCACCGAGGACGACTGGACCGGCCAGGAGAAGCTGCTCGGCATTCTCGGCCGGTCCGACGCCCCCGCCCCGCCCGGCAGACTGTCGGCCGCGCTGCACGCGGCGCACACCCGGCCCGGTGTCGTGTCGCTCACCCAGTGGCGCACCGCCGCCGACCTGCGCGCCCACCACACCGGCGAGGCGTACCAGCGGGAGCTGCTCCAGCTGGGCGGCCTGGCCGCCGGGCACCGGCTGCTGGCCGCCGAACTGGTGTCGGTGCAGCGGGCCCCGTCCGTCACCGGCGCGGTGGACATCGTCCCCGAGCGCGACGACTGGACCTCGATCGCCGTCCAGTGGGTGGCGCCCGGGGACCAGGACGCGCTGGTCGCGGAGCTGACCCGGCCGCGCGAGGAGTGGGTGCACCTGCTGCCGGGCTACCGCTCGCACAGCGTGCTGCGCGGCCTGGACGGCACTTTCGTCGTCAACTACGCGCAGTGGGAGAGCGAGGAGGCGTACTGGGCCTTCCACCGCGTGCCGGAGCAGCGGTGGCCCGCGGACGTACGGGCCTCCCGCGACCGGGCCCGGAAGCTGACCACGACCTGGGAGTACAACACCTTCCGCGTGGTCCGCCCGCACTCCGCGGCCTGACCGTTTTCCGTGACCATCAGCCAGGGGGAGATCACGTGACGAGCGCACCGGCGACCGACGCGGCCCGCACGGCGGCCGTGGACGTGTGCGGTGGCGCCGGCTGCACCACAGGGCAGCCGGCGCGGCCGACGCGGGAAGACCAGCCGACGCCACGGCCCGGACCGCCCGGGCAACCCGGGCGGCCGCCCGCGCCGGGTCTGCGTCTGTGCCCGGACTGCGCGGCCCGGCTGGCGGGCGACCTGCGCCGGCTGCCCGGTCTGTACGAGGCGTGCGGCCGGCTGCTCGACGGCGGCAGCCAGGACCGGACCCGGCCGCGGACGACCGGCGGTCCGCTGCGCGGCCTGCCCTTCAACGCCCACGCGGCCGAGGTGCGCGGCGAGATCCTTGCGGTGCTCGGCTCCTGGGCCGGTGCGGTGGTCGGGGAACGCGGCGTGCCCGCGCCCCGCCGGGCGGTGCTGCCGCTGTGCGTGTTCCTCACCGGGCACCTGCCGTGGCTGCTGGCGCACGACGCGGCGGCCGAGTTCTCCGCCGAGGTGGCCCGGCTGGTGCGCCGGGCCCGCCGGGTGGTCGATCCGGACGTACGGCGGCGGGTGCGCCTCGGCGCCTGCGTGGAGCGGGGCTGCGGGGGGTCGCTGACCGCGGTGCTCCCGCCCGGGGCGGCCGGGGCGGCGGCCGTGATCCGCTGCGACCGGGACCCCGCCCACCACTGGCAGGGCCACGAGTGGCTCCGCCTCGGCCGCCGGCCGGACGGCCCGGGTCCGGGGGCCGCCGAGGCGCCGGCGGCCCGGACCGTACGGTGGCTGACCGCGGCCGACATCGCCCGGCTGTGGGGCATCTCCACCGGCAGCGCCTACCGCCACGCGAGCCAGTCGGAGTGGCGCCGCCTCCGGCGCGGCGGCCGGACGTACTACCACGGCGACGACGTGGCCCGCACCCTCAGCCCCCGCTGACCGCCCCGCGCGCATGCCGGAGTCCGTCCGTCCGGTCGCTGGACGCCGGGACGGCCCCGCTGCCGGACGGACTCCGTTCGGGGCCGCAGCGCGGGCACACCGGGACCCCGGGACGTGCCCGGCGACAAGGACTTCGGCCGGGCAGCCACCCCACCCGCCTCCACCCGCCCCGCCCCGGCCGCCCACCGGAGTTCGCCCCATCACTGAACGCCAAGCGGAACCACCGGGCCCGGGCCGCCGAGCCGGACGGTCCCCGCCCGGCGCCGCCGGGGCGGGAGGCACCCCGTACGGACTGCGCCCGGTGCCGCGAGACGGAAAGCCCCCGGCCGGACAGCGGCCGCCCCACCCCGGCCCGCGCCCCTCACCCGGCCCGCAGCACCTCGTGGTACCAGGCCCGTGCCTGGTGGAAGCCGGCCGGGAAGGGAGTCGCGGGTGACTGGCGCAGGTCGGTCCAGAGCGGGGTGCCGTCGAAGACGTGGTCGGTCGTCAGCATGTCCAGCGCGGACGGCGGCTGACCGCGCTCCGCCAGGATGGCGCGGGCCCGTTCCGCGCCGAGCCGGCCGTGCGGCCAGGCGAGGGAGGCGCACTCGGCGACGGTGCGCAGCAGCGTGGACACCGCGACCGGCTCTGGGTGCGCGGCGTGGTAGACGGAGGCGCCCAGCGCGCGGGCCGGGGCGAGGGCGGCGCCGACCAGCAGCCGGGCCAGGTCGGTGACGGCGATCACCGAGGTGCGGGCCGGCCAGCCGTCCACGGTGCCCGGCAGCGCGCGCAGGATCCGGGCCAGGCCCGGCCCCACCCACTTGTCACCGGCCCCGTAGACGAGATGGGGGCGCAGGACGATGCCGCCGGCCTCCAGGACGGCGTCCTCGGCCGCGGCCCGGGTCCGGGAGGTGGGCGAGGCCGGGCGGCGCACGAGGTCCTCCGGGCGGCTGCCGCGGAAGGTCCCCCGGCCGTAGACGGACGCGGTGCTGAGCTGGACGACGCGCCGGACGCCGGCCCGCCGGGCCTCGGCGACCAGTGCCGCCGTACCGCGGGCGTTGACCGCCTCGTTGGTCCCGGGGTCGCCGCCGATCTGCGCGGCGCAGTGGATGAGGACGTCGGCGCCGTCGCAGATCCCGCGCAGGCTGCCGGGGTCCGCCAGGTCGGCGTGCACGACCTCGCCGGCGGGCCCGTGGGGGTCGCGCCGGTGCCGCACGAGCCGGAGCCGGGCCCGGTGCCGGCGGGCCTCGCGGGTGACGTGGCCGCCCACGAAGCCGGCCGCTCCGGTGATCAGGATGGTGGGGGGCATGTGGGTCTCCTGGCGGCGGCCGGCTCAGCGGGCGCCGGGCCGCAGCGTGACATCGGCGGTGAAGACGGTCCGCCGCTGCTGGGTGCCGGTCACCCGTACCGGCATGTCACCGTCCGCGCCGGCCGGCTCGGGCCGGGCCTCGATCCAGCAGGGGAGGTCCAGTTCGGCGTAGCGCTCGAACGTGCCGCGCACCCCGAGGACCAGCGCGTCGGGCAGGCCGGTGGCGGCGTGCGCGGCCTGCCGGGCGGCCTCCAGCAGGACCATGCCGGGCACGTGGTCGACGGGATGGTCGAAGTAGGTCGGGTGCGCGGTGTCGACCCGCAGTTCCCAGCGGTGCCGGACGCCCGGCTCGGGCTCGGCGAGGACGACGTGCCGCGCGCTGGTGCGGCCCACTTCGCGCGGGGCGACGGCCGGCGGTGTCGCGCGCCGCGCGAGCGGGGTCCGCTCACCGCGCAACCGCCGGTAGACGGCGGGGCTGACGCACTGGAACGCCGCCGTGGCGGTGCCCAGCGGGCGGCCGTCGCGCAGCACGGTCACGTCGTACCGCATCGCCGCGAGCCTGCCGTCGCGGTACACGGTGTCGCGGCAGACGGTGCGCAGTTCGGTCTCGGTGGGCGTGGGCCCGGCGGCGAACAGGGCGGGTTCGGCGGCGGCCGATAGGCGGGACATGACGAACTGGTGGCCGAAGGGCACGCCGAACTCGGCGTGGGCGAGCAGGGAGCCGATCTGGCGGACCGATTCAAGGAGCAGCATCGGGTCCTGGTAGCCGTCCTCGCGGGCGAAGAGCGCGTGGCTGCGGGGCCACTGGGCGGTGACGGTGAAGGCGGGTTCCCCGGAGCCGGCCCCGCCGTCGGCTCTCCAACCGGTCAGGAACACCTCCGACACCGCGGCCCGGTGCACGTACTCGCGGGGAACCGTGGTGGTCAGCTGAGGGGGGCGGAGGTCTGGACGGGGGCGACCGACGACGTACGGCATGAACAGCACTCCTGTCAGTTCCTGGGCAGGGGGAGCCGGCCGTACGCCGGCTTGCTTCCCCCGCGGCCGACGCGTTGCGACTCATAAGATACAGACATGTCAGTTCGGAATTTCAAGTGGCCGTTTACTTTTCCTTTGCGCCCGGCCCTCGCCGGCGACACGGAACGCCCACCCGGATACATAAATCGGCTTTTGCCCGTCTCGCCGCTTTGTTCCGGACGCAATCATGCAACTGTGCACGATTAACGCCGCGTTGACGTCCTGGAATGATTCATTCCGACCTTTTTCTTCGGCCTCGCAACTGATACCCAGTCACCTGAACCCCCGCGCGCGATAGGGGAATCGGCGATCCTTCCCGGGCGCTTTGAGTCATGGAACGGCAAGCTCCAGTCAAAAGGCTGTCGTTGACAATCAGACAAGTCTGTTTGGTACCTTCGCAGTCGTGAGCGTTCAGCACAGGATGCTGACGGGGGATGCGTCTCAGGAGGGGCGGATGAATCGGCACACCGTGGATGCCCGCAAACCGACAGCGCAGCGCTACCACCGGCACTCCTCCCCCACGCTCCCGCCCCAGCGGCTGACCACCGCGCCGGGCGGCGAGTGGGAGGGGTCCCTGAACGTCCTCGTGGTGGAGAGCGACACGCGGGCCGCCGACACCCTGATGAAAGGCCTGGCCCGGCAGGGCTACACGACCCACGCCTCGTCCACCGGGGCCCAGGCGCTGCGGGCCCACCACGAGGCGGACCTGATCCTGCTCGACCTGGACCTGCCGGACCTGGACGGACTGGAGGTGTGCCGCGGCATCCGGGCCGTCAGCGACACCCCGATCATCGTCGTCACCGGCCGCGACTCCGAACTCGACCGGGTGCTCGGCCTCCAGGCGGGCTCCGACGACTACCTGGTCAAGCCCTACGGCTTCCGGGAACTGCTGGCCCGGATCGAGGCGGTGATGCGCCGGGTGCGGCTGCGCTCGGCGAACCGGTCCCGGGTGATCACCCACGGGCCGCTGCGCATCGACGCCGAGGCTCGGGTGGCGACCCTGGACGGCAAGCCGCTGGACCTGACCCGCAAGGAGTTCGACCTGCTGTACCTGCTGGCCTCACAGGCCGGCACCGTCATCCCCCGGCGCCAGATCATGGCCCAGGTGTGGGACGACGCCTGGTCCCCGCACGGCCGCACCATCGACACCCATGTCAGCACGCTGCGCGGCAAGCTGGGCTCCAGCCAGTGGATCACGACCGTCCGGGGGGTCGGCTTCCGGCTCGGGGCGCCCGTGACCCCGTGACGCTCCCGTGCGCCTCCCGCCGGTCCGGGCACATGTCCTGGCCACCGACCACGTCTGGGCTCGATACTGTACAGACAAGTCTGTTGGTCAGGTGCGAGGATCAGGGAATGGCCCAGCAGGAACGCGGTAAGAAGTCCAGGCGCTCGATCCTCGAAGCGGCTGCCCGTGTCTTCGACGAACGGGGGTACGACGCCGCGAGCACCAACGAGATCCTCGCGCGCACGGGACTGACCCGCGGCTCGATGTACCACCACTTCCGCTCCAAGGAGGCCATCGCGCTGGCCCTGCTGGAGGCGCACGCCGAGGCGCTGGAGGTCAGGGAGCACCCGGTGAAGGTCCAGTCCGTCATCGACCTGACCCTGGCCTTCGCCGCCCGCCTCCAGCACGACCCGGTGCTGCGGGCCAGCCTGCGGCTGACCATCGAGCAGACGTCCCTGGACTGCCCGCCGCGCACGGCGTACGAGCAGTCCAGCCGGACCATCCTGGACCTGCTGGGCCAGGCGGAGGCCCAGGGCGAGATCCTGCCGGGCACCGATCTGCGGGAGGCCACCGCGACCATCGTCGGCTCGTTCACCGGTCTGCAGATCATGTCCCAGGCCTACAGCGGGCGGGAGGACCTGCCGCAGCGGATCACCGGGTTCTGGCGCTTCCTGCTGCCCGGACTGGTCACCCCTGGTCTGATCGGCCGGCTCCGCGTCACTCCGCCGCCAGTGCCCGTGGCGGGCTGACCCGCTCACCGGGTCCCGCCGCCGGCTCCCGGCGCGGGCGGGAGCCCGGATCCGGACGCCGGCACGCACTCCTTCTCCCTACAGCCGGGCACCGGCGCCTGGACGGGTGCCGGCGCCTGAACCGGTTCCGGTGCCTGGACGGACGGCGGCGGGAACACCGGGCGCAGCAGCTGCCACAGGCGCCGCACCGTCCCGGCCTCCCACCAGCGGGGGTCGGCGTGGCCCAGGGCCTCGACGCCGACGGTCAGCACCAGCGCCAGATCCGCGAGGTCCCGCCCCCGCGGACCGGAGCCCGGCGGGCCCGCCACCCGCTCACGCACCAGCGCCAGCAGTTCGTCGCGCAGCCGCGGCGGGCCGGCCGGACCGTCGGCCGCCAGCCGCATACCGGCCCGGACGATCTTCTCCTCGCGCAGCGCCCGGCCGAAAAGCACGAGGAAGCGCTCCAGCCCGTTCCCGTCCGCCACCGCGAAGGCCTCCGCGAGCAGCGCGAGCAGCCGCGCCCGTGCCTCCTCGCGCACCGCGTCGGTGAGCGCGCCGATGGACGGGAAGTGGTGATAGAGGGCGCCCCGGCTCACCCCCGCCCGGTGGCAGATGTTGACCAGGCCGGCGTCGGCCGGCCGGCCGTCCGCGATCAGCTCGGCCGTGGCCTCGACCAGCGCCTGACGGGTCCGCTCGGCTCGTGACTGCATCAGGCTGCACCTGCCTTCTCCGCCTGTTCCTGTTCTCCCGGTCCCGGGGCCCAAAGCATACAAGCTTGCCTGTTTTATAGGAGGCATCACACGCGAATGGCATGCACGGATTTCCGCCACTCTTCGAGACAAGGAACAAAACACCTCGTAATAGCCCAGGAGACTTGCCGAGTTAACCAAACCAGCTTGTTTGTTAAACATCGATCGCGCCACTCATGGCTTCCGCCGGGCGGATCGCCGTGGAGAAGCGGATGCGCCCGACGGACAGGCGGCCACTGCCCGGATGTCCGAAAAGCGGCTCCAGCGAGGCCCGGGCGGATCGCATTCCGCGGCCTCGCCGAAAACCGCCGGTGCTGCCCGGCACCGCCCGGATCCGGCGGTTCCGCGGCCCCACGGACCCCAGGCGCCACAAGGCCCGCCCCACGTACCACACAGCGCCGCGCACGCTCCGGCAGGCGCGCGCCGGGATCACCCGATCGGGCTAGCGAAGCGGGTTGACTCGGTCGGCGGGGGCGGCGGTAGAGTCGAGGTCACAGCCCGATGACAACGATGTCGCGCGGCTCGGCGACCGGGCCGGCCACGCGCCCCGACTCCCCCTCTCCGGGCAGGTACCCCTACCCCCCTCGCCTGCCCGGCTCGCGGACCCGGTGCACTCGGCCACCGGGTCCGCCCAGAGCAGGAACGCGGCCCCGGCGGCCGACGCGTGAGCGGTACGGCGAAGGGCCGCGCCCCCGGATGCCGGGGACGCGGCCCTTAGCCGCTGTGTCGCCGTACCGCGCCGCCGCTTACTTGCGGATCAGGTTGCGCAGCACGTACTGCATGATGCCGCCGTTGCGGTAGTAGTCGGCCTCACCGGGGGTGTCGATGCGGACGACCGCGTCGAACTCGACACCGGTGTCGGTGGTGACCTTCACCGTGCGCGGGGTGCGGCCCTCGTTCAGCTCGGTCACGCCGGAGACGGAGAAGGTCTCCTCGCCGGTCAGGCCGAGGGACTCGGCGGTGGCACCCTCCGGGAACTGCAGCGGCAGGACGCCCATGCCGATGAGGTTCGAGCGGTGGATGCGCTCGTAGGACTCGGCGATGACGGCCTTCACGCCGAGCAGCGCGGTGCCCTTGGCCGCCCAGTCGCGGGACGAACCGGAACCGTACTCCTTGCCGGCCAGGACGACCAGCGGGATGCCGGCGGCCTGGTAGTTCTGCGAGGCGTCGTAGATGAAGGAGACCGGGCCGCCGTCCTGCGTGAAGTCGCGGGTGTAGCCGCCCTCGGTGCCCGGCGCGATCTGGTTGCGCAGGCGGATGTTGGCGAACGTACCTCGGATCATGACCTCGTGGTTGCCTCGGCGGGAGCCGTAGGAGTTGAAGTCACGCCGCTCGACGCCGTGCTCGGTGAGGTACTTGCCGGCGGGGGTGTCGGCCTTGATGGCACCGGCCGGGGAGATGTGGTCGGTGGTGACCGAGTCGCCCAGCTTGGCCAGGACGCGGGCGCCGGCGATGTCCTCGACCGGGGCGGGGTCCATGGTCATGCCCTCGAAGTACGGGGGCTTGCGGACGTAGGTGGACTCCGCGTCCCACTCGAAGGTGTCGCCGGTCGGGATCGGCAGCGACTGCCACTGGGCGTCGCCGGCGAAGACGTCGCTGTAGGACTTGGAGAACATGTCCTCGCCGATGGCGCCCGCGACGACGTCGTTCACCTCGGCCTCGGAGGGCCAGATGTCCTTCAGGTAGACCGGGTTGCCGTCCTGGTCGGTGCCGAGGGCCTCGCGGGTGATGTCCAGCTTCATGGAGCCGGCGATGGAGTAGGCGACGACCAGCGGCGGGGACGCCAGGTAGTTCATCTTGACGTCGGGGTTGATCCGGCCCTCGAAGTTGCGGTTGCCGGACAGGACCGAGGTGACGGCCAGGTCGTGGTCGTTGACGGCCTTGGAGACCTCCTCCGGCAGCGGGCCGGAGTTGCCGATGCAGGTGGTGCAGCCGTAGCCGACCAGGTTGAAGCCGAGCTTGTCGAGGTACGGCGTGAGGCCGGCCTTGTCGAAGTAGTCGGTGACGACCTTGGAGCCGGGGGCCAGGGTGGACTTCACCCACGGCTTGCGGGTCAGGCCCTTCTCGACCGCCTTCTTGGCCACCAGGGCGGCGGCGACCATGACGTACGGGTTCGAGGTGTTGGTGCAGGAGGTGATGGCCGCGACCGTCACCGCGCCGTGGTCCAGCTCGTAGTCGGTGCCGTCGGGGGCCGTCACCCGCACCGGGTTGGACGGGACGGCACCGGTGCCCTGGCCGTGCTGCGGGGCGCCCGCGCCGTTGTCCTGGTGGCCGTAGGCCGGGGCGTCGGAGGCCGGGAAGGACTCGGCGCTGGCCTCGTCCACCGGGGAGGCGGCGGCGTCCGCGGTCTGCGCGACCGGCGCCTCGACGTAGTTGAGGACGTCCTTGGCGAACTGCTGGGCGGCCTCGGCGAGGACGATGCGGTCCTGCGGGCGCTTCGGGCCGGCGATGGAGGGGACGACCGTGGAGAGGTCCAGCTCCAGCTTCTCGGAGAAGTCCGGCTCGGCGGCCGGGTCCAGCCAGAGGCCCTGCTCCTTGGCGTACGCCTCGACCAGGGCGACCTGCTGCTCGGAACGGCCGGTCAGGCGCAGGTAGCTGAGGGTCTCGTCGTCGATCGGGAAGATGGCGGCGGTGGAGCCGAACTCCGGCGACATGTTGCCGATGGTGGCGCGGTTGGCCAGGGAGGTGGCGGCCACACCCTCGCCGTAGAACTCCACGAACTTGCCGACCACACCGTGCTTGCGGAGCATCTCGGTGATGGTGAGCACGAGGTCGGTGGCGGTGGTGCCGGGGCTCAGCTCACCGGTCAGCTTGAAGCCGACGACGCGCGGGATGAGCATGGAGACCGGCTGGCCGAGCATGGCGGCCTCGGCCTCGATGCCGCCGACGCCCCAGCCGAGGACGCCGAGGCCGTTGACCATGGTGGTGTGCGAGTCGGTGCCGACCAGGGTGTCGGGGTAGGCCTTGCCGTCGCGGACCATGACGACACGGGCCAGGTGCTCGATGTTCACCTGGTGGACGATGCCGGTGCCGGGCGGGACGACCTTGAACTCGTCGAAGGCGGTCTGGCCCCAGCGCAGGAACTGGTAGCGCTCCTTGTTGCGGCCGTACTCCAGCTCGACGTTCTGCTTGAAGGCGTCGGTGGTGCCGAACTTGTCGGCGATGACGGAGTGGTCGATGACCAGCTCGGCCGGCGCCAGCGGGTTGATCTTCGCCGGGTCGCCGCCCAGCTCCTTCACGGCCTCGCGCATCGTGGCGAGGTCCACGACGCAGGGGACACCGGTGAAGTCCTGCATGATCACGCGGGCCGGCGTGAACTGGATCTCCTGGCTGGGCTGGGCCTGCGAGTCCCAGTTGCCGAGGGCGCGGATGTGGTCGGCGGTGATGTTCGCGCCGTCCTCCGTGCGGAGCAGGTTCTCCAGCAGGACCTTGAGGCTGTACGGCAGCCGGGCCGCGCCCTCCACCTTGTCCAGCCGGAAGATCTCGTACGACTCGCCGCCCACCTGCAGCGTGCTGCGGGCGTCGAAGCTGTTCGCCGACACGACAGTCTCCTTCATTGATGTGCGCGTACCACCGTCAATCGTGCCGCCAGGCCGGCTTGGCCAAGCCAGTGAGGTCAGGCTAAGTTAGGCAAGCCTTACCAGCGCGGCGACCGCGGTGCGCCTCGGCAGATATCTCGATGTCGAGATAACACTAGTACATGGGCGCGGCCTGGTCATGTCCGCACGCCTCCGATCCCCCGCGTCGAACGCCGAGCGGCCGCTCGGCCCCGGCTCTTCCGGACAGCCGGCAGCGCCTCCGCACACCGTGCGGGCTGCGGACCCGGGAGCGGCCGGCGGACCGGTGCCGGAGGGCCGGGCGGTGACGAGGGCGGTCCGGCCGGGGCGTGTCACCGGCTCGGTGGGGCACTGCTGTCGGTGTGCCGGCGGAGGAGTACGCAGGCGGCCTGGATGAACTCTCCGGTGGCGGGGGCGCTGGAGCTGATGAGCGTGATGAGGACGGTGACGGTGACGTCCCGGCGGGGGGAAGGCGGTGCGGCCGCGTGTGCCGCCGCTGCGGGAATGCCAGGGGCGCCCCCGCACGGCGCGTCGCGTCCAGGCAGGGGGTTCGCCGTCCGGTCCGGTCCGGAGCACGGCGCGCAGGCCGGCGGCCACGGATGCGGGAGCGGCGGTGGAGGGGTCCGGCAGCCGACGCGGGTGGTGAACGAGGGTGCGTTCAAGCTGGCCGGTGCGGCGGGCCTCCTCCTCGGCCTCCAGAACGCCGCGCTGCGCCCGCTCGGCGCCACGGCGGCCGGCGGGCGGTCTCGACCTGCTCCACCTGGGCGCGCTCGGCTTCCATGTGCGCGCCCGCGTGCTCCGCGATCCGGCGTTTCCCCTCGCGGACCGGGCGCCCGGGAGCGGGGCCGCTCACGCGGGCCGAGTGTGCTCCTCGCGCGCTGAGGCGCGCCGCCGTCAGGAGGGCACGGTCAGGCGCCCGGCGGCCGAAGGCACCGGATCGACGCCCTCGCCCGGGCGAGCCGTGCCAGGTGCCCCCGGCACGGCTCGCGGTGCGTCGCGGCCGCCCGGACCGCTCCCGGCCGGCCGCGACGCGTCCGGTCAGGCGGAGGCGCGCTCCACCGGGATCCAGAGCGTGGCGTCCGCCTGTGCCTGGTCCCGTACGGGGCCGACCCGGAGTATCTCGGGGCCCGGCCTGCTCCGGTACGGATTGGACGGGAACCACTGCGTGAACACGTCCCGCCACAGGTGCTGGAGGGTCTCGGGGAAGGGGCCGGAGCTCTCGAAGACGGCCCACGTGCCCGCCGGAACCGCGAGGACGTCCATGTCCTCGGGGGCTTCGGCACTCGTCACCACCGCGTGGTAGTAGTCGAGTTCGGTGCCCTCGGCCCGGCTCGGGTCGAGCTGGTCGCTCACCCCGACGATCCCCTCCGGCTCCTGGTCGGACAGTGCCGCGATCCGCCCGAGCGTCTCCGGGCCGATCCCCCGGACGAACCCGGCGATCGCCTGGTTGACCCCCTCGTGGACGAGCGGGACGCGGGCCTTCCTGCCGACCACGCGGAAGGCGTCCTTCTCCACGATCCTGTATCGCATGCTGCTGCTCCCTTCGACGATGAGACGGAAGGACATCCGGGGCTGGGAGCGCAGAGCCGCACCGGTCCGCCGCGCCTCGCCCGGCCCCACGCCGTGGACGGCGCGGAACGCGCGGGCGAAGGCCTCCCCCGAGCCGTAGCCGTAGCGGGTCGCGACGTCCATCAGCGTCCGCTCGCCGGCGAGCACCTCGGCACCCGCCACGGTCAGCCGTCTGCGGCGGATGTACTCCGACAGCGGCACCCCCGCCAGCGCGGAGAACAGCCGGCGGAAGTGGTACTCCGACGTCACCGCGATACGCGCCAGCTCGGCCACCTCGATCGGCTGGTCGAGATGCGACTCGATGTGCTCCATGGCCTGGTTGAGCCTCTCCAGCACCCCGGCCTCCTTCCCTTTGCTCTCTCACGTTAGGAAGGCACCACCCTGCCGGACCCGACATCCTGTGCCCGGCCCGGTCGGGTGCCGGAGCCGGTCGCCCCGGCACGTTGCGCCAACCGGCTGACAGATGGTCATGTCATCACCCGAACGGACCCCCCTGGCGAGCGCCATCTCATATCTGAGATAGCCTCAAGGTCATGTCAGACGACTACCTCGTACGCATCGGCAAGCTCATCCGTGACGCCCGGCAGCACCGGGGCTGGACTCAGACGCAGCTCGCGGAGGCGCTCGGCACCAGCCAGAGCGCGGTCAACCGCATCGAGCGCGGCAACCAGAACATCAGCCTTGAGATGATCGCCCGAATCGGTGAAGCCCTGGACAGCGAGATCGTGTCCCTGGGCTATGCGGGTCCGATGCATCTGCGCGTGGTCGGCGGCCGCCGTCTGTCCGGTGCCATCGACGTCAAGACCAGCAAGAACGCGTGCGTGGCCCTGCTGTGCGCCACGCTGCTGAACAAGGGGCGCACGGTGCTGCGCCGGGTGGCGCGCATCGAGGAGGTGTACCGCCTGCTGGAGGTACTGAACTCCATCGGCGTGCGCACCCGCTGGATCAACGACGGCGTCGACCTGGAGATCGTCCCGCCCGCCGAGCTGGAGATGGCGGCCATCGACGCGGAGGCCGCCGTGCGCACCCGCTCGATCATCATGTTCTTCGGCCCGCTGCTGCACCGCATGGACCGCTTCAAGCTGCCGTACGCCGGCGGCTGCGACCTGGGCACCCGGACCATCGAGCCGCACATGATCGCCCTGCGCCGGTTCGGTCTGGACATCGCGGCCACCGAGGGCCAGTACCACGCCCAGGTGGACCGCTCGGTCCGCCCGGACCGGCCGATCGTGCTGACCGAGCGCGGCGACACCGTGACCGAGAACGCGCTGCTGGCCGCGGCCCGCCACGACGGCGTCACGGTCATCCGCAACGCCTCCTCCAACTACATGGTCCAGGACCTGTGTTTCTTCCTGGAGGCCCTGGGCGTCAAGGTGGAGGGCATCGGCACCACCACGCTCACCGTGCACGGCGTGCCGAACATCGACGTCGACGTCGACTACTCCCCCTCCGAGGACCCGGTCGAGGCGATGAGCCTGCTGGCCGCCGCCGTGGTCACCGAGTCGGAGCTGACGGTGCGCCGGGTCCCGATCGAGTTCCTGGAGATCGAGCTGGCGGTCCTGGAGGAGATGGGCCTCGACCACGACCGCAGCCCCGAGTACTGCGCGGACAACGGCCGTACGCGCCTGGTCGACCTCACGGTCCGCCCCTCCAAGCTGGAGGCGCCGATCGACAAGATCCACCCCATGCCGTTCCCCGGCCTGAACATCGACAACGTCCCGTTCTTCGCGGCCATCGCGGCCACCGCGCAGGGCAAGACCCTCATCCACGACTGGGTCTACGACAACCGCGCCATCTACCTGACCGACCTCAACCGCCTCGGCGGCCGGCTCCAGCTGCTGGACCCGCACCGGGTGCTGGTCGAGGGCCCGACCCGCTGGCGCGCGGCCGAGATGATGTGCCCGCCGGCCCTGCGCCCCGCGGTGGTCGTCCTGCTGGCGATGATGGCGGCGGAGGGCACGTCCGTACTCCGCAACGTCTACGTCATCAACCGCGGCTACGAGGACCTGGCGGAACGCCTGAACTCGATCGGGGCGCAGATCGAGATCTTCCGCGACATCTGATGACCGATGCCGCCGCGCCCCTGCCCTCCTGCTGCTTGGCGGGTCAGGCAAGGGGGCGGCGGCCTCTCCGGGGCTCGGGTCGGTCCGTTCAGACGAAGCGGTAGGACTTGAAGACGAAGGTGACGGTGCTGCCGGGAGAGACCGGGTTGGCGAGGAGCGCACAACTGGTGTCGGTGTAGAGCACCGCGGTGGCGTTCGTCTGGTTGCTCACGCTGGTGCCGAGCACGGACACGAGTTTGCAGGTGCCGAGTTCGGGGTTCACGACCTGCTGGTTACCGCCGAGCAGGTCGGTGTAGTAGAAGGTGCCGGTGGCGTGGCCCGTGGTGGCGAGTGCCTGTCCGGTGAGGAACGACATGGCGGCCACGGAGGCCGCAGCCGTTATCGCTATGCGACGGCTGTATCTCATGAGAGGTGCCTTCTCTCTGGTGGGTGCGTGGATGGCCTCGCGTTGATGGCTGACAGCCTCCGCCCTACACCCGTCGCTCACCATGGCCCGGGTAGGCCAGTGCTCACACCCCACCCGGCTGTGCACACGCCGAGTGCGCGACACACACCCGGGTGACGGCGGCTCCGGTGGCCGCGTCGAATGATCACCTGAAGGTTCCCTGTCCTGTCGCTGGGCGAGGGCTGGGCCGGCGGCGGAAAGGTGAGGTGATCGGCGCGCCACCGATGTCGATCTGTCGCAGATCCGGCAGGGTGCCGGGGCCGCTCGCGCCAGGCGCGCCGACTCCGGCCGGTTCCTCGCGAACAACCCGGCGCTTTCGCCTCGGACTTGTTCAGTCCGGGGCGATGGGGCCGCGGTAGCGAAGGGTCTGGCTGTAGACGACGCTCGTGGTGGTGCTGCCGAAGCCGGCGAGTTCGTCCATGAGGGTCTCCAGGTGTTCCATGGAGGTCGCGGCCACCTTCAGGGTGTAGCAGTCGTCTCCGGTGGTGCGCAGGCACTCCAGGATCTCGCGGCGTTCGGCGAGGAGGCGGCGCAGCGGTTCGTGGCGGTTGCCCGGATATTTGAGGCGGACGACCGCGAGGACGGGGTAGCCGACCCTGGCCAGGTCGATCTCGGCGCGGTAGCCCGTGATGACGCCCGCGGCCTCCAGGTTGCGGACGCGTTCGGTGGTGGCCGACGGGCTGAGGTTCACGCGGCGGCCCAGCTCGCTGAGGGAGACGCGGGCCTCCCGTTGCAGCTGTTCGATGATCGCCCAGTCGACGTGGTCAAGATTCCCGGCCATGCGGCGAAAGTACCAGCAGAATCACGGAGAGACGGCGGTTACGCAGGGAGGTTCCCGTTCCGCGCGCCATGATCACCGGCATAGTCTCGGGGCATGCAACTCGGCGTCAACGTACCGAACTTCGGCCCGGGGACCGATCCCGGCATCCTGCGTGAATGGGCGCGGCTCGCGGAGGGTCTCGGCCTCGGCGTCCTCATGGTGTCGGACCATGTGGCGGTCACCCCGGACGTGGCCGAGCGCTACCCGGAGCCGTTCCACGAGCCGTTCACCACCCTGTCGTGGCTGGCCGGTCTCACCACCACGGTGCGGCTGGGCACGACCGTGCTCGTCCTGCCGTACCGGCATCCCCTGTTGGTGGCCCGCATGGCTGCCAGCCTCCACCGGCTGAGCGGCGGCCGCTTCGTCCTCGGGGTGGGCGTCGGCTGGGCCCGGCAGGAATTCGAGGCGCTGGGCGTGCCGTTCACCGCGCGCGGCCGGCTGACGGACGACTGTCTCGCCGTCCTCCGGCAGGCCAGGAAGGCGGGGGGCGAGGAGAGCGACGTCCCGGTCTGGGTCGGCGGCCACAGCGAGGCGGCCCTGCGGCGCGCCGTGCGGTTCGGTGACGCCTGGCACCCGCTGCGGCTCTCCCTCCCCCACATGCGCGCGGTCCTGCGACGGCACGCGCTGCCGGGGTTCGCGCCCCGCATCGCCCTGCGTGTCACCGACGCACCGGTCGACGCCGCCGACCGGCTCGCCGGCGTCGGCACCGTCGAACAGATCCTCGACGATCTCGACCAGTTGCGCCTGCTGGGCGCGGACACCGTCGTACTCGACCCCTATCACGGAGACCCGGAAGAGACCCGTCGGCCCGACGCGGCATGGCGGGCACTCACCCTCGTGGCCACCCACTGGAGCACTCGATCATGATCACTTCGGCCGACGAGGCCCTGCTGCGGCGCGCCATCGGCATCGCCGCCCACGCGGTCACCCTGGGCGACGCGCCGTACGGTTCCCTGCTGGCCGGACCGGACGGCACCGTGCTCGCGGAAGCCCACAACACGGTCCGGCGGGACAACGACATCACGGCCCATCCGGAACTGAAGCTCGCCCGCTGGGCGGCCCGCGAACTCGACCCGGACACGGCTGCCCGTACCACGATGTACACCAGCTGCCAGCCGTGCGGCATGTGCCACGGCGGTATCGTCCGCTCCGGCATCGGCCGGGTCGTCCACGCGCTGTCGACCGAGCAACTCGTCGCGCTCAATCCGTCGTCGGGCGCCTGGCCTACGGTGCCGCAGGACGGTCCGGCCCTCCACGACGAGGCGTGCGTCCCCGTGGCGGCCTACTATCGGCCCACGCGATGACCACGACCGGCAGTCCGTCCGGCATCCGAAGTCGCAGCGGCTCACCGCGCCGGCTGGTCTCTTCCGCGACACGCGGCATCTGACCCACCGTCTCCGCCGCACCCCGCCCGGCCCGTGATGCGGCGGACCGGGGGCGGGTGCGGCGGAGTCGTGCGGTGCCTGGGCCCGGCGGACGGGCCGGTGGCTCAGGGGTGGGCGGGGGTCAGGGTCAGAACGTGACGTCCGAGCAGGCGTAGAACGCGTTGCCCGTGTCGGCGATCGTCCATACGCCGAGGATGACGTGGTGGCCGCTCAGCCCGGTCGGCAGGGTGCCGCTGTGGCTGAGGGTGGCCGGCGGCTGCTTGCCGCCGTAGGGGACCGTCAGGAACGGGGTCGTGTTCAGGTCGGCCCGCGTCAGGGCGTGGCCCTGGTTCCAGCCCTGCTTGGTGACGTAGTACCGGAAGTCGGTCGTCGCGTGCCGGGCCTCGAACTGCCAGCGGAAGGTGTAGCTCTGGCCACCGGTGACCTTGGTGGTGGGCCACTCGGTGCCCCGGGGGGTGCGGGCGCCGTCGAGCTGGCCGAACCGGGTCTCGCCGCCGGAGCAGAGCTGTCCGTCCGCCGGGCCGGCGGCCGGGAAGCCCTTGGGGCCCTCGACGCTCTGCGGCTCCCACTGGATCTCGCCGCAGCCCCGCACCGTGCCGTCGGCGCAGAGCAGTTGCCTGCTGATGGGGAGGTCGGTGTAGCCGTGACCGCTCGCGCCCCCGGTGGACAGGGTGAGCGCTCCGGCGGTGGTGAGGCCTAATACGGCCGCGTACAGCTTGGCCTTGGTGCGCATGTAGCCGCTCCTCGGAACGTGTGGGGAGTGGGATGAACCGAACCGAGCCTTGGTCTAGACCAACCCCAGGCTAGGGCGGCCGCTTGAACATGTCCATACCAATGCGCCGCCCCTTGTCTCGGACGTCGTCCGCCCCCCGCGCCCGCCCCCGCCAGGACGCCGCGGCACGCCGCGACAACTGAACTCCAGCTAAACTTAACCGGTTTCGCTCAGATGGTTGTCACTCTCAATGTCTCGTTCTAGCCTCTCTTCCAGCCGCCGACGAAGGCATTTCACGCCACTCCTTTTCCGGCGGGTCAGCCATGAATGCCCTTCCTCGCAGCGGAATTCCGGACCGGATCGCGCACGTCCTCGCGCACCGGCCGCACGCGCCACCACTTGGGGAGCAGAGATGAGAATGAGACTGGCCACCGCGGCGGGAGCGCTGCTGGCCTTCGCCGCCTCGCTACTGGCCGCACCGTCCTCGGCGCACGCACAGGCACAGGAACAGGCGGCCCCGGGGTTCCATGTCGCCGACGGGCGGCTGCTGGACGCGGGCGGCGCCGACTTCGTCCTGCGGGGCGTCAACCACGCGCACACCTGGTACCCCACCAGGACCGCGCAGGCACTGAAGGACATCAAGGCCCTCGGCGCCAACTCGGTGCGCGTGGTGCTCGCCACCGGCGACCGCTGGACCCGGAACGACACCGCGGACGTCGCCGCCGTCGTCGCCCAGTGCAAGCAGAACCGGCTCGTGTGCGTCCTGGAGGCCCACGACACCACCGGCTACGGCGAACAGGCCGGGGCCGCCACCCTCGCCCGCGCCGTCGACTACTGGACCGGCGTCAAGGACGCGGTACAGGGCCAGGAGAAATACGTCATCCTGAACATCGGGAACGAGCCCTACGGCAATTCCGGCTATGCGGCGTGGACGTCCGACACCGCGAACGCCGTGGCCCGGATGCGGGCGGCCGGATTCCGGCACACCCTCATGGTGGACGCCCCGAACTGGGGCCAGGACTGGTCCTACACCATGCGCGATCACGCCGCGGAGGTATTCGCCGCGGACCCCCAGCGCAACACCGTGTTCTCGATCCACATGTACGGCGTGTTCAACACCGCCGACAAGGTCAGCAGCTACCTTGACCGGTTCATCGCCCAGCGTCTCCCCATTGTCGTCGGGGAATTCGGCGACATGCACTCGGACGGCGATCCGGACGAGGACGCCATCATGTCCACCGCGCGCCGGCTGGGTGTGGGGTACCTCGGCTGGTCCTGGAGCGGCAACGGGGGCGGTGTCGAGTACCTGGACATGGCCACCGGGTTCGACGCGACGCGCCTGACCGCCTGGGGGCGGCGCCTGTTCTCCGGCGCCGACGGCATCCAGCAGACGGCCAAGGAGTCCGGGGTCTTCGGTGACGGCGGCGGCACCCCCGCGCCCACGAGCTGCTCGGTCGACTACCGCCTCAGCGACTGGGGCACCTCGTTCAACGCGGACGTCACCATCCGCAACACCGGTACGACGGCCGTCAAGGGCTGGCAGCTCGCCTTCGCCTTCCCCGGGGACCAGAGGCTCGGCTCGGTCTGGAACGCCAAGGCCGTGCAGCAGGGCAAGGAAGTGCGGGCCACCAACGAGTCCTGGACGGAGACCATCCCGGCCGGCGGCTCCGTGAGCTTCGGCTTCAACGGCTCGTCCGGCACCGCCAACGGCGTCCCGGCCGCGTTCAGCCTCAACGGCGGCACCTGCGCGAAGGGCTAGTCACCGGTCGGTGCACGTAAGGGCCGCGTCCCCGGCGGACGCGGCCCTTACGTGCGTGCTGCGGGCGCCGGCCTAGACCGCCGGCGCGGGCGCGGTCGAACCGCGCGGGGTCAGCGACGGCGTCGGCGCCTGACGACCGCCGGTGTGCGTGCCGTTGACCACCTCGAACAGGACGTGCGCCACCTCGGCGCCGAAGTGGTGCACGTCGTGGCTCATCGCCGACAGGGTCGGGTGGGTGATCCGGCACAGCTGGGAGTCGTCCCAGGCGAGCAGCGAGAGGTCGTCGGGGACGGTGAAGCCCATCTCGGCCGCGACGCCCGCCCCGGCGACCGCCATGATGTCGTTGTCGTAGACGATCGCGGTCGGCCGGTCCGCGGCGAGCAGCAGGGTGCGGGTGGCCCGGGCGCCCTCCTTTTCGTCGAAGCCGGTGGCGATCTGCCGCGCCTCCTCCAGGCCCAGCTCCCGGGTCGTGTCGGCGAAGGCGCGGGCCCGGATGACGCTGTGTCCCAGGTCGGCCGGGCCGCCGACCCGGGCGATGCGCCGGTGGCCCAGGGCCGCCAGATAGCGGACGGCCTCGGCGACCGCCGACGCGTCGTCCGTCCACACCGCCGGGAACGTGCCGGTCAGGCAGGGGTGGCCGACGGCGACCGCGGGCATGCCCAGCCCCTGGAGGGCGGGCACCCGGGGATCGTCCTCGCGGAAGTCCACCAGGATCGCGCCCGCGATCATCCGGCCGCGCCACCACTCCTTGTAGAGCGCGATCTCCTCGTCCAGGTCCCGCACCAGCCGCAGCAGCAGGGAGCAGGAACGCTCCGCCAGGACGCTCTCGATGCCCGAGATGAAGTCCATGTAGAACGGCTCCAGGCCGAGCAGCCGGGCGGGCCGGCACAGGGCCAGCCCGACGATGTCGACCCGCTGGCTGGACAGGCTGCGCGCGGTGGCGCTGGGGGCCCAGCCCAGTTCCCGGGCCACCGCGAAGATCCGTTCCCGGGTGGCCTCGGAGACGCCGGGCTTGTGGTTGAAGGCGAGCGAGACCGCTCCCTTGGACACCCCGGCCCGCGCCGCGACGTCCTTGATGGTGACGCGATCCCCGGTACCGCTCACCCGAGGTCCACACAGAACAGGGCGGCCTTGACGGCGTCCACGGTGACCGGCCCGCAGCCCTCGACCCGGATACGGGTGCGCTCACCGGGCAGGAGGGTCTGCCGGCCGCGGTCGCAGACGGCGGCCGGACCCAGCCGGTCGGGCTGGAGCAGAAGGTCTCTGACGAGGGTCTGGGCGCTCACCACGACATCGACTCTATCCCCCGGTCCGGGTACGGGCTCCAGGCTGACGTCGTACCGGGGGCCGGGGTAGGCGAACTCCTTGTCGGGGACGGGGAACCACAGCGCGCGCAGCCCGTCCGCGCTGTCGGCCCCGTCCGGGCCGAGGGCGTCCTCCACGTCCGCGACCAGGAACTCCTTCCCCGTCCGCGGGTCCGGTACGAGGTGCTCGGGGACCGGGATCCGGGCGACGGAACGGGGCCCCGCGACCGGCTCCACCACGGCCTCGGCGAGCGTGCTGCCGTCGGCGTCCAGTCGCCGCAGGGTCACCGCCGGATGCCAGGGGGTGGCGGCCTGGTTGACCGCGGCGAGGACCAGACCGGCGGGGTCCGGTTGCAGGGTGAGCAGCCGGTCGGCGTAGACGCGGCGCAGCTCGTGGTAGAGCGGCTTGGGGCGGCCGTCGCCGTCGATGGCGGCCCAGGAGGTGACGGGCCAGCAGTCGTTGAGCTGCCAGACGACCGTGCCCGCGCACACCGGCCAGTGCGAGCGCCAGTGCTCGATGCCGGCCGCGACGGCGCGGGCCTGCACGAGCTGGGTCAGGTAGTGCCAGCGGTCGAAGTCGCCCTCGGGCAGCGGGAAGTGGCGGGCGACGCCGCGGTTCAGCTTGCCGTTGCCGTCCTCGGCCTTCTGGTGGTGCAGCATCCCCGGGGAGTCGGGCGCGAGGGGTTCGCCGGGCAGCGCGTGGCGCAGGGTGGCCAGGGCCGGCGGTGCCTGCCAGCCGAACTCGGCGACGAAGCGCGGCACGCTCGCCCGGTACTCGGCGTAGTCCTGGCGGTTCCACACCTCCCAGGAGTGGTGGGTGCCGTGGGCGGGGTCGTTCGGGTGATGGTCCCAGGAGCCGGACCAGGGACTGCCCGCGGTGTAGGGGCGGGTGGGGTCGAGTTCGGCGACGACCCGGGGCAGCAGGCCCAGGTAGTAGCCCTCGCCCCAGGAGTCCCCGGCGAGCGGGCCCTCCCAGTCCCAGTCGCGGAAGCCCCACAGGTTCTCGTTGTTGCCGTTCCACAGCACCAGGGAGGGGTGCGGCATCAGCCGGACAACGTTGTCGCGCGCCTCGGCCTCGATCTCCCCGCGCAGCGGCTGCTCCTCCGGGTAGGCGGCGCAGGCGAACAGGAAGTCCTGCCAGACCATCAGGCCCAGTTCGTCGCAGGTGTCGTAGAACGCGTGGTCCTCGTAGATGCCGCCGCCCCAGATCCGGACCAGGTCGACCCCGGCGTCCGCGGCCTGGGCGAGGCGGGTGCGGTAGCGCTCGGGGGTGATCCGGGAGGGGAAGGCGTCGTCGGGGATCCAGTTGACGCCTCGTGCGAAGATCCGTACGCCGTTGACGACGAGGGTGAAGCCGGTGCCGTGCGCGTCGGCGGAGCGGTCCAGCTCTACGGTGCGGAAGCCGATCCGGCGGTGCCAGGTGTCGAGCGGGCCGCTGTCGTCGCCGAGGGTGATGTCGAGGTCGTACAGGGGCTGTTCGCCGTATCCGCGCGGCCACCACAGGCGCGGGCCGGGGACCTCCAGCACGAGGACCGCCTCGTCGCCGGTCAGTTCGGCCTCGGTCCGCACGCCCGCCGTCTCTGCCGTGACCCGCAGCCGCCGGTCCCGCCCCCGCTCGGTCCGCTCCACGCGCAGCCGCACCTCGACGCGGCCGGTGCCCTCGGCCACGGTGACCTGGGGGCGCACCTCGGCGAGGCGGGCGGTGGACCAGTGCTCCAGCCGGACCGGCCGCCAGATGCCCGCGGTCACCAGGGTGGGCCCCCAGTCCCAGCCGAAGCTGCACGCCATCTTCCGGATGTACTGGAAGGGTTCGGGATAGACGTTGGGCCGCTCGCCCGTCACCGCGCGGACGGCCGCCGCCTCGTCGTAGGCGGAGGCGAAGCGGACCTCCAGGTCGCCGGTGCGTCCGGTGACGTCGAAGCGGTAGGTGCGGTGCATGTTGCGGGTAGTGCCGAGGGGGCGGCCCGCGAGGGTGAGGTACGCGGCCGTGTCGAGGCCGTCGAAGACGAGGTCGGTGCGCTCGTGGGCGCTGTCGTGGTCGAGCCGGCGGACATAGGTCCAGGCGCGGCGCCCCACCCAGGCGACGTCCGTCTCGTTGCGCGCGACGAAGGGGTCCGGGATGACCCCGGCGGCCAGCAGGTCGGTGTGCACGCACCCGGGCACCCGGGCCGCCAGCAACTCCTCCCCGTGGCGCAGGCTCCAGCCCCCGGTGAGCTGGGTGACGTCCTTCATGGTGCGGCTCCAATCGCCTGACTCAGGCCGGTCGACGGACAACGGCGCACAACCTAACGTGCTGATCGCAAGCTGTCCATAAACCGGTCTAGTTACGCCACCGTAATGAGTGCGAAGTGAACCCGCACGTCAGCAACGCGCGGCGCTCCCGACGGTAACGATTGCGCATCGCGCTGGAAATTACAGCTTTACCGGTTCACACCCGGCTGACATAGTGCCGACATCCCACTCGCAGAGCTGAGCCGCAATCCTGGAGGAGCTGGGCACATGGGGAAGAACACGACGTTCGCGGGGCGTCGGTGGCGCGGGGGGCTGCTGGCCGCCGCGGTGCTGACCGTCGCGGGATGCAGCGGCGGGGGCACGGTCTCCGGTGAGACGGCGAAGGCACCTGCCGACCCGGCCGACGCCTCGGGCACGATCAAGGTCCTCACCCACCGCACCGACCTCGTCCAGAACGGGACGATGGCCCGGTACGCCGAGGAGTTCAACAAGGTCTACCCCAAGGTGAAGGTGAAGTTCGAGGCCCTCACCGACTACGAGGGGGAGGTCAAGATCCGGATGAACACCGACGACTACGGTGACGTCCTGATGATCCCGGCCGCCGTGGCCAAGAACGACTACCCGAAGTTCTTCGCCCCGCTGGGCACCGCCGCCGAACTGGGCGGCACCTACCGGTTCAGCGACAAGACCGAGGTGGGCGGGAAGGTCTACGGCATCGCCCAGTTCGGCACGGCCAACGGCTTCGTCTACAACAAGCCCGTCTGGAAGAAGGCCGGCATCACCGCCTGGCCCACCACCCCGGAGCAGTTCCTGGCCGACCTGAAGGCCGTCAAGGCGAAGACGGACGCCCTGCCGTACTACACCAACTTCAAGGACGGCTGGCCGCTGACCGCCTGGAGCAACGACATCGGCTCCGTCACCTGCGACGCCAAGGCCGGCGACAAGCTCGCCGGCGCCGTCTCCCCCTGGCGGAAGGGCGGCGAACTGCGCACGATCGACTCCCTGCTCCACGACATCGTCAAGGGCGGGCTGTCGGAGAAGGACCCCAGCACCACCAACTGGGAGGCGTCCAAGGGCCTGATCGCGCGGGGCAAGGTCGCCACCATGCAGCTCGGCTCCTGGGCCATCACGCAGATGCGCGACGCGGCCGAGAAGGCGGGCACCGACCCGGACGACATCGGCTTCATGCCGTTCCCCGTGCGCAAGGACGGCAAGTACTGCGCCGTCGTCGCCTCGGACTACCAGCAGGCCGTCAACGCCCACTCCTCGCACAAGGCGGCGGCGCGGGCCTGGATCGACTGGTTCACCCAGAAGTCGGGCTACTCGGCCAAGGAGGGCGCCGTCCCCACCCTGAAGTCCGCCGCCATGCCCGCCACGTTGAAGGACTTCGTTGACAACGATGTCAGCTTCGTGGAGCGTTCCGAGGCGAAGACCGGCGAGGTCAACGCGATCGACAACGCGGCCGAGATCGGTCTGAACAAGCCCGACTACCGCCAGAAGCTGATCGACCTCGCGCGCGGCGCCCAGCACGGCAGCCTCGACGGCTACTTCGCGGAGCTGGACAAGCGGTGGAACGAGGCGGCGCGCACCGCCGGTTCCTGACCGGCACCGGGCCCCGCCGCCCGTACGCGCCCCGCGCCGGGGCCCGCCGCCCGTGAGCGCGCCGGACCCGGCCGGACGTACCGGCACCGCGCCGGACCCGGCCGGACGCACAGGACCCGCGCCGGCCGTAACCGGTGCCGGTGCCGAACCGGACCTGACGCCGGTGCCGGTCGCGTCCGCGCCGGGCGGGGCCCGCCGCCGTATCACCCGCGAAGACGGAAGGCCGAGATGACCGAGACGACCCGTACGGCACCCGCCAAGGTGCCCCGCCCCGCCGCAGCACCCGGCCGCGCGCCCGCCCCGCACGGCGCCGGCCGCGGCGGCCGCCTGCTGCGCCGCCTGACCCCCTGGCTGTTCCTGGCCGTCCCCCTGGCCCTGCTGGTCACGTTCACCTACGTGCCCGTGGGCAACATGATCTACTACAGCTTCACCGACTGGGACGGCGTCAGTCCCGACCGCCACTTCACCGGCGTCGACAACTATGAGCAGATCTTCACCCGGCCCGAGCTGTTCCGGGTGTTCTTCGTCAGCTTCTACTACCTCGCCGCCTCGGCCGTGCAGATCGTGATCGCCCTGTACTTCGCGACCGTGCTCAGCTTCGACCTGAGGTTCCGCAACCTGTTCAAGGGGATCCTGTTCTTCCCCTACCTGATCAACGGCGTGGCCATCGGCTTCGTCTTCCTGTACTTCTTCCAGGACGGCGGCACGCTCGACTCGGTGCTGTCCTGGTTCGGCGCCGGCTCCGACCACGCCTGGCTCGGCGATCCCGAGTCGGCCAACACCTCCCTGGCCGGGGTGTCCGTCTGGCGGTTCACCGGCCTGAACTTCGTGCTGTTCCTCGGCGCGATCCAGTCGATCCCGGCGGAGCTGTACGAGGCCGCCCAGCTCGACGGGGCCTCGCGCTGGCAGCAGTTCCGGCACATCATCGCCCCGAGCATCCGGCCGGTGGTGAGCCTGAGCGTCATCCTGGCCGTCTCCGGCTCGCTGTCGGTGTTCGAGATCCCCTACATCATGACCGGCGGCGCGACCGGCACGACGACGTTCGTCATCCAGACGGTCAAGCTCGCCTTCCAGTTCAACAAGACGGGCCTGGCCTCGGCCGCCGCCGTCGTCCTGCTCCTGATCATCCTGCTGATCACCTGGATCCAGCGCCGCCTCGTGCCCGACGAGAAGGTGGACCTCGTATGACCACGCCCCTGCCCGCCCGCCGCCGGATCGGCCCCGCGCTGACCTATCTGTCGCTGATCGTCGCCTCACTGGTGGTGCTCGTCCCGCTGGCCGTCGTCTTCCTGACCTCCCTGAAGACCTCCGAGGAGGTCGCGGACGGCGGTGCGCTGTCGCTGCCGGGCGACTGGCTGAACTTCGGCAACTACGTGACGGCGTTCCGCGACGGCAAGATGCTGACCGCCTTCGTCAACACCGGCGTCATCCTGCTGTTCTCCATCACCGGCACGGTGCTCATCGGGTCGATGACCGCGTACGCCATCGACCGCTTCCACTTCCGGCTGAAGAAGCCCGTGATGGCGCTGTTCCTGATCGCCACCCTGGTGCCCGGGGTCACCACCCAGGTCGCGACCTTCCAAGTGGTCAACAGCTTCGGGCTGTTCAACACCATCTGGGCGCCCATCCTGCTCTACATGGGCACGGACATCGTGTCGGTCTACATCTTCCTGCAGTTCATCCGCGGCATCCCGGTGTCGCTGGACGAGGCCGCCCGCCTGGACGGGGCCAACTCCCTCACCATCTACTGGAAGATCATCCTGCCCCTGCTGAAACCGGCCGTCGCCACGGTCGTCATCATCAAGGGGATCACCGTGTACAACGACTTCTACATCCCCTTCCTCTACATGCCGTCCGAGGACCTCGGCACCATCTCCACCGCCCTGTTCCGCTTCAAGGGCCCGTTCGGGGCGCACTGGGAGAACATCTCGGCCGGCACGATCCTCGTCATCGTGCCCACCCTCGCCGTCTTCCTCTTCCTCCAGCGCTACATCTACAACGGCTTCGCCCAGGGCGCGACGAAGTGACCCGCAAACGTCCAGGAGGTACGTCGTACGGATGCGTCCCCGGGGGACGTGGACGAGGTCGACGGCCGGCACGGTCGGTGCCGTGCCCAGGCCGATGCGGCGGGCGTGGGCGGGTCCGCCGGCATCCGGGGCCGCCGCCGGCCGGGCGAGGCCGGAGCAGGCCGGCAGCCCGCCCGTGGTCGTCAGGAGCCACACGTCGGTCTCCGGCCCGAAGACCCGCTCGAAGCTGCCCAGGCGCACCAGCGGCCACAGCCCGCCCACCACGTTGAAGGCGCCGTGCGCCACCGCCAGGCCGCGCCCGGCCTCCTGGTCCCGTGTCCCGTCCGCGCTGCCTGCCTCCGCGGGGCCTGCCGGGATCCCGGCGGGCGTTCCTCATCCGGTCGCGAGCCGCACCGTCGTGGTGATCCGGGTGAGCGACGGCCGCCGGGGCACCGAACCGAAACCGAAGCGGACGGGCGGCTCGACCGGGGCCGGGGCGCCGAGGTCGACGCCGTCCAGGGAGGCGGTCACGGCGCGGACCGCGCGCAGGTCCCGGGCGCCGTACCACTCGCGGCGGCCCGCCCCGGCGCTGCCGCGGGTGCGGACGCCGGGCATCAGCAGCCGGGCCGGCCGGTCGGTGAGCGCGCTCCACGCCGGGCGGCGGGCGAGCGCGCCGGGCACGGCCCGCAGCAGCAGGCCCAGCGGCCGGCGCCGTCCGGTGACGAAGCGCAGCCGGAGCGGACCCGCGGTGACGGTCCAGGTGCCGTCCGCCACGCCGACCCGCACCGGTACGACCCGTACGGTGTCGAAGACGTAGGTTCCGGCGATGAAGTCCGCGGCCTGCCGGGTGGGTGCGAGCAGCAGCCGTTCGCCGTCGGGGTGCTCCAGCATCACGTCGCTGAACGGGCCGAACGGCGACCGCTGCCAGTGGCCGAGCACGATCCGCGTGCCGGAGGCCGTGCCCAGGCCCGCGATCCAGCCCTCGGAGCGCAGCGTCCGGCGGCGCACGGCCCGGCTCATCCGGGGACTCCCCCGGCGCGTCCGGGCTCAGGACGCCCGCGAGCAGGGCACCGGGACACCCATCCGCACATGCCTGACTCCGTCCGAGAAGTGCACGACGGGCTCGCCGGCGGGGGCCGGCAGACCCGCCTCGGTGGTCACGTTCTCCTCCAGTTCCTCGACGGTGGCGGTGGCCAGCGGCCAGGGTTCGTGCTCCACCGGCGTCTCCCAGAGCAGGCCGGCCCGGCGGGTGTACGCCCGCCAGCGCGAGGTCAGCCAGACGTCCCGCTCGGTGGGCCGCTCGATCGGGTCGCCGGGGCGGACGGCCAGCCGGTAGGAGGCGCGGCCCGGCCGGCTGCGGCCCGCGTAGCGGACGGTCCGCCCGTTGCGGGTGACCCGGAGGGCGCCCGGGCGGTACGGCGCGCCGTACGCCCGCGCCCCCAGCATGAGCGGGCAGGCGACCTCCAGGGAGAGGAACCACAGCCCGTCCCGGCCGTTCGGGTGCCGGACGTAGGTCCGCAGGTTGGTCTCCGCGAAGGCCGGGAGCCCGGGTGCCCGGGCCGGTACGCCGGCCGGGCGGACGCCGGCCATCACGAACGGGGTGAACCCGACCCAGGCGCTGCCCTCGTACTCCTCCACCACCAGGGGTTCGGGCACCAGCGCCCGCACCGCCTCCACCGGGTACGCCCAGTGGACGAACGTCTGCGTCATCCAGCCCGCCCGCAGCGCCGGCAGCCGCACCCGCTGTTCCGCCCCGTACGCCACCACGGGGCCCGGGTGCCCCCGCGCACGCGGCGGAAACGAGGCGCGGACGGCCCGGGACCGGGCGAACAGCCCAGGGACTTGCACGAAGGAAGGAAGCCCGCGACCCGTCCGGGCGCGGACGGTGGCCGCGAGGACGGCGTGGCCGAAACATGAGCGGGGTGCCCTGGCGCTCGCATGACGTGCGGCGGCGGTACCTCCCCGCCCCCGAATCGTCACAGGAGTGGCCTCCATGACCTTCAACCCCCTGGAGCAGCGGGGCATCCCGCTGGACCGTCAGGTGCGCAACTGGCGTGAGCTCGACGTGCAGCCGATCGACCCCGACCGCTGTGACCCGTACACCCGCTGTCGTGTCATCACCATGAACGGCATCGAGGTGGAGGCGATCCTCTTCAGCCACCAGCTCGCCCGCAACACCGCCGACCCGGAGGTCAAGCGGCAGCTGGCCCGCACCCGCTACATCGAGGCCCAGCAGCAGAAGGTCGTCAACTGGCTGCTGCCCGGGGTGTCCTCGGTGCTGGAGACCACCATCGCGTACGAGCAGGTCGCGGTGGACCTGACGGCGTGGGTGGCGCGGATGGAGCCGGACCCGTACCTGAAGCAGGCGTACGAGTTCGGGGTCCTGGAGGACTTCGACCACCTGTACCGGTACGCGAACCTGTACGAGATGATCGAGCACCGCAAGGCGGAGTCGATCGTCGACAACCTCACCGAGGTCATGCCGGGCCGCCCCACGAAGTTCCACCACCGCGACCCGTACGACAACGTCCGCGACCCCTACGACACGACGGCCACGAGCCCGCTGTCGAAGCTGCACGCGCTGACGATCATGTCGGCCGAGCAGCAGACCATGAACTTCTACATGAACACCGGCCCCACCTACATGGAGCCGATCGCGCGCCGGCTGTACCAGGAGATCGGGCTGATCGAGGAGGAGCACGTCACCCATTACGAGTCCCTGGTGGACCCGGGCGAGACCTGGTGGGAGCAGCTGGTCAACCACGAGTACAACGAGTGCTACCTCTACTGGTCCTTCATGGAGCAGGAGAGCGACCCCAAGGTCAAGGCGGTCTGGGAACTGCACCTGAACATGGAGCTGGAGCACCTGCACACGGCCTGCGACCTGATGCGCCGCTACGACGGCCGGGAGCCGCAGGAGGTCCTCGCGCCCGAGCTGCCGAACGTGCTCACCTTCGAGCCGAACAAGCAGTTCCTGCGGGACCTGCTGGACACCCAGATGGATCTGACCACGCTCGGCGCGGGCTATGTGCGCGAGGCGCACGAGCGGTTCCAGAAGATGCAGGAGCGGATCCACGGCGGCGAGGAGCCGCCGAGCGAGCGGGTCATGGCGGAGCACGACGCGATGTTCGGCCGCGAGTACCGCGTCGAGTCCGAGGGTGAGCACCCCGACCCCCGTCTGCGCGAGAAGTGAGGGGGCGGACATGAGCGAGCTGCACACTCCGCGGGCCGGTGACGACGGGGCGCGGGACACGGACGTGGTGGCGCTGCTGATGCGCCAGCACGGCGACATCCGGAACCTCTTCGACGAGGTCGAGGCGGCGGCCGGGGACGAGCGGCGCGCCGCGTTCCGGCGGCTGGTGCGGCTGCTGGCCGTGCACGAGACCGCCGAGGAGGAGGTCGTCCACCCCTTCGTGCGGCACGGGGTGCCCGGCGGCGAGGAGGTCGTCCGGGACCGGCTGGCGGAGGAGCGGGCCGCCAAGGAGGCGCTGGCCGCGCTGGACGGGACGGACACCGACGACCCGGAGTTCCTGCCGCGGCTGATGCGGCTGCGCACGGACGTCCAGGAGCACGCGCGGGCCGAGGAGCGCTACGAGTTCACGCACATCCGGCGCAGCACGGATGTCACCAACCTCGCCGCCATGGCCAAGGCCGTGAAGGCCGCCGAGGCCATGGCTCCCACGCACCCCCATCCGGGGGTGGAGTCCGGGGCGAAGAACATGGCGCTCGGGCCGGTGGCCGCGCTGATGGACCGCACCAAGGACCTGGTGCGCAGGACCATGGGCAAGGACGGCTGACCGCCGCACCGCCCGGTGCGCGATCCGGGGCCGGTCCCGTCGGGACCGGCCCCGGCCGTCGTTACTGCGTCCGGGGCCCGCCGATCAGGTGAACCGCGGGGTGGCACCGGTGCGGGAACCCGGAGGGTGGCGGGGCCGGGGCCGCTTTCCGGGCGGGCGCGGCGGTCTCCGTTGAGTGGCAGGGTGCCGTCCGGCTCGCCAGACTGAAAACGGCGGTTCGTGATCGACAGAGATCCGGACGGCACAGGCGATCCACACGTCCCTCAGGAGATCGAATGGTGGAGCAGTCCTCCGAGGTCCATATATCCGGGCCGGACGAAACCGCCGTCACCATGAGCGACACCGGTCCGGCCAGAAAGGAGACCGAGAGGAAACTCGCGGCGGCTCTGGCCGAACTCGTGGAGGCCGAGCACGTTCCGGCCGACAGCCACTTCTTCACCGATCTGGGCGCCAATTCCCTGGTCATGGCCCAGTTCTGCGCCCGCTTGCGGAAAATACCGGACCTGCCCTCGCCTTCCATACGGGACATCTACCGGCACCCCACGATCCGCGAGCTGGCCGAGGCCCTCGCCCCGGCCCCGCCCGACGGCGACGCCCCGGCGGACACCGCGCCCGTGCCCGCGCGGGTACCGGAACCGGTCCCGGCGACCCGGGTGAATCCGCTGCACCACCGGTTGTGCGGGGCGTTCCAGCTGCTGGTCTTCCTGGTCTATTCCCTCGTGTACGGATACATCACCGCCGGCGGCTACGAGTGGATCTCCGAGGCCACCGGTCCGGGCGGGGTCTATCTGCGCTCGCTGGTGTTCGGAAGCATCGCGTTCTTCGCGCTGTGCGCCTTTCCGGTGCTCGCGAAATGGATTCTCGTCGGCCGGTGGAAACCGGGCGAGTTTCCGCTCTGGGGACTGGCTTACGCGCGGTTCTGGTTCGTCAAGGTGCTGCTGCACGCGAATCCGATGGTGCTGCTCGTCGGCACTCCGCTGTACGTGCTGTATCTGCGGGCCCTCGGCGCGCGGATCGGAAAAGGCGTCACGATCCTCTCCCGCTCCGTCCCGGTCTGCACCGATCTGCTGACGATCGGCGCCGGCACGGTGATCCGCAAGGAGTCCTTCTTCCAGTGCTACCGGGCGTACGCGGGCCGGATCCAGACCGGCCGGGTGACCATCGGCCGGGACGCGTTCGTCGGCGAGAAGACCGTCCTGGAGATCGACACCTCGCTGGGCGACGGTGCCCAGCTGGGCCACTCCTCCGCGCTGCACCGCGGCCAGGCGGTCCCGGACGGGGCGCGCTGGCACGGCTCCCCGGCGGAGCCCACCGAGGTGGACCACGTACGGGTACCGCCGGCCGGCTGCGGCACCCTGCGCCGGGCCTGGTTCGGCACCGCCACACTGCTGCAACTGCTGTTCGTGTACCTCCCGATCGTCCTCGGCGGGGTGTACATGGTGTTCACCGGACTGCCGGCGATCGGCAAGCGGCTGGATCCGCAGACGGCCGTGCTGAGCCGGCCGGAGCTGATCCCCGACGCGCTGGCCGTCTCGCTCGTCCTGTTCTTCGGCTTCGTGGGCGCGGGGCTGGTCGCCCTGTACACGGTGCCGCGGCTGCTGCGCCTGCTGGTCCGGCCCGACCGGGTCTATCCGCTGTACGGGCTGCACTACACGCTGCACCGGGTGGCCGCCCGCATCACCAACATCAAGTTCTTCACCTGGCTGTTCGGCGACAGCTCGTACATCGTGTACTACCTCCGCAGGATCGGCTACGACCTCTCCCGCGTCGAGCAGACCGGGTCGAACTTCGGCACCGAGGTGCAGCACGAGACGCCGTTCCTGGTGAGCGTGGGCACCGGGACGATGGTGGCCGACGGGCTGTCGGTGGTGAACGCCGAGTACTCCGCCACGTCCTTCCGGCTGTCCCGGGTGGCGATCGGGCCGCGCAACTTCCTGGGCAACAACATCGCCTATCCGGCGGGCGGCCGGACCGGCGAGAACTGCCTGCTGGCGACCAAGGTGCTGGTACCGCTCGACGGCGAGGTGCGCAGAGACGTCGGGCTGCTCGGCTCGCCGTGCTTCGAGATCCCCCGCTCGGTGGAGCGCGACGCCCGGTTCGACCATCTGCGCGCGGGCGAGGAGCTGCGCCGCCGTCTCGGTGCGAAGAACCGGTACAACCTGCTGTCGATGGGGTGGATGCTGTTCGCGCGCTGGCTGCACGTCTTCCTGCTGACGCTGTTCGCCCTGGTCTCCGTCGACCTGTACGGCGCGGCCGGCCATGTGGTGATCGCCCTGTACCTGGCGGTGACACTGGCGCTGACCACCGCGTACTACGTCCTGGTGGAGCGCTGCATGACCGGGTTCCGCCCGCTGCGGCCCCAGCTGTGCTCCATCTACGACCCGACCTTCTGGCTGCACGAGCGCCTGTGGAAGGTCCCGGTGCAGTACCTGAACATCTTCAACGGGACCCCCTTCAAGAGCCTGGTGTGGCGGCTGCTGGGGGTGCGCATGGGCAAGCGGGTGTTCGACGACGGCTGCTACATGACCGAGCGGACCCTCGCGGCCGTCGGCGACGAGTGCACCCTCAACGCCGGCAGCAAGATCCAGTGCCACTCGCAGGAGGACGGCACCTTCAAGTCCGCCGGCATCACCCTCGGCGCCCGCTGCACGCTGGGCGTCGCCGCCCATGTGCACTACGGCGTGACCATGGGCGAGGGCGCGGTGCTGGCCGCCGACTCCTTCCTCATGAAGGGCGAGGAGGTGCCCCCGGACGCCCGGTGGGGCGGCAACCCCGCCGTGGACATGCCGGAGGCCGGCGGCGGGTCGCCCCCGCCGGACCTGGCCGTGAAGAAGACCGACGCCGCCGCTGCCGCCACCAGGTGAGGAAGGCCATCGATGGAAACGCTCGTGGAAACCGGCCGGGAGTACTGGAGCCGGGTGCTGACCGCAGGCGGCGCGACCGCCGTGCCGCGCTGGGTCCCGGAGCCGGTGCCGGGCACGCGGGAGCAGGAGACGGCGGTCCCGGAGGACGTGACGTCGGCGGTACGGGCCCTGGTGCGGCGCTCCGGGCTCCCGCTGAGCGCGGTGCTGCTGGCGGCGCACGCGAAGGTGCTGGCCGCGCTGTCCGGCGAGGCGGAGGTGGTGACGGGGTACACCGCCGGGGTGCGCGGCGAGCCGCTGCCGTGCCGGCTGACCGTCCCGCCGGGGTCCTGGCGGGCGCTGGTGACGGCGGCCGGGCGGGCTGAGGCGGAGCTGCTGGCGCACCGCGAGTTCCCGGTGGCCGGGCTGCGCCGGGAGCTGGGCCTGACGGAGCCGCCGTACGAGGTGGTGTTCGGTCCGGAGGGCGCCGACGGTGTCCCGCCCGGCGGACCGCACGCGGACGAGGGCGTGCTGCACGTCCGCTGGTACGACCGGGGCGGACGGCTGGTCCTGCGGCTGCGGTACCGCACCGACGTGCTGGACGCCGGTGCCGCCGCCCGGATCGGCGGCTACCACCTCAAGGCCCTCGGGCTGCTGGCGGCCGCCCCGGACACCGACCACGGCCAGCAGAGCCTGCTGTCGCCCGACGAGGTGCGCGAGCAGCTGGAGGGGCTGGCGGGTCCGCGCCGGGAGCTGCCGGACGCCCGCGCGCACGAGCTGTTCGAGCGGCGGGCGCGGGCGCACCCGGAGCGGGTGGCCGCCGTGCACGGCGGGCGTGCGTGGACGTACGGCGAGCTGAACGCGCGGGCGAACCGGCTGGCGCACGCCCTGCTGGAGCGGGGGCTGGGCCCGGAGGACGTGGTCGCCGTCGTCACCGAGCGGAACCTCGACTGGCTGGCGGCGACGCTGGCGGTGTTCAAGGCGGGCGGCGTCTATCTGCCCGTGGAGCCGCACTTCCCGGCCGGCCGGATCGCGGCCGTGCTGGCCCGCGCGGACTGCCGGCTGGTGCTCACCGAGTCCGGCAGCACCCGGAACCTGGACGAGGCGCTGACCGCCGTACCCGGCGCCGGGAAGCTGCCGGTGGAGACGGCGTACGCGGAGGCGCACCCGGACACCGACCCCGGGCTGCGCACCGAGCCCGGCCGGCTGGCGTACATCTACTTCACCTCCGGCTCCACGGGGGAGCCGAAGGGGGCGATGTGCGAGCACGCGGGCCTGCTCAACCACCTGTGCGCCAAGATCGACGACCTGGGGATCGGCGAGGGGTCGGTGGTGGCGCAGACCGCCCCGCAGTGCTTCGACATCTCGCTGTGGCAGCTGCTGTCCGCGCTGCTGACCGGCGGGCGGACGCTGCTGGTGGGCCAGGACGTGATCACGGACGTGGAGCGGTTCGTGGACACGCTGGTGCGCGGCCGGGTCTCCGTGGCCCAGCTCGTGCCCTCCTACCTGGAGGTGGTGGTCTCGTACCTGGAGCAGCACCCGCGCGAGCTGCCGGACCTGCGGTGCGTGTCGGTGACCGGGGAGGCGCTGAAGCGGGAGCTGACCCAGCGCTGGTTCGCGCTCCTGCCGGGGATCCGGCTGGTCAACGCCTACGGGCTGACCGAGACCTCGGACGACACCAACCACGAGGTGCTGACCGGGGTGCCGGAGCGGGTGCTGCTGGGCCGCGCGGTGCACAACGTCCGCGTGTACGTCGTGGACGAGCGGCTGGCGCTGGTGCCGCTGGGCGCGCCGGGCCTGATCGCGTTCTCCGGCGTGTGCGTGGGCCGGGGGTACGTGAACGATCCCGAGCGGACCCGGGAGGCGTACCGGACGGATCCGTACCGGCCCGGTGAGCGGCTGTACCTGGGCGGCGACCTGGGCCGCTGGCACCCCGGGGGCAAGCTGGAGTTCCTCGGCCGCCGGGACAACCAGGTCAAGATCCGCGGGTTCCGCATCGAGATCGGCGAGATCGAGAACACGCTGCTGCGGGTGGCCGGGGTGCGCGACGGCGCGGTGGTCGTCGCCGAGCGGGGCGGCGGCAACAAGCACCTGATCGCGTTCCACACCGGCCGGCGGATCCCGCCGGAGACGCTGCGCGAGGCGCTCGCGGCGGCCCTGCCCTCCTACATGGTCCCCTCGGCCTTCCACTGGCAGGAGAGCCTTCCGCTGACCGCCAACGGCAAGACCGACCGCAAGGCCCTGACCGCGCTGGCCGAGCGGACGGAGCCGGCCGCGCCGCCGGAGCGCGCCGCCGGGGACGGGGAGGCGCTGAGCCCCACCGAGCGGCGGCTGGCGGCGGTGTGGGCCGAGCTGCTGGGCGTGCCCGAGGAGCGGATCGGCCGCACGGACCACTTCTTCGACTCCGGGGGCACCTCGCTGACGGCCGTCCGGCTCAGCGTGGCGCTGGACCGGGCGGTGTCGCTGAAGGACATCACCCGGCACCCGGTCCTCGCCGACCTGGCCGCCGTCCTCGACGGGGCCGGCCGCACCCGCCCGGAGCTGCTGCAACCCCTGTCGGAGGCGGACGGCACCGCGGAGTGCGCGCTGGTGTGCTTCCCGTACGCGGGCGGCCACGCGGTCAACTACCGCCCGCTGGCGGCGGCGCTGGCCGGCAGCGGTCTCGCGGTCCTCGCCGTCGACCTGCCCGGGCACGACCTGGCGGACCGGCGGGAGCCGTTCGCGTCGGTCACGGACGTGGCCGAGCGGGTCACCGCCGAGGTCATGGCGCGCGGCCTGACCCGGGTCATGCTGTGGGGACACTCCGCGGGCGCCGCCCCGGCCCTGGAGACGGCCCGCCGGCTCACCGGGCGGGGCGTGCGGGTGACCCGGGTGTTCCTCGGCGCCCAGCTGCTGGGCACCGCCGCCGAGCGCGGTGCCGCCGTCGACGCACTGACCCGCAGCGGTGACGCGGAGATCGCGGCACGGCTGGCCACGGACAGCGGCTATCCCGAGCTGGCCGAACTGAACGAGCGGCACGCCGAGCACATCGGCGCCGCCTACCGGCACGACTGTCTGTCGGCGCACCGCTACCTGCTGGCGGCGCTCGCCTCCCCGCCGCGGGTGAGGCTGTCCGCGCCGGTGACGGTGGTCGTGGCCGCCGACGACCCGCACACGGCCGGCTACGCCGAACGCCACCGGGACTGGCGGCTGCTGGCCGACCGCGTCGAGCTGCACGAGCTGCCCGACGGGGGCCACTACTTCCCGCGCACGCGCCCGGACGGGGCGGCGCGGGCCGTCCTGACCGCGGCCGTGCCGCTGGCCTCCACCTGAGGGCCCGTCCCACCGACGGGTGACTGGAAAGGAAACCGAGATGCCGTCCTCATCCCTGGCAGCACCGCTCGACGTGGAGCCGCGGCCGGACAGACCAGCGCTGCTGCGTGTCGCGCCGCCGGACGACCCCGTGCGCTGGGCGGCCGAGCACCGCGAGGCGCTGCGCGCGCGGGTCACCGAGCACGGCGCGCTGCTCGTACGCGGCCTCGGCCTGACGGACGCCGGGCGGGCCGGTGCCGTCCTCACCCGGCTGGCGGGCGAGCCGGTGACGGAGACGGAGGCGTTCGCGCCGCGCGAGGCCGTCGGCCCGGGGCTGTACTCCTCCACGCCCTGGCCGGCCAACCAGCCGATGTGCATGCACCACGAGCTGAGCTACCAGCTGCGGGTGCCCGCCCTGCTGCTGTTCGCGTGCCTGACCCCGCCCGAGTCCGGCGGGGCGACCGCGGTGGCCGACGCCGAGGAGGTCCTGAAGGCGCTGCCCGACGATCTGAAGAAACGATTCGAGCAGGAGGGATGGCTGCTGACCCGCAGCTACAACGACGAGATCGGCGCCTCCCTGGAGGAGTCCTTCGGCACCGCCGACCGCGCCGCGATCGAGGACTACTGCCGAGCCAACGCCATCGACTTCACCTGGCTCGCCGACGGCTCGCTGCGCACCCGGCAGCGCCGCGCCGCCGTCGTCCGGCACCCGGTGACGGGCCGCCGCTGCTGGTTCAACCAGATCGCCTTCCTCAACGAGTGGACCCTCGCCCCGGAGGTGCGCGAGTACCTGGTGGACGAGTACGGCCCCGACGGTCTGCCGTTCAACACCTGCTACGGCGACGGCAGCCCGATCGGCGCGGACGTCGTCGAGCGCCTGAACGCCACGTACGAGGACCACACCCGGCGCGAGGCCTGGCAGGCCGGCGACCTGCTGCTGGTGGACAACATCCGCACCGCGCACAGCAGGGAGCCGTTCACCGGTGAGCGGCGGGTCCTGGTCGCCATGGCCGAGCCGCGGCAGGTGGCCGACGGCTCCTTCACCCCGGAGGCGAGCGGACGATGACCGACGTACTGCCCCACACCGCCCGCGCGGCCGAGTCCGGCGCGCCGTCCGTGCCGACGTTCGCGGTGATCCCCGGTGAGCAGGTCAAGAAGGCCCTGGAAGGGGCCGAGAGACGGATCGTGGAGCTGGTCGAGACCACCTACCGGCTGCACGGCGCCGGCGAGTCGGTGAATCCGCCGTCGTACTTCCTGCGCTTCCCCGACCGGCCCTCCTCCCGGATCATCGCGCTGCCCGCGTCCATCGGCGGCTCCGTCCACGTGGACGGCCTGAAGTGGATCTCCAGCTTCCCGGAGAACGTGGACGCCGGGCTGCCGCGCGCCTCGGCCGTGCTCATCCTCAACGACCACGACACCGGCTACCCGTTCGCCTGCCTGGAGAGCTCCATCATCAGCGCGACCAGGACCGCCGCGTCCGCCGCGCTGGCCGCCGACCGGCTCAGCCGCGAGCGGCCCCGGCCGACCCGGATCGGGTTCTGCGGCACCGGGCTGATCGCCCGCTACATCCACACCTTCCTGGCCCGCACCGGCTGGACCTTCGAGGCGATCGGCGTGCACGACCTGTCCGCCGCCAGCACCGAGGGCTTCTGCGGCTACCTGCGGCAGACCGGCGCCACCGAGCCGGTCACCGTCCACGACAGCGCGGAGGGCCTGATCCGCTCCAGCGACCTGGTCGTGTTCGCCACCGTCGCCGGCCGGCCGCATGTCACCACCCCCGCGTGGTTCGACCACAACCCGCTGGTCCTGCACATCTCGCTGCGCGACCTCGCCCCCGAGGTCCTGCTCGCCTCGGCCAACTTCGTGGACGACGTGGAGCACTGCCTGAAGGCGGACACCTCCCCGCACCTGGCCGAGCAGCGCACCGGCAACCGCGACTTCCTCAACGGCACCCTCAACGACGTGCTGCTGGGCCGGGCCGCGCCCCCGAACGACCAGCCGGTGATCTTCTCCCCCTTCGGCCTCGGCGTCCTCGACCTGGCCGTCGGCAAGTACGTGTACGACCAGATCGCGCGGGCGGGCGACCTCCGCCTCGTCGACGACTTCTTCCACGACCTGCGCCGGTACGGCTGAGGCCGTTTCCCCCCGCCCTGGCAACAGGAGGCCCGCCGTGCCCGTGATCACCGCTCCCCACGCGTTCAACGAAGGGAGCCTCTTCGTCGATCTGGAGTCGATAGTCGGATACCGCCTCTACCTCAAGTGCGAGGGTTTCAATTTCGCCGGCTCCATCAAACTGAAGGCCGCGAACGAGATGGTGGAGAGCGCCGAGCGGGACGGAAGCCTGAAGCCGGACTCCGTCCTGGTCGAGTCCTCCTCCGGCAACCTGGGCGTCGCGCTCAGCATGATCGCCGCCAGCAAGGGCTACCGGTTCCTGTGTGTGACGGACCCCCGGTGCAACCTGTCGACCAAGCTCCTGATGGAGGCCCTCGGCAGCCATGTGCACGTGGTGACCGACCTGGACGAGAACGGCGGCTTCCTCGGCACCCGGCTGGAGTACCTGCGTGCGCTGTGCGCCTCGGACGACCGGTACGTGTGGCTCAGCCAGTACACCAACGCGGGCAACTGGCGGGCGCACTACCGCACCACCGCGCCGGAGATCGCCGGTCACTTCCCGGGCCTGGACGTGCTGTTCGTCGGGACGGGCACCGCCGGGACCCTGATGGGCTGCGCGCGCTGGTTCCGCGAGTGGCACCGGCCGGTGCGGATCGTCGCCGTGGACAGCATGGGGTCGGTCGCCTTCGGCGGCCCGCCCGGCCGCCGGATGATCCCCGGCCTGGGCATGAGCATGCGCCCGCCGCTGCTGGACGAGTCCTACGTCGACGAGGTGATCCGGGTGGAGGAGGCGGACACCATCCGCACCTGCCACCGGCTGGCCCGGCGCGGCTTCCTGTTCGGCGGCTCCACGGGGACGGTGGTCAGCGCCGCCACGGAGTGGCTGGCCCGGCAGGACGCCCGGGAGCTGACCGCGGTGGCCATCGCCCCCGACCTCGGCGAGCGCTACCTGGACACCGTGTACCAGACCAATTGGCTCCAGGACCTGTACGGCGAGGAGTTGCTGGACCCGGCCGGGCTGGAGCCCCCGGCCTGGGACGACGACCCGGCACCCCGCGCACCGGGCCGCCGCCGCAGACCCTAGGGGCCCGTGTTCCGCTCAGCTCTCGGCGAGTGCGGTGCCGCGGGCCCGCCACGGGATCCGGAAGGCGGTCGCCGTCACGATCAGGGCGGAGACCGCCACCGTGGCCATGCCCAGGGTGAGGTTCACCGCACTCGCCACGAAGCCGATCAGGGCCGGGCCGCCCAGCAGCCCGGTGGTGCCCATCGCGGCGACCAGGGCGAGGGCGTCCGGGCCCTGCCCGGCCGCCGCCACGTACACGCACGGGGTGATGGCGGCGGCGCCGAGGCCGACGCAGGCGAAGCCGAGCAGTGTGGGCACCACTCCCTGGGCCGCCAGCGCGAGGGCCAGGCCGACGGCGGCCACCGCGCTGCCGGTGCGCACCACCGCTCCGTCGCCCCAGCGGGTGCGCCAGCGGTCCGCAAGCATCCGGGCCAGCAGCATCATCACGGAGACGACCGCGATGCCGAGCGGCGCGACACTGGCCGACGCCCGGACGACGTCCTTCAGGTAGAGCGTCGACCAGTCGTTCATCGCGCCCTCGGTGATCGTGCCGAACGCCATGGCACACCCCATGAGCAGCGTCGTACCGGACGGCAGCCCGCGCCGGGCCGTCCGCTCGGCTGCGTCGCCCCCGGCGGCCGGGACGGGCTCCTCGTGCGCCAGCAGGCCCGGCCGGGCGACGGCGAGCAGGAGCAGCAGCAGCGCGCCCGCGACCGCGAAATGGGCCGGGACGGACCCGGTGAGGGCGGTGCAGCCGGAGGCCAGCAGGGCGGCGGCGAGCAGCCCGGCGCTGAAGGTGGCGTGCAGCTGGGACATCGCGGTGCGGTCGTACGCCTTCTCCAGCGCGGCGCCCTGCGCGTTCATGGCGACGTTCAGGCAGCCGACCGCGACCCCGTCGGCGGCGACGGCGAGCAGCGCCAGCGGGTAGTTCGGTACGGCGCACAGGGCGGCCAGTACGGCGATCAGGGCGGCGGCGGACAGCAAGGACAGCCGCCGCGAGCCGAGCCGCCGCATCAGCACGGCGACCAGCGGGAAGGACACCGCCGCGCCCGCCCCGCAGGCCATCAGCAGCAGCCCCACCTCGCCGGCGCCGAGGTCCAGCCGGGTCTTCAGCGCGGGCAGGCGGGCGATCCAGGTGCCGTACTGGAAGCCGAGGAAGCAGAACAGCGCGGCGATCGACCACTTGGCGCGCGCGAAGGACCGGGCGGGCATCACACCGCCTCCCGGTGCGGCCGGGCCAGGGCGGTCACGGGCGCCGACATGTAGACCGCGCCCGGGCCGTACTCGGGCGGAACCGGGGCCGACGGGTGGGTGCGGTAGCCGTGGGCGCGCCAGAACGTCTCCTTGCCGCCGACGGCGACGAGCGAGAGGGTGGCGAAGCCGCGCGCCCGGGCGGCCCCGGTGAGGTGGCGCGCCAGGCGGGTGCCGAGTCCCCGCCGGCGCAGCGGGGTGCTGACGACGAGGTCGTGCAGGTGGAGGTTGGCGCTGTCGTGGACGGCCGGTTCCGGGCTGCCCAGCACGGGGCAGCGGAACCGCGGGTAGGGCAGGGCGAGGACGTAGCCGGCGAGCCGGCCGTCGCGTTCGAGGACGAAGCAGGTGCCGGCCGAGGCGCGGGCACGGGAGCGCAGCAGGTCCTCGCCCTCGGCGAGGGAGAGCTCCGCGTACGCCTCGCTCTCCAGGGCGGCCAGGGCGGGCCAGTCGGCCTCGGTGATGCCCCGTATGAGGTCGGTCATGTCAGGGGAAGTCCTTCCGGGCCGCGTACGCACACGCACGGCAGCGGGGGGATGCCGTTGAAGCCCTGGGTCGTGTAACTGGGGGCGTAGGCGCCGGCGGAGAGGATCCACACCGGGTCGCCGGGGGCGAGGGTGCGGGGGACGGACACCGGGTGCCGGCCGCCGCCGTAGGCGTCGTCGCTGTCGCAGGTGGGGCCCGCGACGACGGCGGGGACGTGTTCCTCGGCCTCCCGCCCCGGGAAGACCATCGGGTGCGTCACCTGGTCCATCTCGTACAGGCCGTTGAACTTGCCCACGCTCAGGTACAGCCAGCGGGCGGGCCCGCCGTCCGGCCCGGTCCGCTCGGTCAGCCGGACCACGTGCGCCCGGACGGCCCCGTGGTCGGCGACCAGGTGCCGGCCCGGCTCCAGGACGAACCGGAGCGGGGCGGCGGCCAGGCCGGTCAGGCGTTCCATGCCCTCGCGGAGCACGGCGAACATCTTGTCCAGCGGCGGGTCGAGCGGGGTGCCGCGCCGGTCCCGGTAACCGAGCGCGGGCAGGCCGCCGCCGAGGTTGACGTGGTCCGGTACGATCCCCCGCCGGGCCAGCGCCGTCAGCGTCTGCGCGAGGGTGTCCAGGGCCTGCTGCCAGGCCTCGCCGGTCAGCTGCTGGGAGCCGACGTGCACGGACAGGCCGGCCGGGACGAGACCGGCCGCGCGGGCGGCGGTCATGATCCGGACGGCGTCGTCGGGGCCGCAGCCGAACTTGCGGTTCAGGCCCCACAGGGCGCCCTCGCCACTGGTGGCCAGCCGGCAGAACACGCGGGCACCGGGGGCGTGTCCGGCGATCGCGGTGACGTCCTCGAGGCTGTCGGTGGCGAACGTGCGGACCCCCAGGCGGTGGGCCTCGGCGATGTCGTGGTCGGACTTGATCGTGTTGCCGTAGTGGATGCGGTGGGGCGGTGCCCCGGCTCGCAGCGCCTGGCGGATCTCGGCGGGGCTCGCGGTGTCGAAACCGGCGCCGCGCTCCGCGAGGCAGCGGAGGACTTCGTCGACCGGGCAGGCCTTGAGGGCGAAGCGGATGTCTGTTCCGGGCAGTTCGCTGAGCAGGGTGTCGTACTGGTGCTCTATGCCGGTGAGGTCGTAGAGGATGTGGTCGGTCGTGGGTGCGCCCGGGCGGGTGCCCGGGAGCTTCGGGGCACTCATGTGCGGGCCGCTTCGATCAGGGACGGCCATGCCTCCGTCAGGAAGGCGAAGTCGTCCATGTCCCGTGCCGCCTGGTCCAGCAACTCGCCGCGCTGTCCGGCGAGTTCGTCGGCGAACCGCGCGTATCTGCCGCCCAGTTTGCGGTACGCCGTCTCCACTCGGTCCAGGCGCCAGATGTTCTCGGTGCGGTCCAGGGCCGTGCTCTCGCGCGCCAGCCGTGCGATCCGGTCGGGGCGGACCCGGTGGGCGGGGTCGAGCAGGCCGGCGGAGCCCTCCGCGGCCATGCGGTCGTAGACGTGGTGGAAGTGGAGCATCGACAGCAGGAACTTGACGAACCGCCGCTGGTAGGCGGGGAAGCCGGTGTCGGTGCGGCGTTCGGGGGTGTGGAAGTTCTCGATGTGGCGGTTGTGCAGGATGCCGGGCAGGCCCGCGTCGTGGACCAGGTGGAGGAGGAAGTAGTCGCTGCCGATGGTGTCGGTGGCGGGCGGCAGCGGGACCCGTTCGTACACGGCCCGGTCGAAGGCGACGTTGCACATGTCGACGCGCATGGGGTCGACCACGGTGAGGGTCGAGCGGTCCCCGGTGAAGGGGTCGGTGCCCGCGCCGGTGAAGGACTCCTCGACCAGTGCGCGGCGGCGGTCCTCGGGCCAGTCGCCGGGTGCCCAGAGGCCGACCACGTCGTGGTAGACGCCCTCGTCCAGGCGTCGTATCTCCGCGATGTCGACGGAGAGTTCGCCGATGAAGGAGGCTCCGGCCAGGGAGACGGGGCGGTGGGCGAGGGCCGGGCCGAGGTCGGTGCGGGTGACCGCTGCCGCCGCCTCGGCGGCCGGGCGGCCGAGCCAGGGCAGTTCGTGGTGGACGGGGAACACCGGCCGCCCGGCGTGGACCTGGTAGGTGCTGTCGGAGTCCCTGCGGTGCACGGAGTGGCAGCCGAGGGAGGCGGCCAGCAGGAAGGCGCGGTTGGTGCAGGCGCCGTAGGAGACGGCGGGCGGGAGCATGAGGTCGAGCAGCCGGTCCGGCTCGGGCAGTCCGGAACGCCGGACCGTCCGGCGCAGCCAGGCGCGCTGGTGTTCCTCGTCGAGGTGGTGCACGGTCACGCCCGGTTCCGGGGGCAGCGCGGCGACGGTGTCCGCGTGGGCGGTCCGGGTGCGGTCGTCGGCGGAGTCCAGGATCAGCAGCTGGACGTCGGCGCCGAAGTGCCGTACGGCGTAGGCGGCTTCGGCGTGCAGGGCGGTGATGGTGGCGGAGCAGGCGCGGTTGGTGGGCAGGGCGAGGCAGACGCGGTTCACCGGTCCCCTTCCGCGGCGGCCCAGGAGTCGAGCCCCAGCAGCTTGCGTCCCAGGCCGTTCAGGTCGGCGGGGCCGTAGCGCAGGGCCTCCGGCCGACGGGCGTCGCCGAGCAGGGTGGCGTTCCAGTCGGGGGTGTCCAGGGTGCGCCAGGAGTGCACGCGGGAGTCGCGCAGGGTGGTGTGCTCCTCCAGGGCGGGCATCATCGACAGGTACTGCACGGCCCGGACAGCGTTGTCAGAGAGGTTGGGTGCCACGCCGTGGGCGAGCATCCCGTTGAAGATCAGCAGGTCGCCGGGCTGGAGGTCGGGGCGGACCACCGGGAACTCGGCGCGGTCGACCGCGGGGCGGACCGGGTCGCGGCCGGGTGGCTGGGCGAGGCGCCACTCCTCGAAGCGGCGGAAGAGTTCCGGCGCGCACTGGAAGCCGCCGAGTTCGGGCCGGGTGCCGGTGAGCGCGATGATGCCCTGGACGCGCTGCGGCAGCACGGCGCGGGTGGAGTCGACGTCCCAGTGCAGCTCGATGTCGAAGCCCTCGTCGGTGGGTTCGATCAGGGAGCGCGAACGGGTGTGCCTGTTGGGCGGGTTGAGGTTGAGCCGGTCCAGGGTGACCCACAGTTCGGGGCTGTCCCAGACGTCGACGAAGGCGTCGTAGACCCGCTGGTTCTGCCGGCTGTCCCAGATCAGCTGGTGGTGGTAGGCCTCCACGAAGCCGTAGATGTACAGGTGGCGGTCGAGTTCGGAGCGGAACTCGGGTTCCTCGTACCAGGTGTCGGGGCGGTCGGGGTCGAGGCCCTGGAACTCCCAGGCGAAGTCGAGCAGGGCCTTGGCCTCCCCGGGGGTGATGGCCTCGCGGACGACGACGTAGCCGTACGTCTGCCAGAACGCGAAGTCGTCCTCGGACAGGACGCGCAGGGGCTCGGTCTTCTTCAGGTCGCGCAGCGGGGTCGGGGCGAGGTAGGTCTCGCCGTCGGCGCTGAAGTAGGGGCGGCCGGTCGCCGCTCGGTGGAGGTAGGGGGCGGGCTCGTGCATGCGTTCACACTCCGGGGTGATCGGGACGACAACACCTGCGGGTCGGACGTGAGACATGTGCCGGTGGCATGTGTCAGGGCGTGAAAAGGCCACCGGTTCGCGAGGAAGGCACGGAGGGGGCCGCCCGCCGGTGAGGGCGGGCGGCCCGGGGTGAGGAGGTCAGCCGGCGAGGACGGCTTCGGCGGCGGCCGCTCCGCAGACGCGGGCGGCGCCGTGGGTGGCGAGGTGCAGGGCACCTCGCGGCGGGGCCTGCGGCAGGCCCATCTCGACCACGACGGTGTCGGGCCGGGCGGCGAGCAGGGTGTCGAGCGCGGAGCGCATCCAGGGGTGACGGTGTTCGTCGCGGACCACGGCGACGATCCGGCGTCCGCCGGCCGCGGCGAGGGCGGCGGCTCCGGCGTCCTCGCCGGTGAAGACGCCGGACGTGCTGCCGGGCAGCAGCCGCTCCAGTCCGTCGGCGACGCCCCACGGGGTCTGGTCGCCGACGGCGATGTTGGGGGCCGGGTTGAACTGGGCGACGTACACCGGTGCGGTGACCGGTGCGGCGGCGCCCGCGCGGGTCACGGTCAGCGCGCGGCGGGCCGCGACCAGGCCGATCTCCGGCTCGGGCGCGGTCCGCGCGGCGTCACCGCGGTGCGCGGCGGTCCAGGCGGCCAGGTCGCGCACCCGGGCGGCGGCGTCGGCGAGCCGTTCCTCGGGCAGTTCGCCGGAGCGCACGGCGGCGACGAGCGCGTCCCGCAGCCTGAGCACGGTGCCCTCGTCGCACAGTCCGCCGCCCACGCAGATGGCGTCGGCACCGGCCGCGATGGCGAGGACCACACCGTTCTCCAGGCCGTAGGTGCCGGAGATCGCGCGCATCTCGATGCCGTCGGTGACGATCAGGCCCTGGTAGCCGAGTTCGCCGCGCAGCAGGTCGGTGAGGATGCGCGGGGACAGGGTGCCGGGGCGGTCCGGGTCGAGGGCCGGCACCAGGATGTGGGCGCTCATGATCGCCCGGGTGCCGGCGGCGATGGCCGCGCGGAACGGGGGCAGTTCGCGCTCGTAGAGGGTGTCGGCGTCGACGTCGATGCGGGGGACGGCGTGGTGGGAGTCGACGTTGGTGTCGCCGTGGCCGGGGAAGTGCTTGGTGCAGGCGGCGACGCCGGTGGACTGGAGGCCCTCGACCCAGGCGGCGGTGTGCCGGGCAACCAGGTCGGGGCTCGCGCCGAAGGAACGGACGCCGATGACCGGGTTGTCGGGGTTGGCGTTGACGTCGGCGGAGGGCGCCCAGTCGAAGGTGACCCCGCAGGCGGCCAGGCGGCGGCCCAGTTCGCGGGAGACGGCCCGGGTGAGGCCGGGGTCGTCCACGGCGCCGAGGGCGAGGTTGCCGGGGAAGGCGGAGCCGGTGCGCACGTCGAGGCGGGTGACGTCGCCGCTCTCCTCGTCGATGGCGATGAGCAGGTCGTCGCGTCCGGCGCGCAGTTGCGCGGTGAGCGCGGTGACCTGGTCCTCGCTGACGACGTTGCGGCCGAACAGGGCGACGGAGGCCAGGCCCTCGTCGATGCGGCGGCGCACCCAGTCGGGGGCGGTGGTGCCGTCGAAGCCGGGCTGGAGCACCGCGAGGGCGTTGCGGGTGAGCGTGTCGGTGCCTGGGGCGAGGATGGTCATCGGGGCGTCATCCCTTCACGGCGCCGTCGGTCAGACCGCTGACAGCCTTGCGTTGCAGGAAGATGAAGAGGATCAGGATGGGCAGCGCGAAGAGGGACGAGGCGGCCATGGTGGCGCCCCAGTCGTCGCCGAAGGCGGTCTGGAACTGCGACAGCCACAGCGGCAGGGTCTGCTTCTCGGCGGACTTGTTGAGGATCAGGACGAGCGGGAACTCGTTCCAGGCGGTGATGAAGCCGAACAGCGAGGTCGCCATCAGGCCGGGCGCGAGCAGCGGGAAGATGACCTTCACGAAGGCCTGCGGGCGGGTGCACCCGTCGACCATCGCCGACTCCTCCAGTTCCTTGGGCACCGCGGCGATGTAGCCGCGCAACGTCAGGATGGTCAGCGGCAGCACCATCATCGTGTAGAAGGCGGTGAGCGGGACCAGGCTGTCGAGCATGTCGTTGTCCCGGACGATCATGTACATGGCGATGATGAGGACTTCCCAGGGAGCCATCTGCGCCAGCATGAACGTCACGATGAGACCGCGCCGGCCCTTGAACCGCATCCGGGTCAGGGCGAAGGCCGCGAACAGGGCGATGACGAGCGAGAAGACGACCGACAGCACCGTGACGGTGACCGAGTTGAGGACCAGGGTCCAGAAGTGGTCGGCGTCGACGGCCGTCTTGAAGTGCTCCAGGGTGGCGTCGGTCGGGAACCACACCGGGTCGTCGGAGATGATGTCACCGGTCGGCTTGAAGGCCGTGGCGAACATCCAGTACACGGGGAACGCGAAGCCGACGAAGAGGACGACGGCGGTCGCGTTGGGCCAGAAACGGCCGAAGAGCGAGCGCTTCACAGCTCGTCCTCCTCTTGCTTGAGCACCATGCGCAGGTAGTACGAGGTGATGACGAGCAGCACCACGATGGTCAGGAAGGAGATCGCCGCGCCGAGTCCGAAGTGCTGGTTGCCGACGCCCTCCACATAGGCGTAGATCGGCAGGGTCTCGGTGAGGTGGTCCGGGCCGCCCTCGTTCATCGCGAAGATCTGCGGGAACGCCTTGAAGATCCAGATGACTTCGAGGAACGTCGTGGCGTACAGGAACGGCCGCAGGAAGGGCAGGGTCACGGAGGTGAAGCCCTTCCAGGCGCCGGCGCCGTCCAGGGCGGCGGCCTCGTACAGCTCCCGGGGGATCGTGGTGGTGGCGGCGTAGAGGTTGATCGCCACGAAGGGGATGGACTGCCACACGAGCAGCAGGGTGACCACGGCGAAGGTGGAGAACTGGGTCTCCAGCCAGTTGTGGTCGGCCATCGAGTGCCAGCCGAGCTTGTCCAGCACCCAGTTGACGACGCCGAAGCGCTGGGCGAACAGCCACTTGTAGACGGTGGTGGCCGCGATGATCGGCATGGCCCAGGCGAGCACGAGGCCGAGCAGGAGCAGCAGCCGCATCCGCTTGCCGAGCCGGGCCAGCAGCAGCCCGATCAGGGTGCCGAGCACCATGATCAGGATGACGTTGACGGCGGTGAAGAAGACGGAGCGCTCGACGACGCGCCAGAACTCCCCGGCGGACAGCACCTCCTGGTAGTTGTCGACGCCGTTCCACTCGGTGAGGTGCTGGATGAGCTGCCGCGGGTTCAGGTTCTGGAACGACAGCATGCCGTTCTTCAGCAGCGGCCAGCCGAGCAGCACCAGGGTGGCCAGCAGCGCGGGCAGCAGGAGCAGGTAGGGGGCGGCGGCTTGGCGCCGGGACGGGGCTCCGGAGGTGCGGTCGTCACCTCGCGGCGAGGCCGGCACCCGGGCCTTGCGGACAGCGGGCTCCCCGGCCGTGTCCGTGCCTTCGGTCTGCACTGACATGAGTTGCCATCTCTTCCGTGGCCGTACGAAACACCGGGGCCGTGCCCGTGGCACGGCGCAGGCGTGGGCCGGGGGCGCCCTGTCGTGGCGCCCCCGGCAGGGTGATCAGTTCTCCTGGGCCAGGCGCTTGTTGATCTCGCCCTCGACCTGCTTGGCGGCCTCGGCCGGGGACTTGCCGTTCAGCACGGCCGTCATGTAGGACTTGATCGGGTTGGGGGTGTTCTCCACCGCGCCCCACTCGGGGATCAGCGGGGTGGTGCCGCCGACCGCGGCGCCCGGGGCGATGGCCTCGGCGACCTCGTTGCCCTTGAGGTTGGTCTCCAGCGCCTTCTTGTTCGGGATGACGCCGTTGAGCTTGGCGAGTTCGCCCTCGTACTGGTCGGACAGCGCGATCTTCAGGAACTCCTTGGCCAGGGCCTGCTTCTTGCTGCCCGCGGCGACGGCGAGGTTGGAGCCGCCGAGGAAGACGCTCTCGGGCTTGTCCGCGGTCTCACCGGGGATCGGGAAGTAACCGAGGTCCTTCTCGATGGCCTTGTTGGCGTTGATCGCGGTGGCCGCCTCCCAGCCCATGCCGATGAAGGCGCCGGTCTTGCCCTTGGCGAACACCTCGGCCTGCTGCGGGGTGGCCTCGTCCTTGTCCTTGGGGGCCTGGGAGTACGAGGCGTACTTCTTGTAGATCTCCATGGCCTTGGAGACCTTCGGGTCACCGAGGTTGGAGACGTACTTGTCGCCCTGCTTCTTCACCAGGTCGGCGCCCTGGCCGATGGTCAGGCCGTCGAAGAAGTACCAGTTCTGGCCGGGCAGGTAGATCGGCTCGGCGTCGGTCTTCTTGTCGATGGCCTCCAGGTCCTTGAAGAACTCCTCCCGGGTCTTGGGGACGTCCTTCAGGCCGGCCTTGGCCCAGATCTTCTTGTTGTAGATGACCACACGGCTGGTGAAGTACCAGGGCGCGGCGTACTGCTTGCCGTCGTAGACGGAGGACTGCGAGACCGACGGCGTCCAGTCGGCGCCGATCTCCTGCTTCAGGTCGGCGAGCTCGGCGAGGCCGCCGGTGGCCGCGTAGGCCGGGGTCTGGGTGTTGCCGACCTCGAGCACGTCCGGCGGGGTGGACTCGGAGAGGGCGGTGGTGATCTTCTGCTGGATCCCGTCCCACTTCTGGGTCTCGAACTTCACCTTGGCGCCGGTCTTCTTCTCGAAGGCGGCCGACACGTCCTTGACCCACTGGTCCGGGGTGGAGCCGTCCATCGCCCAGACGGTGAGCGTCTCCCCCTTGAAGCTGTCCGGCCCCGCCTTCTTGCCCTCGTCGCCGTCGTCCCCTCCGCACGCCGACACGGAGACCATCATGCCCGCGATCACGATCGCGGCCGCAAGCTTGCGCTTCACGCCACCCTCCTCAGGGATGCCACTAACCCCCCACGCCCTCGGCGGTGACCTGCGGTACGACGCTGTTGCACGTAGGGCTCGGGACCTGGTCACTAATGGTGTAGACCAGTACGGTGGAGCTTGGCCTAGACCTTTTGGAGTGTCAAGGGTGGTTCGGGAAGCCGGTCCGGGCCGTTACGAGAAAGTCACCGGAGTGCGTCCCTCCGCGTTCCGTCCCTTTCGCCCCGGACCGTTCAGTTGGACTAGACCATAAGGGAGTTGGTCGCTATAACGGGAGCCCATCGACACAGCCGGGAAGGCAGGCATGACCACCGACGTCAGCAGCGCCCATCCGCACCGGGGGGCGCCCGGCCGCACCGCGCGTGTGCCGAAGTACTACCGGATCAAGCAGCAGCTCCTGGCGATGGCCGAAGCGCTGCAACCCGGGTCGGCCATGCCCGCCGAACGGCTGCTCGCGGTCCGGTTCGACACCTCCCGGACCACCGTGCGGCAGGCGCTGCAGGAACTCGTCGGCGAGGGCCGGCTCGACCGGATCCAGGGCAAGGGCACCTTCGTCGCCCAGCCCAAGCTGTACCGCACGCTCCAGCTCACCTCGCACACCGAGGACATGCGCGCCCAGGGCCTCACCCCGGCCTCGCAGGTGCTGGACATCGGGGAGGTGCCCGCCGACGAGCAGCTGGCGGGCCTGCTCGGCATCGCGACCGGCGAACGGGTGCTGCGCATCGAGCGGCTGCGGCTGGCCAGCGGCGACCCGATGGCCATCGAGACGACCCACCTGTCGGTGCGGCGCTTTCCCGGCCTGCGCCGCTCGCTGGCCGTCTACCCGTCGCTGTACACGGCGCTCGCGGAGGTCTACGGCGTCCATCTGGCCGAGGCGGACGAGACCATCGAGACCTCGCTGTCCACCCCGCGCGAGGCGCAGTTGCTGGCCACCGACGTGGGGCTGCCGATGCTGCTCCTGTCCCGGCACTCACGGGACGCGGAGGGCATCCCGGTGGAGTGGGTGCGCTCGGTCTACCGCGGCTCCCGCTACAAGTTCGTCGCCGCCCTGCGCCGGCCGGGCGGCACCCTGGTCCGGCGCGGAACGGCCCCGCCGGAGCGGGAAGGGCTGTGAACCGGCGGAACGGGACAGCCCCGGCCGACCGCGCAACGGTGACCCGGCGGGGAACGCCCGCCGGCCCTGACGGACGGTGAGCCGCGGGGCACACGGATCAGCCTTGACGGCTCCGAACCGGGCGGGGCGCACAGGTCAGCCCTGACGGCTGTGGACCGGGCGGGGGCACACAGGTCAGCCCTGACGGCTCCGAACCGGGCGGGGCACACGGATCAGCCCTGACGGCTGTGGACCGGGCGGGGCACACAGGTCGGCCCTGACGGCTGTGGACCGGGCGGGGTTGACGGACGGCCCTGACCGGCGTGGACGGGGCGGCGAAGCACCCGCCGCCGCGCCGGACGCGGGCCGACCCAGAACCGGCGGGGCCGACGCTCCCCCCGGCGCCGTACCGGAACAGCCTCCGAACCGACAGGGAACGGCCATAAGCCACCGGACCCGCACGGACCCCGCAGCGGCGAAACACCCACCGCCGCACCGGCCGCCGGACGCGAACAGACCCACAACCCGCGGAGCCACGCCCCCCGACGCCGGACCGGAACAACCTCCGAACCGACAGGCAACGGCCATGAGCCACCGGACCCGCACGGACCCCGCAGCGGCGAAACACCCACCGCCGCACCGGCCGCCGGACGCGAACAGACCCACAACCCGCGGAGCCACGCCC